>NZ_JODF01000043.1:0-75799 GCF_000717945.1 Streptomyces sp. NRRL S-920
CCAAGCTCTCGGCTTCGCTCGAGCAGGGGAGACCCCATCCAAGCTCTCGGCTTCGCTCGAGCAGGGGGCGCCCCCATCGCGTTGCCGCCCTCCTCCGCCGGACAGGCCCTAGGCGAGCGCGTCATGAGCCGGGCAGCTGGGGCCTGTCGGCCGACAGGCCTCAGAACAGCCGCAGCTTGTCGTCCTCGATGCCGCGCAGCGCGTTGTAGTCCAGGATGGCGCAGCCGATGCCGCGGTCCGTGGCGAGGACGCGGGCCTGCGGCTTGATCTCCTGGGCGGCGAAGATGCCCTTGACGGGCGCCAGGTGCGGGTCGCGGTTCAACAGCTCCAGATAACGGGTCAGTTGCTCGACGCCGTCGATCTCGCCGCGCCGCTTGATCTCCACGGCGACCGTCTGGCCGTCGGCGTCCCGGCAGAGGATGTCGACCGGACCGATCGCCGTCATGTACTCGCGGCGGATGAGCGAATATCCCTCACCGAGTGTCTCGATCCGGTCGGCGAGAAGCTCCTGGAGGTGTGCTTCCACGCCGTCCTTGATGAGGCCGGGGTCCACGCCCAGTTCGTGCGAGGAGTCGTGCAGGACCTCCTCCATCGTGATGATGAGCTTCTCGCCCGCCTTGTTCACGACGGTCCACACACCGGCGTCGTCCCCTGATCCCTCCTTCAGCGTGCAGGGAGGGGACATCCAGTTGAGGGGTTTGTAGGCCCTGTCGTCCGCGTGGATGGAGACGCTGCCGTCCGCCTTCACAAGGATCAGGCGGGGCGCCGACGGGAGATGGGCGGTGAGCCGGCCCGCGTAGTCCACGGAGCATCGGGCAATGACGAGACGCATGGGGCGCAACGCTACTCGACCGGGGGCGGTGTACGCGATTCGCCCACCCGGGGCCCCGCGATGCCCGGGGCGCCGCACGACTTGTCCGCCGATGGACACGTTCGATCCTGGCCGGTTATGCGCCCAATCTCCTGGTGCGGGCACCGCCCGTTGCCTACCGTAGAAGCAGGAGGTCGTCATCCGTGCACGCTGCGTATGCGGACCCCTGCCCTGTCCGTATGCCCTCGCTTCGCGGGGGTCCGAGAGGAGTACCCATGTCGCTCGACGTCTCACCGGCACTGTTGGAACAGGCCGAGCGAGGCGAGGTGGACGAAGCAGCATTCGTCGACTGCGTCCGGACCTCCCTGCCTTACGCATGGGAGATGATCAGCTCCTTGGTGGCCCAGCTGAAGGTCGACGGCGGAGAGTTCGCCGACAACCAGACGCCGCCGCCGGACGAGCAGGCACGTGGACAGCTGCTGCGCGCGCTCGCGAGTGACGCGATTCGCGGCGCTCTGCAACGGCACTTCGGAGTGCGCCTGGCCTTCCAGAACTGCCACCGTGTGGCGGTCTTCCCGCTGGATTCCTCGGTGGACGACAGGCTTGCCCGCTTCACCTCGATCCGAGGTCAGCTGCTCAACCAGTCTCCCGAACTCCGGGACTGCTGACGCTTGTTGCTGCCGCTCCGTACGCGGGAGGTGTGACAGTCCGGAGCGGCAGCTCCCGTCTCGGCCCGGCCCGAGCACCCGCTCTCAGCCCAGCTGGGGCAGTACCTCCGCCCCGAGCCTGCGCACGTTTTCCTCCGTGGCCGCGAGGTCGCCCGAGCCCTCGACGAGCAGCGCGAAACGCGTGATGCCCGTGCGCTCCGAGGTGGCGGCGAGGCGGTCCGCGCACACCTGCGGGGTGCCGACGGGGTGCAGCTTGCAGAGCAGTTCGGTGTACGCCTGGGGGTCCCGCATGGCGCGGGTGCGGCCGTCGACGGTCACATGGGCCTCCAGGCCCTCCTTGAGCCAGCCCGGCATCGCTTTCTGTAACGTCTCGCCCGCCTCGACGCTCCGGTCCGCGATCTGCACGACCCCGGCCGAGACGTGCGACGCCGCGGCGATTTCCTCCGGCGTATGCCCGGCGGCACGTGCGTGGCGGTCCCAGGAGGCGACCATTTCGGCCTTCTCGTCGTCGCCGACATGCATGCCGAGCAGCATGGGCAGGCCGCGCTGCGCGGCGAGCCGCACGCTCGACGGCGAGGTGCAGGCGAGGATCACTTCGGGGCCGCTGCCGCCTTGGTCCGGCGACGCGTCCCGCGGGTGCGTCCACGCGTCCCGCGGGCCCGCCAGTGCTTCCTGCGGGCGAGGTACGACGGCGACCTCGCGGAAGGGGAAGCGTCCGCCCGAACTCTCCACCCGGGGCTCGGTCAGCCACCTGAGCAACAGGTCGAGGGAGTCGGGGAAGCCCTTCTCGTACGCCTCCAGGCCCGCTCCGAAGACCTCCAGGTCCACCCAGGGGCCGCCCCGGCCGACGCCCAGCGAGAACCGGCCGCCGGAGGTGATGTGGAGCAGGGCCGCCTGCTCGCCGAGCGCGACCGGGTGCACGGTCGGCAGGACGCTCACGGCGGTGCCGATCCGGATCCGCCGGGTCCGGCCGAGGAGCAGGGCAGCGAGGGTCACCGCCGAGGGGCAGGTGCCGTAGGGCACGAAGTGGTGCTCGGCGAGCCAGACCGAGTCCAGGCCCGCCTCCTCGGCCACCTCGGCGGACCGCACCGCCCGGTGCAGCGCTTCCCCTTCGCCTTGTCCCGGGAACTGGGCGGCCAGAACAAAACTACCTACACGCATCGAACTCCTGCCTCCTTGGCGCCGACGCAGGCACTCCCCCCACGGGCAATAACGCGTGACACGTGCCAAAGGCACGGCCTGGCATGAAGATTGTTGGATTGTCCGCGCAGCACGGGCGGACCGGTGGGGGCCCGGCGCGGCGGGTACCCATCGGCCCGGCGCGTAGGCTGGTCGCACCCCTGATCGCCGTACAGCCGTGAGGTGTTCTGTGTCCCCGCGTCGCAACCGCCCCAAGGGCGCCGGAGAGTCGAGGGCGTCCGCGGGCGCGGAGCCGCCGGGGCGCTACGGCGGATTCCAGAGCGTCGAGACCTGGCAGGACGAGCAGTGGAGCGTACGCCATGTCGCGGGCGCGAGCTCGGTGGGCAAGCGCTACCGCTGCCCCGGCTGCGACCAGGAGATCCCCTCGGCGCTCGCGCACGTGGTGGCCTGGCCGGAGCACTCGGGTGTGGACGAGCGCAGGCACTGGCACAAGGCGTGCTGGAACGCGAAGGACCGCCGCACCACGCGGGTGCAGCGGTCCCGTAACGCGCCGAGGTACTAGCCGTCGGTACGGCTCACCTCGTCAGCTTCGTCATACGTCCTACACGTCGCGCTTCTCCAGGAGCGCGAAGGCGCCGCCGAGCGCGAGCAACGTCACGACGATGAGCACGACCAGCTGGGACGTGCCGCCCGGACTGTCCATGCCCTCCGCGCCGAAGATCTTCGCGAGCGAGTTGATGGCGTTGTAGTCCGACATCTTCTCGCCGAGCGACTGCGTGCTCTTCCAGATCATCAGGAACGCGGGCAGGATCGCCGGCACAAGGACCACTCCGAGCATCGCGGTGATGGCGCCCGCGGAGTGCCGCAGCATGGAGCCCACGGCCAGCGCGAGCACACCGAGCAGCGAGACGTACAGGCCGCCCTTGAGGACCGTGCCCGCCCAGGGGACGTCGTCGGCGCCGGTGCCGCTGTGCATCGAGGAGGTCGTGAGACCCACCAGGAAGATGGAGCCCGCGGAGACGACGAAGGCCGTGACGAAGAAGACCACGACCTTCGCGGTCAGCACGCGGTAGCGCTGCGGGGAGGCCGTGAACGTCGTACGGATCATGCCCGTGCCGTACTCCGACGAGGTCACGAGGACGCCGAGCGTGATCAGGCAGATCTGGCCCAGTATCAGGCCGAAGAAGGCGGGGATCGTGTACGGCACGTCCGCGTAGTCCTCGGGCTGGGTGTTCGCGGCGGCGAGCAGGCCGATGCCGACGACCAGGGCGATGAAGATGCCGAGCGTCCACATCGTCGAGCGGACCGACTTGATCTTCGTCCACTCGGAGGCGAGGGCGTTGCCGAGGTGGGTCTTCCTGACCGGGATCGGCGAGGTGTAGGCGTTGGCCATCGCCTGCTGCCAGGCGGAGGGCGGCGCCGGGGCGGCGGGCGGGGGAGCCATTGGGGCGCCCTGGGCGATCGGGGCACCCGGCGCGGGAGCACCGGCCTGGGCGTACGCCTGCTGGGGCTGCGGGGCCTGCTGCGCCTGCGGCTGCTGCTGCGGAGTCTCAGGCGTGGTCATCGGGCGGCGTCCTTGTGGTCGGTGTGGTCGGTGTTGCCGGTGGCGCCCTTGGTCAGGTCGGGCGCGGGAGCGGGTGCGGGGGAGGCGGGCGGCTGCGGCGCGGTGGCGTACGGGTTCGGCGTCCCGGGCGCGGCCTGCGGCTGCTGCTGCGGCATCGCGAAGGGCTGACCGCCCTGCTGGGGCGGCGGCGGGGCGTACCAGCCGGGCTGGCCCTGGCCGGGCACCGGCGGCTGACCCTGCGGCAGCGCGCCGGGAGGTATGGCGCCGGGCTGCATCGGCTGCTCGAAGCCCGCGCGCTGGTCGATCGTGGAGCGGTAGTCGACGGCGCCCTGCGTCATCCGCATGTACGCCTCCTCCAGCGAGGCCTGGTGCGGGGACAGCTCCCACAGGCGGACGTCGGCGCCGTGCGCGAGGTCGCTGATGCGGGGGAGCGGCAGCCCGGTCACGCGCAGCGCGCCGTCCTGCTCGGGCAGGACCTGGCCGCCGGCCTCGCTCAGCGCGGCCGACAGCTTCTCGCGCTGCTGGGGGTCGGTGTCCGGCGTACGCACCCGCGCGAAGTCCGCGGAGTTGTGCGAGATGAAGTCCTTGACGCTCATGTCGGCGAGCAGCTGGCCGCGGCCGATCACGATCAGGTGTTCGGCGGTGAGCGCCATCTCACTCATCAGGTGGGACGACACGAAGACCGTGCGCCCCTCGGCCGCGAGCGACTTCATCAGGTTGCGGACCCAGAGGATGCCCTCGGGGTCGAGGCCGTTGACCGGCTCGTCGAAGAGGAGCACCTGCGGGTCACCGAGGAGCGCCGCCGCGATGCCGAGGCGCTGGCCCATGCCGAGCGAGAAGCCCTTGGAGCGCTTCTTCGCCACGTCCTGGAGGCCGACGACGCCGAGCACCTCGTCGACCCGGCTGGCCGGGATGCCGGAGAGCTGGGCGAGGCAGAGCAGGTGGTTGCGGGCGTGCCGACCACCGTGCACGGCCTTGGCATCGAGCAGCGCGCCGACCTGGCGGGGGGCGTTGGGGAGCTTGCGGTACGGGTAACCGCCGATCGTCACCTGCCCCGTGGTGGGTGTGTCGAGCCCGAGGATCATGCGCATCGTCGTCGACTTGCCGGAGCCGTTGGGCCCGAGGAAGCCGGTGACGGTACCGGGCCGCACCTGGAAGGAAAGGTTGTACACGGCTGTCTTGGCGCCGTAGCGCTTCGTCAGGCCGACTGCCTCGATCATTCTCCGCACCCATCGAATGGTTCAGGACGTCGGGGCACACGCCCCCGTAAGGGTTAGGAGGATAACGGGGGGCTGACGGTTCCAGCCAAGAGCGGGTAAAAGAGCGTAGAGCCCCTAAAGGTCCGTCCACGGCAGCACCCAGCCCTCCTCGGCGAAGAGGCGAGTGCCCCGCGCACGCAGCCCGGGGTCGCCGGCGGCCCGCCGCACCCAGGTCGCCGCGTCGGGCCCGAGCAGCTCGCGCAGCCGCGGCGAGGCGTCGAGCAGCGCGTCGAGCAGTGCGGCCTGGTCGCCGCCGCCGGGCCGCGGCAGCCGGGTCGCGGGGTCGGCGAGGACCCCGCGCACACTGACGTACAAGGACGCCTCACCGAGCGGCTCCCCGGACGGCAGGGTCATCCCGTACGCCTCGCCCGGCAGCAGGGCCCGCCGGTAGTTGGGCAGCTCGGTGCCGTCGACCGCGGCGAGCTGCGCCGCGTCCAGCCACGAGACGACCAGCGTGGCCTCGGCCGCCGGGGCGGGGTAGGGGGCCGCCGCCACGTATCCGGCGCGGCCGATGTGCGCCGAGCAGCCGATGCCGATGCCACGCACCCGTACGGGCACCATGGGCACGGCCGCGGGAATGCCGTGCCGGGCCAGCTTGTGGGCGATCTGCCCGGGGGAGGCGTTCGAGCCGACGGCGATGACGGGGGTGCGGCGGCGCAGCGGCGACTGCCCGAGCAGGGCCAGGGCCTCGTCGAGCGAGGTGCCTGGGTCGGCGGTCCACCGACCGAGCCCGCCGGGCGTCGCCCGCAGCGGCAGCAGTTCGGCACCGGTCAGCAGGGAGGGCACGGTGACCGGCAGCCCGGGATAGCTGAGGGGCTGGAGAGCGGGCACACCGTCGAGTCCGAGCGCGGCGAGCCCGCGGTCCTGCGTCGTCACACGCCCCCCCGCAACCCTGCGCCCGTCAGAACGCCCCGGTCACGCGTCCCGCGTCCTCACGCGTCCCTCTTCTTCAGCAGTACGTACCCACCGAGCAGCGCCACGACCACCCACGCCACCATGATCGCGAGCCCGCCCCACGGCCCGTACGGGGTGTCGTCGTCGAACGGCGTCTTGACCTGCATGATCTTGCTGCCGGCCTGATCGGGCAGGAAGCGGCCGATCTTCTTGGTGGCCGACACATTGCCGAGGATGCTGGAGATCAGGAAGAAGAACGGCATCAGGATGCCCAGCGACAGCATCGGGCTGCGCAGCATCGCCGCCACGCCCATCGAGAACATCGCGATGAGCGTCATGTACAGCCCGCCGCCGATGACGGCCCGCAGTACCCCGGGGTCACCGATCGCGGCCCGGTAGGGGCCGAGCATGGCCTGCCCCACGAAGAACGCGATGAAGCTGGTGGCCAGGCCCACGACGAAGGCGAGCAGCGTGGCCACCAGCACCTTGCCGAACAGGAACGCGCCGCGCTGCGGGACCGCCGCGAGCGAGGTGCGGATCATCCCGGTGCTGTACTCGTTCGAGACCACGAGCACCCCGAAGACGATCATCGCGAGCTGGCCGAGGGACATCCCCGCGAAGCTGATGAAGGTCGCGTCGAAGGTCAGCTTGTCCCTGGCGTCCAGGCTGTCGTAGTCGTTCTTGGACAGGATGCTGATCAACGCCCCGAGCGCGACCGTGACGACGACGGCGAGGCCGAGCGTCCACACGGTCGAGGAGACCGACCTGATCTTGGTCCACTCCGATTTCAGTACCTGTGTGGCGGCCATCGCTCAGGCTCCCTTCCGTCGCCGCTGCCAGCCCTCGCCCCACCCGGGGGACTGCTCCGGCGGACTGACGCCCGCGTGGCCCGAGTGCGCGTGGTCCGAGTGCGCGTGGTACTCGACCGACTCCGCGGTGAGCCGCATGAACGCCTCTTCCAGGGAGGCCTGCTGAGGGCTCAGCTCATGGAGTACGAGCCGGTGGCCCGCGGCGAGTTCGCCGAGCCGCTCCGAGGCCGTGCCGTCCACTTCGAGCGCGCCGTCGCCCGCCTCGACCGCGGGGATGCCCGCCTGGTGCAGCACGTCGAGGAGCCGCTCGCGCTCCGGGGAGCGCAGCCGGACGTACGACCGTGAGTTCTGCCGGATGAAGTCGGTCATCGAGGTGTCGGCGAGGAGGCGGCCCTGGCCGATGACGACGAGGTGGTCGGCGGTGAGGGCCATCTCGCTCATCAGATGCGAGGAGACGAAGACCGTACGCCCTTGCGAGGCAAGGGACTTCATGAGGTTCCGGATCCAGTGGATGCCCTCGGGGTCGAGGCCGTTGACCGGCTCGTCGAACATCAGGATCTCGGGGTCGCCGAGCAGCGCGCCCGCGATGCCGAGGCGCTGCCCCATGCCGAGCGAGAAGCCCTTGGCCTTCTTCTTGGCGACGGCGGTCAGCCCGACGGTGTCGAGGACCTCCCGGACGCGCCCGCGCGGGATGCCGTTGCTCTGCGCCAGACAGAGCAGGTGGTTGAAGGCGCTGCGCCCGCCGTGCATGGCCTTGGCGTCGAGCAGGGCGCCGATGTACTTGAGGGGGTCCTTCAGCTGGGAGTAGTGCTTGCCGTCGATGCGGACGTCGCCGGCCGACGGGTTGTCGAGCCCGAGCATCATGCGCATGGTGGTGGACTTCCCCGCGCCGTTCGGCCCGAGGAAGCCGGTGACGATGCCGGGGTGGACGGTGAAGGTCAGGTTGTTGACGGCCACCTTCTCGCCGTACCGCTTGGTCAGCCCCGAGAGCTCGATCATGCGGCAACGCTAGAACGGGCCGTGGCCCTCTGCCACCGGAGTGGCAGAGGGCCACGAAGGGGCGCGGGGAACCGCGCGACCAGCCACAGCCGGTCCGCAGGTCCCGTACTCGCTAGCGGGTCTGCTGCGCCGGGACACCCCGGGAGACCGGCTCGTCGTCGGCGGGCGTACCCGCGGCGGCCACGGCCGCGCCGGTGAGCGTCGCCAGCATCTCGCGCACATTGGTGAGCTGTGCGTTGATGGAGTCGCGCCGGTTGGTGAGCGCCGCCAGCTCCCGCTCGGACTCTGAGCGGATCCGGTCGGCCTTGGCGTTGGCGTCGGCCACGATGTCCTCGGCCTGCCGCTGAGCGGTCTCGACGGTCTGACGCGCGCGACGCTCCGCGTCCGTGCGCAGCTTCTCCGCCTCCAGACGCAGCTGCTCCGCGCGGTGCTCGATCTCCGCGAGGCGCTTCTCCGCCTTGGCCTGACGGGACGCCAGGTCGCGCTCGGACTGCTCACGCCGCTTGGCGAGATTCGTCTCGAAGTCGGCGGCGGCCTGCGCGGCCTTGGCGCGGGTCTCCTCGAAGAGGGCGTCCGCCTCCTCACGCTTGGACTGCGCGTCCTTCTGGGCCTCGGCCCGCAGCGCGTTCGCCTCGCCCTTGGCCTTCTCGACGATCCGGACGCCCTCGTCCTCGGCCTTCGCCTTGCGCTCGGACGCGAACGACTCCGCGTCGTTGCGCACCTGCTGGGCGGCGGACTCGGCCAGCTCGCGGTGCTGTTCGGCCGCGCGACGGGCCTCCTCGCGCAGGTCCTTCGCCTCCTCCTCGGCGAGGCGGAGGATCTTCTCGACGCGGGCACCGAGACCGGCGTACGACGGCTCGGCGTCGGCGACCTGGGCCTGGGCGTTCTGCGTCTCGAGATGCAGCTCCTCGATGCGCTTTTCCAGAGCAGTGATACGGGCCAGAGCACTGTCACGGTCGGAGACGAGCTTGGAGATACGTTCGTCCACCTGAGCGCGGTCGTACCCACGCCGCACAAGCTCGAAGCCGTAGGGGGAAGTGTCGCTCATGGGGTTCCTGTCGAATGAGACCGGTGAGGTGATAGAGGGAATCCTAGGGGTCCAGGCGGCGTGTCATCGAGCAGATGCCCGTTTGATCTGGAGAATGACACCCCTTTTGAGTGGCAGGACGTCAGAGTGCTTGCCAGCGACAGGGCCGAAGGTCCTCCTCAGAGCACGGTAGGTCCTCTTTGGCTAGCCCTCCGACGTCTTGCCACCCGAACGAGGCGATCCGGCCACGGCCCCCGCCTTGACGCCACCCGCTCCGGAACCGCTGTTGGACGGAGCCTTCGCACCGCCCGTCGGGGCCTCGAAAGACTCCAACGCCTCCAGCACGTCCTGGACACGGGAGATCTCCGTGTTGATGTCCTCGCGGCGCCGCACCAGAACCTCCAGCTCGCGCTTGCCCTCCTCGACCGTGCGCGTCGCCTCGGCCTCCGCCTCGGCCTTGATCCGCTCGGCCTCACCGACCAGCGTGGCCTTCTTGGTCTCGGCCTCCTTCAGCAGGGCCTCGGCCTTCTTCACGGCGGCGATACGGACCTTGCCCGCCTCGGAGTTGGCGTCCGAGACCAGCTCCTTCGCCTTCGCCTGAGCCTCGGCCAGCTGCTCCTCGGCGGCCTTCACCAGCGCGTCACAGCGCTCGCCCGCCGACTTCATCGCCTCCGCGGACTCCCGGCGCGCCCGCTCGTGCAGCTCCTCGATCTCGGTGGTCAGCCGGTCACGCTGCTCCTCCGAGCGCTCCCTTATGGCCGTCGCGTCGCGCCGGGCGCCGACCAGCAGCTCGTCCGCGTCCGTACGGGCCTTCTCCACCAGGGAGTTGCCCTCTATCGTCGCCTCGGCGACCAGCCGCTCGGCCTCCTTGCGGGCCGCGCCGACCATCGTGTCGGCCTGCGCCTCGGCGTCCGTGGTCGCCTTCAGGGCCTTCTCCTGGGCGTCCGACGTCAGCTTCTCGGCCTCGGCCGCGGCTTCCGTGATGAGCGTGTCGACCTGCTCGGCGGCCTCCTGGCGGCGCTTGTTGGCGGCCTGACGGGCCTCGTCCAGGGTGCGCTCGGCCTCCTCGCGCGCCTCGGACGTGAGCCGCTCCGCCTCCCGCGCCGCGTCCGCCTTGACCCGCTCGGCGTCGCCGCGGAGCCGCTCGGCGTGCTGCTGGGCGGAGTTGACCGCCTCGGCGGCCTCGGCCCGCAGCCGCTCCGCGTCGCCGGAGGCGTCCGAGATGAGCTTCTCGGCCTTGGCCACGGACTCCGCGCGGACCCGCTCGGCCTCCGCCATCGTCTCCGCCTTGAGGCGCTCGGCCTCGGCGGTGGACTCGGCGCGCAGCCGCTCGGCCGCCGCGGCGGACTCGGTCGTGAGGCGCTCCGCCTCCGCCGTCGACTCGGCCTTGAGCCGCTCGGCCTCCGCGATCGTCTCGTTCTGCAACAGCTCGGCCTCGCTGCGGGCCTCGCCGATCAGCGTGTCGGCCTGCGCCGCCGCGTCACTGCGGATGCGGTTGGCGTCCTCACGGGCGTCGGCCCGCGTGCGGGCGGCGTCCTGCTCGGCCTGCGCGATGGTGTCGGAGGCCTCCGTGCGCACCCGCTGGGCGTGCTCCGAGGCGTCCGAACGCATCCGCTCGGCCTCCGCGATCGCGTCCGCGACCGTACGCTCCGCGAGGGCCTTGGCGGCCTCCGAGGCCTCCGTCGCCTCGCGCCGGGTGCGATGGGCGTCCTCGGTGGCGCGCTCCCGCTCGGCGTGGGCGTCGGCGCGGACGCGGTCGGCCTCCTCCTGAGCCTCCGTCCTCGTACGCTCCGCGGCGTGCTCGGCGGCCGAGCGCAGGCCCGCGACCTCCTCCTGAGCCGCCTCGTGCAGGCCGGCGACGGAGTCCCGTACGGACTGGGCGGTCTGTTCGGCGGCCGAGACCATCTCGGTCGCGCGGCGGTCGGCCTCCTCGACGAGGCGGACGGCCTCGGCCTGCGCCTCCTCGACGCGCTTGCGGGCGGAGGCGAGAAGCTCCTCGCTCTGCTCGCGGGCCCGCTCGCGCTCCTGATCGGCCTCCGCGCGCGCCGAACCCAGGGTCTCCTCGGCCTCGCGGCGGCGCCGCGCCGCCTCCTCCTGGGCGGCGGCCAGCTCCTCGGCGGCCTCCGTGCCGACCCGCTCGGCGGCGGCCGCGGCCTCCGCGCGCACCCGGTCGGCGGACTCCTGCGCCTCGGTCTTGAGCCGCTCGGCCTCGGCCGCGGCCTCCGAGCGCAGGCGTACGGCGAGGGCCTCGCCCTCCGCGCGGGCCTGCGAGGCGTCGGCGGCAGCCTCGTCGCGCAGCCGCTCGGCCTCCGTCTCGGCCTGCGACTGGAGCGCGCGGATCCGCTCGGCGGACTCCGCGCGCAGCCGGTCGGTGTCCTCCGTGGCCTCCTTGCGCAGGCGCGCGGCTTCCGAGCGGGCGTCGCTCAGCGCCTGCTCGGCGGCGGCCAGGCGCTCCTCGGCCTCCGTGTGCAGCCGCGCCAGCTCCTCGGCGGCCTCGGCCTGCCGTGCCGCTATGGCCCGCTCGGTCTCCTCGCGCAGCGCCCGCGCGGCCTCCTCGGCCTCCGCCCTGGTGGCCTCGGCCTGCTCGGCGGCCTCCTCGCGGTGCCGCTCGGCCTCGGCGCGGGTGCGCTCCAGGGTCTCCTCGGCCTGCGTACGCAGTGCCGTGGCGCGCTCCGCGGCCTCGGTGCGCAGCCGCTCGCTCTCGGCGGTCGCGGCCGTGCGCAGCTCCTCGGCGTCGGCCTTGGCCTTGGCGAGCAGCTCCTCGGCGGACTTGGCCGCCTCCTCGATCTCCTTGACGGCCTCGCGCCGCGCCTCGCCCCGGATGCGCTCGCCCTCGGAGACCGCCTCGGCCCGCAGCTGCTCGGCCTCGCCGCGCAGCCTGCGCGCCTCCTCCTGTAGCTCGACGGTCTTGGCGCGGTACTCCTTGGTGTCGTCCTTCGCCGCGCCCTTCAGCTCCTCGGCGATGTCGTGCGCCTCGGCGCGCAGCCGGTCCGCCTCGGCCTCGGCCTCGGAGCGGATCCGCTCGGCCTCGTCGGTGGCGGCCTTCGTGGTCTCCTTGGCGTTCTTCGAGGCCTTGTCCAGGACCTCCTCGGCCGTCCGCGCGGCCTTCGCGAGCTGGCCCGCGGTCTCCTCGGCGGTGATCGTGCGCGCCTTCTCGGCGGCGTCCGCGATCAGCTTCTCGGCCTGCGCGCGGGCGTCGGCGATCAGCTGCTCGGCCTCGGACTTGGCCGACTCGGCCTCCTTGGTGGCCTCGCTGACGAGCCGGGCGACCTGCTCCTTGGCGGTGCGCGTGCGCTGCTCGCCCGCGCTCTCGGCGGCCGCGAGCTGCTTGCCCGCGGTCTCCTTGGCCTCGGTGAGCACCTTCTCGGCCTCGGCGCGGGCCTCGCGCAGCGCCGCGTCGGCCTCGGCCATGCGCTGCTCGGCGGCGCGGGCGGCCTCCGCGGCCTGGCGGCGGGCCTGCTCGGACTCGGTCGCCGTGGTGGAGCGCAGCTGCTCGGCGTGGTCGGTGGCCTCCTGGGCCTGCGTGGAGGCGGCGTTCAGCAGGCGCTCGGCGTCCGTGCGGGCGCGGCGCAGGATGGCCTCGGCCTCGGCGCGGGCGGCCTCGGCGTCGCTCGCCAGGCGGCGGCGGGCCTGCTCGGCGACGCGCTCGGCCTCGGCGCGGGCGGCGGCCAGGGCCTGGTCGGCCTCGGCGCGCGACTCGTCCAGGAGGCGGCGGGCCTGCTGCTCGGTGCGGGCCCGCAGCTGCTCGGCCCACGCCACGTTCTCGTTGACGTGCGACTCGACGGTCTGGCGGCGCTCGGCCAGCTCCTGGTCGAGCTGCTGGCGGCGCGCGACGGCCTCGGCGTGCAGCTCGGACTGGAGCCTGGCCTGCTGCTCGGCGTGCTCCTGGAGGATGCGCTGGGTCTGCGCCCGGGCGTCGCGCAGCTCGCGCTCGGCGTCCGCGCGCAGCTGCTCGGCCTGGATCTGCGCGTTACGCAGCAGTTGTTCGGCCTGGTAACCGATGTCCGCGCTGTCGTAGGCAGGGCGGTTCGCGAGGTTGCGGCGCGCCTCGTGCAGCTTGGCGCGCAACACCTCGACCTGGTAGCCGAGGTCCTCGGCGTGCTGGACGGCCTTCTCCCGCTCGGTCTTCAGCCGGTCCATCTCGGCCTCGAACCGCGAAAGACTGTCGGTCTCAGCCCGCGAGTTCTCCTGGCGTTCGTAGCCCCGCACTGCGCGGTCCCATCCTTCCCCGAGCTCTCGGCTGCGCTCGAGCAGGGGAGGCCCCACTCCTGGTCGCAAGTCTCTCCATCGAGCCTCGTCCATCTGCCGGACGAGGCCCCCGGGGGAATGGTGTCAGATCAACGGCGGAGCATGCGTTGCTGCCCCGACGCTCGTCCCCCGAAACCCGGACCCCGGTACGCGGCTGCCCGGCTTTCGGGCAGCCTGCCGCCCCGATTTCGGACGGCCAGTCACTAACCCTACCGGCCCAGATATACGGAGGTCAGTGCTCCGGTGTCTCGGAGGGCGCCGAAGTGACGAGTTCGGTCAGAACTCCGTGGCAGTCCTTGGGGTGGAGGAACGTGATGCGGGACCCCATGGAGCCGATCCGCGGCTCGTCGTACAGCACCCGGACGCCCTTGTCCCTGATGGCCGCGGCGTCGCCGTCCACGTCCGCGGTGCCGAAGGCGATGTGGTGCACGCCCTCGCCGTTCTTGGCCAGCCACTTGCCCACCGCGGAGTCCTCCCGCGTGGGCTCCAGGAGCTGGAGGTAGGAGGCGCCTCCGTCGCTGGTCTCGTTGATCTTGAGCATGGCCTCGCGCACGCCCTGCTCTTCGTTGATCTCGGTGTGGAAGACGGTGAATCCGTACGTCTCCCGGTAGAACTCGACGGTCTTGTCGAGGTCGAAACAGGCGATCCCGATGTGGTCGATTCGCGTCAGCATGCTTCAAGTGCAGCGCTTCATGCGGTGATTACGCAACGTGCGCGCGATCACACCCGCCGCCCGATGACGCACGGGGTACTGCTCAGTACATTCAGATAAACCCTCGTTAACTCCTCCTCCCAAGGGGCCGTGGCACATGTCTCGAACGTCCGGTACCACCTCAGTGATCGTCGCGGGCGCGCGCACGCCCATGGGCCGCCTGCTCGGCTCCCTGAAGTCCTTCTCGGGTGCGGACCTGGGGGGCTTCGCGATCAAGGCCGCGCTCGACCGCGCCGGCATCGGCGGCGACCAGGTCCAGTACGTGATCATGGGCCAGGTGCTCCAGGCCGGGGCAGGGCAGATCCCGGCACGCCAGGCCGCCGTCAAGGCGGGCATCCCCATGAACGTCCCCGCGCTCACCGTGAACAAGGTGTGCCTGTCGGGCCTCGACGCGATCGCGCTCGCCGACCAGCTGATCCGCGCGGGTGAGTTCGACATCGTCGTCGCGGGCGGCCAGGAGTCGATGACCAACGCCCCGCACCTGCTCCCCAAGTCGCGCGAGGGCCACAAGTACGGCGCGATCGAGATGCTCGACGCGATGGCGTACGACGGTCTGACCGACCCCTTCGAGGGCGTCGCCATGGGCGAGTCCACCGAGAAGCACAACAGCCGCCTCGGCATCGCCCGCCCCGAGCAGGACGAGATCGCCGCCCTCTCGCACCAGCGGGCCGCCGCCGCGCAGAAGAACGGCCTGTTCGAGGCCGAGATCACACCGGTCGAGATCCCGCAGCGCAAGGGCGACCCGGTGCTCTTCTCCAAGGACGAGGGCATTCGCCCCGAGACCACCGCCGAGACCCTCGGCAAGCTGCGCCCCGCCTTCGCCAAGGACGGCACGATCACCGCGGGCACCGCCTCGCAGATCTCCGACGGCGCCGCGGCCGTCGTCGTCATGTCCAAGGCCAAGGCCGAGGAGCTGGGCCTGGACTGGATCGCGGAGATCGGCGCGCACGGCAATGTGGCGGGCCCGGACAACTCCCTCCAGTCGCAGCCGTCCAACGCCATCCGGCACGCCCTGAAGAAGGAGGGCCTGGACGTCGCGGATCTGGATCTCATCGAGATCAACGAGGCCTTCGCCGCCGTCGCGGTGCAGTCAATGAAGGACCTCGGAGTGTCCTCGGAAAAGGTGAACGTCAACGGCGGGGCCATCGCGCTGGGTCACCCGATCGGGATGTCCGGCGCGCGTGTCGTGCTGCACCTCGCCCTGGAGCTGAAGCGGCGCGGCGGCGGTGTGGGCGCGGCGGCGCTGTGCGGTGGCGGCGGCCAGGGCGACGCGCTGATCCTCAAGGTGGCGAAGGGCTGACCCCCGTCGGTCGTCCCGTCCCGTACGTAGCGAACGGAGCTGTCTCATGCAGGACGTCCCCTCCCTGGTGGCGCAGGCCCGCGAGGGCAGGCCGCGGGCCGTGGCCCGGCTGATCTCACTGGTCGAGGGGGCGTCGCCGCAGCTGCGCGAAGTGATGGCGGCGCTTGCTCCATTGGCGGGACACGCGTACGTGGTCGGGATCACCGGATCGCCCGGTGTCGGCAAGTCCACCTCCACGTCCGCTCTGGTCAGCGCCTACCGGCGGGCCGGGAAGCGGGTCGGCGTACTCGCCGTCGACCCGTCGTCACCGTTCTCCGGGGGCGCGCTCCTCGGTGACCGGGTACGGATGTCCGAACACGCGTCCGACCCCGGTGTCTATATCCGCTCCATGGCCACGCGCGGCCACCTCGGCGGGCTCGCGTGGGCCGCGCCGCAGGCGATCCGCGTCCTGGACGCGGCGGGCTGCGACGTCGTACTGGTGGAGACCGTCGGGGTCGGCCAGTCCGAGGTGGACATCGCCTCGCAGGCGGACACCTCGGTGGTCCTGCTCGCGCCGGGCATGGGCGACGGCATCCAGGCGGCCAAGGCCGGGATCCTGGAGATCGGCGATGTGTACGTCGTCAACAAGGCGGACCGGGACGGCGCGGACGCGACCGCGCGGGAGCTGAACCACATGCTCGGCCTCGGGGAGTCGAGGGGGCCCGGCGACTGGCGGCCGCCCATCGTGAAGACGGTCGCGGCGCGGGGCGAGGGCATCGACGAGGTCGTCGAGGCGCTCGAGAAGCACCGGGCGTGGATGGAGGAGCGGGGGGTCCTGGCCGAGCGGCGGGTCTCCCGTGCCGCCCGGGAGGTCGAGACGATCGCGGTCACCGCGCTGCGTGAGCGGATCGGGTCCGTCCACGGGGACCGGCGGCTGTCCTCGCTGGCGGAGCGGATCGTCGCGGGGCAGCTCGACCCTTATGCGGCGGCCGATGAGCTGGTCGACGGGGTCACCGCGGGGTGACCTGAGCCCGACCGCACGGAAGAACGCCTCGGGGCGGCGTCCAAGGACGCCGCCCCGAGGCGGATGTGTGTGGCTGCCGGTCAGTCGTCCGAGCCGTCCTCGGCCTGGTCGTCGCGGTCGTCGTCGGCCTGGTCGGCCTGACTGTCGTGGTCATCGTGGCGGTCCGCCGTGACCTTGCCGGTCTTCAGGTCGACGTTCCATTCGGACTCGGCGCCCTTGGCGCCGGTGGTCTCCACGCCCCAGGCGCCCGCGGTGCCGTCGTCGTCCAGGTCCACGGAGGTCACCGTGCCCTTGTCGGCGCCGGCGCGCGCGGCGTCCTCGGCGCTGGTGGACGCGCCCTTGAGCGCGGAGTTCACCCGGGCGGCGTCGGCGGCGTCGTCACCGTCGTCGTCCTTGTCGACCCAGGTGCCGAGCACCTTGCCGGTGCCGGGGTCGACCTCGACCTCGTGCCAGGTGCCGCCCTTCAGGATGTCGACGCCCCAGACCAGGCCGCCGTCCTCCTCGTCCAGCTCGGCGGAGACCGCGGTGCCGGGGGTCTTCGCGAGCGCCGCCTTGATCGCCTCGGCGGCCGTCACCTTGGCGGCCTTGGCCTCGGCGGTGTTCTCGGCGGCGTCGTCGGCGTCATCGCGGTCGTCGTCCTTGCGGTCGTTGTCCTTCACCTGGACGCTCGACTGCTTGGCGGCCGACTCGTCGTCGCCGGTGGTCGCGAGGGCGGTGGCGGTGCCTCCCGTGATCAGAGCCGCGGCGGCGACGGTGGCGATGACGATGTTGCGCTTCATGAGGGATTCCTCCAGAGACGGGGGCGAGTGTGCCGCGGCCCGGGGGCCGCTGCCGTTCGCTTGCTACGAGGACCAATCTGGCTGAACGATCCTGAACGGAAGCTGAAGCCGCCTGAAGAATTCTTCAGGTTCGCTCTGCCACCCTGAGCGCATGCGTTTGTTGATCGTGGAGGACGAGAAGCGGCTGGCCCTGTCGCTCGCCAAGGGCCTGACCGCCGAGGGCTACGCCGTCGACGTCGTCCACGACGGCATCGACGGACTGCACCGCGCGAGCGAGGGCACGTACGACCTGGTCGTCCTCGACATCATGCTGCCCGGCATGAACGGCTACCGCATCTGCTCCACCCTCCGCGCAGCGGGCAACGACGTGCCGATCCTGATGCTCACCGCCAAGGACGGCGAGTACGACGAGGCGGAGGGCCTGGACACGGGCGCCGACGACTACCTCACCAAACCGTTCTCGTACGTCGTGCTCGTGGCCCGTGTTAAGGCCCTGCTGCGCCGCCGCGGCAACGGCGGCCCGTCGCCCCTCCACACGCTGGGCGACCTCAAGGTCGACACGGCCGCGCGCCGCGTGTTCCGCGGCGAGGACGAAGTCACCCTCACCGCGAAGGAGTTCGCCGTCCTGGAGCAGTTGGTGCTGCGGGCCGGGGAGGTCGTCTCCAAGAGCGACATCCTGGAGCACGTCTGGGACTTCGCGTACGAGGGGGACCCGAACATCGTCGAGGTGTACGTGAGCACGCTGCGCCGCAAGCTGGGCGCGGCCCTCATCAGGACCGTGCGCGGCGCCGGTTACCGTCTGGAGGCCCCGCGATGACACGGCTGTTCGGTTCCGTGCGCGCCCGGGCCACCCTCGGCGCGAGCCTGGTCGTCGCCCTCGCCCTGGTCGCGGCGGGCGCCGCCGTGCTGCTCTCGCTGCGCACCAACCTCACCGGCCAGGCGGACGGCCGCGCCGACTCCGCCGCCCGCGAGGTCGCCTCCCAGCTCGCGACGGGCCGGGCGTACGACGATCTCGACCTGCCGGACGGCGAGGACGCCCCGGTGCAAGTGGTCGACGAGGACGGGAAGTTGGTGGCCGCCAGCGAGGACCTGGAGCGGATCAGCGGCACCGGGACCGACGCGGTCAAGCCCGGAGCCGCCGCCGCGAAGCCGTCCGGTGGCGAGGAGGAGGGTGAGGACGATAGCGAGGGCGGTGACGGCACGGCGAGCGCGGAGAACAGCGACGCGGCCGAGGCCGCCGAGCGCGGTGAGATCGACGGCGATGCCGAGTACACCGGCGGCTCCGCCACCGTCGACGGCGAGAGCGCCGACTACCGCTTCGCCGCCGTCGAGGTGAGCACGGAGGACAAGGGCGACCTCACCGTCTACGCGGGCGGCTCGCTCTCCGACGAACAGAGCGCGGTCTCCACGGCGTTGACGTCCATGCTCATCGGCTTCCCCCTGCTGCTCGGTGTCGTCGCGGGCGTCACCTGGCTGGTGACGCGCCGCGCGCTGCGCCCGGTGGCCGCGATCACCGCGGAGATGTCCGCGATCACCGCGTCGGAGGACCTCGCGCGCCGCGTGCCCGAGCCGGACACGCACGACGAGATCGCCCGCCTCGCCCGCACCACGAACGAGACGCTGACCGCCCTGGAGACCTCCGTGGAGCGCCAGCGGCGCTTCGTGGCGGACGCCTCGCACGAACTGCGCAGCCCCATCGCCTCGCTCCGCACCCAGCTCGAGGTCGGCGCCGCCCACCCGGAGCTGCTGGACGTCGACGGCGCCGTGGAGGACACCGTGCGGCTTCAGCGACTCGCCGCCGACCTGCTGCTTCTCGCCCGTCTCGACGCGGGCGAGAAGCCCGGCGAGGCGCGCGTGGACCTCGCGGCCTTCGTCCGCGAGGAGCTGTCGCAGCGCACGCGGGACCGTGTCGATGTGCACACGGACCTGACGAGCGTGGAGATCGCGGGCTCCCGCGGCCAGTTGGCGCGGGTGCTCGGCAACCTCCTGAACAACGCGCAACGGCACGCGGTCTCCCGCGTCACGGTCACCACCCGGGCCGATGGCGCGTGGGCGGTCCTTGAGGTGTCCGACGACGGGAGCGGGGTGCCCCCGGGGGAGCGGGAGCGGATCTTCGAGCGGTTCGTACGTCTGGATGACGCGCGGACCCGCGACGAGGGCGGGGCCGGTCTGGGCCTCGCGATCGCGCGGGACGTGGCGGCGCGGCACGGCGGCACTCTGGGGGTCGGGGAGGCGCCGTCCGGGGGTGCGCTCTTCGAGCTGCGGCTGCCCGTCCCCCAGACCTCGGCGGATTGAGCGACGGCACGGCCGGCGGCGCCGGGAGCGGTCAGGGTTTGCCGCGCTGGGAGCGCAGGTGTTCCGCGATCGGGGTCAGGGCCTTGTGCAGTTCGCAGAGCGCCTCGGGGGAGACGAGGTCGACGAAGTGCCGCCGCACGGAGGCGACGTGGTGCGGGGCCACCTTCTGCATGGTCTCCATGCCCTCCTCGGTGAGGACGGTGTAGAGGCCGCGCCGGTCGGACTCGCAGTTCTCACGGCGAACCAGGCCCGCGTTCTCCATACGGGTGATCTGGTGGGACAGGCGGCTCTTGGACTGGAGGGTGGCGGCGGCGAGATCGCTCATGCGCATCCGCAGCTCTTCCGATTCGGAGAGATGCACGAGAATGTCGTAGTCGTTCATGGTCAGGTTGAACGGCTGAAGGTCCTTTTCGAGCTGATATGTCAGCATCCTGTTGACCTCCACGTGGGTGCGCCAAGCGCACTGTTCCTCGTCGGTCAGCCACTGCGGGGCCGTCTCGGTCTCCATGGAATCGATTCTACCTAAGAAGTTGAAAGGTGAACGAATGGTGGGATGTGACGCGCCTCGCATCCCCTGGTCGCGGGGAGGGGTACAGGCGTTCGCCGTCACACTCCGCAGACTACCGCTCACAGCCCGAAGCGACGCTGGAGGTCCCCCAGTTGTCCGGGAAGACGCGGTGCGCCGGATTGCTGGCCCGGTTGAGTGGGAGCGCTCCTCCCGCCCGGCACCCCTGCCTGGTCCGGCACCCCTCCGGCGGCCTGCTCGGGCAGCAGTGCCTCGGACGACTGGAGCAGCACCGTGCCGGCGCCCACGAACTCGAATTGGTGCTCCTCTCCGGAGGTGCCGCCGATGCCGGTCAGCGCCCGCAGGCCCCCGATCACACCGGTGAGGTAACCGTGGTCATAGTGATGGCACGGTGAAGGGCAGTCGGCCCACCCCACGAGCGCCTGTGGATCGACGCGGATCGGGGGTTCCATGAACACCACCGGACCGTTCGACGCGGCCACGAACTTTCCGGTTCCGATGAGTGTCAGGAAGCCCGGAACGATCGATTGCTTCAGCGCGAGAGTTGGCTGAAAAGCGAGGAGGTTGCCCGAGCGAATGGTCAGGTTGCCCTCATCAAGGTCGTACGAATTCACGTCGAAGGCCCGGTCGGCGAGGAGCATCTTGCCCTGGCCGTCCGCCACGACCCAGTCACTTGCGTGCAGCGGCGAATGAAAACTGGTCCGGACCAGGCGGTCGAGACGGCCGTGCCCTATGCCGTTGAAGTCGATCCGCCCGTAGTAGGCGATCATCTTCCCCTTCTGTAGGAACCACTGGCTTCCCTTCAGCTCCACGCAGAAGGTGTACGCGTTGACGTTGTCGTCGCTCGGCAGTGTCAGGGGGTCGAAGACCGCGGGCGCGCCCGCCGGGGTCGAGAGGTGGGGGTTCACAGCTTCTCCTCCGAGGCCTGGACGTACACCGTGCCGCTGCCCGACAGCTCCAGCTGGAACGCCTCCCCGGAGCCGCGGCCCACCATGTCGCGCCAGCCCAGCGCTGTGGAGAGTTTGTTGCGCACGTCGCCGTGGTGCGCCACATAGGCCTGGGGGTCGACATGGACCGGGCGCTGCGGGGTGATCGGCACCTCGATCACCCCGCCGTGCGCCATGACGGCGACCGCGCCGTGACCCTTCAGGGTCGTGGTGAACAGGCCCTGGCCGGTGACCTGGCCGCGCACCATGCCCATGACGCCGCCCTGGGAGCCCAGGAACATCGTGCCCTGCTGGAGCGTGCCGTCGAAGGCGAGCAGGCGGTCCGCCTCCACGTACAGGGTGTCTCCGGTGAGTTCGATCACCTGGATGTGATGGCCGCCGTGCCCGAACAGGACCGTCCCCGTGGGGGCGCCCGCCTGGCCGTGCGGGCCTTGGTGGACCTCGACCGTCATCAGCGGCGTCGCCTCGCCCGCGACCCGGCGCCCGATCATGGACGCCAGACCGCCCTGCCCGCCCTGGAGGTTGGGCGTGAACGAGACGTCTCCCCGATAGGCCAGCATGGCGCCGCGCTGGCTGAAGATCTTGGTGCCCGGGGTGACCGTCGCCTCGACCATCTTCGCGTTGATCTGCCGGAAAGGCATGTCAGACATCCCCCGCGATCGTGGAGCGCTCACTGGGCTGTACGTAGACCAGGCCGTCGCCCTCGAAGCGGATCTGGAAGGCCTCGCCGCCGCCCTCGCCCATGAACGTGCGGAAGGTGACGCCGGACTGGAAGCTCTGGCGGACGTCCCCCTGGTGCGCGATGTACGCCCCCGGGTCGACCGTCAGCGGATACTGCGCGGAGACACGCAGCACCACCGCGGGGCCGTCGGAGACGATCGCCGCCTGGCCCGTGCCCTCGACGGTCGTGGTGAACAGGCCGTTCCCCTGTGTCGCGCCGCGCAGGCCCGTGAAGCTGGTGCCGGTGCGCAGGCCGGCGTCGGTGCACAGCAGATTGCCCGCCTCGACGTACAGCTTCTCGCCGCGCAGCTCCACCAGATTGATCTCGGTGGCGCGGTCGGCGAACCAGCAGGTGCCGTGCCCCTTCACCTCCATCACCGTCATCTGCTCGCCGGTCACGCGGCGCGTCACCATGCCGCGGATGCCCTCGCCGCCGCCGGACATCTTCTTGAAGGCCATCTGGCCGTCGTAGGCGACCATCGAGCCGTTCTTCGCTTTTACGGCGTCGCCGGTCATGTCGACGGCGAGCACTCTGCTCCCTTGGAGCCGGAACGTAGCCACGAATCGACGGTAGCCCCCGCGTACCCGCCCAGAACAGGGTGAACGCCCCTGAGCGAACCCCGAGAACCCCCCGATGTCACAATGGGGGTCGCTTGTGCGCGCGTTCACAAGATCGGCGCCGCCGAGCGCACAGCCCTCTCCCGCCGCCCCCACCCCACCGAAGGTGACCCGTGGACATCAAGACCGCTTCCGCACTCCGCCGCCTCCGCCTGGTCTCGGCCCCCGAGGCCGTCTCCTTCCTGCTGCTGCTCCTCTGCTCGGTGCTCAAGCGGACCACGGAGTTCAACGCCGTGCCGGCGATGGGCATGATCCACGGCGTGCTCTTCGTGCTGTACGTGATCTTCTGGCTGGACGCCTGGAACCGCACGAAGTGGGACCTCAAGACCGCCGCCCTGTACTTCGTCCTCTCCGTCCTGCCGACCGGCGGCTTCTTCGCCGAGCGCAAGCTGAAGCGCGAGGCCGAGTCCGCGGTGATCGCGTCGCGCGCCCGCAAGGAAGGGATCGTCAACGCATGATCGTCGCCTTCTCCGTGACCCCCCTCGGCGTCGGTGAGGACGTCGGCGAGTACGTGGCCGACGCCGTCCGCGTCGTCCGCGAGTCGGGCCTGCCGAACAAGACCGACGCGATGTTCACCTCCGTCGAGGGCGAGTGGGACGAGGTCATGGACGTCGTCAAGCGGGCCGTCGCCGCCGTGGAGGCGCGGGCGCCCCGCGTCTCCGTGGTCATGAAGGCGGACATCCGCCCCGGGGTGACCGACGGTCTCACCTCCAAGGTCGAGACGGTGGAGCGCCACCTCTCCGCGTAGGTCCGCCTCCGTGCGCCCGCCTCGCAAGCCCCCGCCCCTCTGGGCGGGGGCTTTCCTGTGCCGCCTTCCTGTGTCACTTGCCTGCGCCCGCGAACTTGAGCGACTGCTCAAACGGCTGTACCTTCCACTTGAGCAGACGCTCAAGAAGGTGCTGACGTGGGGGTTTAGGGTGAGCCTGTATATCGAGGCACGGATACGTGCCGATCTCGACGACCTGTGGGCGCGCACCCAGGAGCCCGGCTCGCACCAGCGCTGGGACCTGCGCTTCACCGAGATCGCCTACCTGCCGTGCCGCGAGGGCGAGCCGCAGCACTTCCGGTACGCCACGCGCGTACTGCCCTTCCTCACCATCGCCGGCACCGGCGTCAGTGCGGGGGAGCGGCGGCGCCCCGACGGCACGCGGACGTCCGCCCTGCGCTTCGCCTCGCCCCACCCGCTCTCCCTCCTCGAAGAGGGCAGCGGCTACTGGCGCTACGTACCCGCGCCCGACGGCGACGGCATCCGCTTCCTCACCGGATACGACTACCGGCCGCGCTGGGGCCGCTTCGGCGCGGCCGTCGACCGCGCGTTCGTCCGCCCGCTGATGGGCTGGGCCACCGCCTGGTCGTTCGATCGCCTCCGGCTCTGGCTGGAGCGGGACATCACCCCCGAACGCGCCCTGCTGAACGCCCTCGCGGACGTCGTCCTGCGCGTGCTGTGCGTGGCGGCAGCCGTCCTCCTCCTCCCCGTCACGGCCCTCGCGGCCGCCGCGCTCGCGCTGATCCTGCCGCCGCTGCCCACCACCCCGGCCGCACGCCGCTGCCTGCGCACCCCACCGGCACGCGCGCGTGCCCCGCGCATCCTGTCCACCCTCGCCACCGCCACGGAGCCGCAGTCATGACCTCGATCTTCGAAACCGTGATGGGCGCCGACTTCCAGCGGCTCCACCCGCAGCTCCGGCGCCGCTTCTCCGTCGGCCTGGAGAGCGGCGAGGCCTGCACCGGGCGGGGCGTGATGGACCGGATCTGGCACGGCCGGGGCTTCGTGAAGCCGTTCCTCGCGGTCGGCGGAACCCGCAACATCCTCGTCCCGCGCCAGGGCCGCGACGTCCCCTTCGTGATCGAGAACGTGCCGTACGCCGACACGTACGGCCGTGAGACGGTGACCTTCGTGCGCACCTTCGACCTGCCCGGCGGGCCCCGCCGCTTCGACGCCCAGATGGTCCTGAGCCCCAAGGGCGACCGCGTGCTCGACTACCTCGGCACGCACCAGCACCTCGCGAGCGACCTGCACTTCCGGGCGGAGCCCGACGGCTCGCTCGTGATCCGCTCCGGGGAGCACCGGTTCCGGGAGGGGCCGGTGGACTGCCGCGTTCCCTCGCTGATCGGCGGCGACGCCGAGGTGCGCGAGTCCTACGACGATGACGCGGGGTGCTTCCGCATCCGGGTCCGCGTCGTGAACCGGCGCTTCGGGCCGCTCTTCGGGTACGAGGGGTCCTTCCGGGCGACGTATACGGACGTCCGTACGTGCGGGGTGCGGGCCGGGCTGCGGCCCGTTCGCGAGGAGGCGCGGGCGTGAGCGCCGCCAAGGACCCCGCCAAGGGGCGGGAGACGCGCGAGAAGCTTCTCGACGGTGCGCTGCGGACACTCACGGAGCAGGGCATCGCCAAGACCTCGGCGCGTACGATCGCCGCCGCCGCGGGGGTCAATCAGGCGCTGGTCTTCTACCACTTCGGTTCCGTCGACGAACTGCTCGCGGCGGCGTGCCGGTACGGGACCGAGCAGCGCGTGGCCCTCTACCGCGAACGCCTCGCCGGGATCGGCTCCCTCTCCGAACTGCTCGCCTTCGGGCGGGAGATGCACGAGGAGGAGCGGGACGCCGGGCACGTGGCGGTCCTCGGGCAGTTGCTCGCGGGCGCGCAGACGCAGCCTCGGCTCGCGGCGGCGACCGCGGCGGGGCTCGCGCTGTGGGTCGAGGAGATCGAGAAGGTCCTGGTGCGGATTCTGGCGGGGTCGCCGCTGGGGGAGTTCACGGATGCGGTGGGGCTCGCGCGGGCGGTCGCGGCGTCCTTCGTGGGCCTGGAGCTGTATGAGGGGGTTGATCGTGCGGGTACGGAGCGGGCGCTTGCCTCGCTGGAGCAGTTGTCCCTCTTGGTGAGTGCGGTTGAGGATCTTGGGCCGCTTGCGCAGCGGGCCGTGCGGCATCGGCTCCGCCGGTCTTCACCCCGCACGGCCAGGTGAGGTAGGGCGGGTGGTGTGGGCCTGCCCATACCCCGGCCCCCTCCGCAACCCCCCGCCCCAAAACCCCTCGCACGGACGTACCCGGTTCGACACGCCGACGAAAACCCCCTTTTGTGGGGGTATCGGCTCGTTCGATTCACCAGAACACTGGAGGGCGCTGTGCGGCAGCCGGAGGGCTACGACTACGACACCCACAGCACGCTCGCCGGACCGCTCACCGAGCCACACGGCGGCAAGGACGGCAAGAGCGGCAAGGACGGCGGCGCAGGCGGCTATCGGGTCCAGTACCGCAAGCTGCTCTCCTCCGAGCCCCACCGAATACGCGCCGTGCTCCTGATGACGCTGGCCCCGATACTCACCGGGCTCCTGCTCGTCTACCTCGTCTGGCCCACGCACTGGACCGAACGCGAGGGCGGCGAGCGCTGGCTGATCGGACTCGACGTCACGATGCTCGCGGCGATCGGCCTGATCGAACTCTTCATGCTGGTCAACGTCATATCGATCGCACACGCGACGATGGTCGCGAGGGACCCGGTCCCGGTGTACCCGGAGAAGGGCACCCGCGTCGCCTTCCTCACCACGTACGTCCCCGGCAAGGAACCCCTCTCCATGGTCCGGGCGACCCTCGAAGGCGCGGTGCGGATACACCACACGGGGCCCCTGGACGTGTGGCTCCTCGACGAGGGGAACGACCCCGAGGCGAAAGCCCTCTGCGAAGAACTCGGCGTCCGGCACTTCACGCGCCTCGGCGTCCCCGAGTGGAACCGCCCGAAGGGCCCGCACAAGGCCCGCACCAAGCACGGCAACTACAACGCCTGGCTGGCGATGCACCACGCGGAGTACGACTTCTTCGCCTCCGTCGACACGGACCACGTCCCGCTCCCCAACTTCCTGGAGCGGATGATGGGGTACTTCCGTGACCCGGACATCGCGTTCGTGGTCGGACCGCAGGTCTACGGGAACTACACCACCCCCGTCACCAAGGCCGCCGAGTCCCAGCAGTTCCTCTTCCACGCGCTCATCCAGCGCGCGGGCAACCGCTACCGCGCGCCCATGTTCGTCGGCACCAACAACGTCGTACGCATCAAGGCGCTCACCCAGATAGGCGGTCTGTACGACTCGATCACCGAGGACATGGCGACCGGCTTCGAGCTGCACCGCCGCCGCAACCCCGCCACCCGCAACCACTGGCGCTCGGTCTACACGCCCGATGTCCTGGCCGTCGGGGAGGGCCCCGCCTCCTGGACCGACTTCTTCACCCAGCAGATGCGCTGGTCGCGCGGCACCTACGAGACGCTCTTCAAGCAGTACTGGAAGGCGCCGTTCACCATGCCGCCCGGACGCCTCTTCTCGTACACGATGATGCTCGTGTACTACCCGATGACGGCGGTCAACTGGCTGCTCGGCATCCTCAGCTGCGTCCTCTTCCTGTGGTTCGGCGCGTCCGGCACGCAGGTGGCGGCCTCCGTGTGGCTGATGCTCTACAGCGACGCGGCCGCCCTCCAGATCGGCCTCTACCTCTGGAACCGCCGCCACAACGTCTCCCCGCACGAGCCCGAGGGCTCCGGAGGCCTCGCGGGCATGGCGATGTCGGCGCTCTCCGCCCCCATCTACGCCAAGTCCCTCGGCGCGGCCGTGGTACGCCGCCCGAGCCGCTTCGTGGTCACGCCGAAGGGCAACGACGCCAGCCCGGACCGGCTGCTGACCTTCCGCATCCACCTCTTCTGGGCGGTGGTACTCGCCTCCTCCCTGATCGCCTCCTTCGTGCTCGACCACACCCACGTGGCGATGCGCACCTGGGCCGTCCTCGCGATGGCCATCTCGCTGGCGCCGGTCGCGGTGTGGACCTTCACCGTCGCCACGGAGCGCAGGGCGGCCCGCCAGACGGCACGGGAGCGGCGCGCGGCCGGGCAGTCCGCCCCGGACGCGGAGGGCGAGCCGGAGCCCGCCTTCGCCACCGGCACGACGACAGGAGGGAACTGACCCATGGCACCCATGGCCTACCGGCCCTCGCGGCGTACGAGGAAGACACTCATCGGAGTCGGCGCGGGCGCCCTGCTCGTCGGAC
This sequence comes from Streptomyces sp. NRRL S-920, assembly GCF_000717945.1. NCBI lineage: Bacteria > Bacillati > Actinomycetota > Actinomycetes > Kitasatosporales > Streptomycetaceae > Streptomyces > Streptomyces sp. NRRL S-920. Next base: position 27,355 of record NZ_JODF01000043.1, read on the forward strand.
TGAACGCCCCCGCGGCGCTCTCCTTCGCCGAGGAGCAGTACTACGAGTACAAGATCTCCCGGCCCGGCTACAAGGCGAAGTACGGCTCCTGGAAGCAGGTCGACATCCCCAAGGAGTTCCGCACCAACGCCATCCACGCCGCGCTACTGCACACCGGCAAGGTGCTGATCGTCGCGGGCTCGGGCAACGAACAGAAGAAATTCGACGCGGGGTCGTTCGACACGGTCCTGTGGGACCCGGTGAGGAACACCTTCAAGAGGATCGACACCCCCGAGGACTTCTTCTGCGCCGGGCACGCCCAGCTCCCCGACGGACGGCTCCTGGTCGCGGGCGGCACCGCGCGCTACGAACTGCTGGACGGCGAGGTCGAGCGGGCCGGCGGTGGCATGCGGGTCAAGAACGAGAACCCCGACAAGGCCGTCATCCTTAAGAAGGGCACCAAGTTCCGCTCGCCGTCCGGCATCGAGTACGTCAGCAAGTTCGACGTCGAGGTGCCGAAGGCCAAGCGGGACTACGAGATCACGTACTCCAAGGCCGGCGCGATGCAGCCCTGGAAGACGAAGGTCAAGGCGAGCGAGGCACGGGTCTTCGTCGAGGCGCTGGAGCCGGGCCCCCAGTCGGTCAACGACAAGCAGGCGCAGTACGAGATCGAGGGCCTGACCGGTGACGAGGCCGACAACACGTACGGCATCGCCGAGAAGATCGACATGGAGAAGCAGGACTTCCAGGGCATCAAGGCCGCGTACGAGTTCGACCCGAAGGCCGAGCGGTACGTCCCCGTCGACCCGATGAAGAAGGCCCGCTGGTACCCGACGCTGGTCGGCCTGGCGGACGGCAAGGTGCTCGCCGTCTCCGGGCTCGACGACGTCGGCGTCATCGACCCCGGCGACAACGAGATCTACGACCCGCGGACGAAGAAGTGGACCGACGGCCCCAAGCGGTACTTCCCGACCTATCCCGCGCTCTTCCTCACCAAGGGCGGCAAGCTCTTCTACCCCGCGTCCAACGCCGGTTACGGACCGGCGGACAAGGGCCGTGAGCCGGGCCTGTGGGACCTGAGGACGAACAAGTTCGAGAAGGTCCCCGGACTGACCGACCTCGACCAGACCGAGACGTCCTCCTCGGTGCTGCTGCCGCCCGCGCAGGACCAGAAGGTGATGATCCTCGGCGGCGGGGGAGTGGGCGAGTCGGACAAGGCGACGCGCCGCACCGCCGTGATCGACCTCAAGGAGGCCAACCCCTCCTTCAAGACCGGGCCCCAGCTCCCGGAGGGCACCCGCTATCTGAACAGCGTGCTCATGCCGGACGACTCGGTGTTCACCTCCAACGGTTCCTCCGACTACCGGGGCCGCGGCGCCAGCAACATCCTCAAGGCGCAGTTCTACGACCCCAAGCAGAACGTCTTCCGCGCGGCCGCGGCGCCCAGGGTGGGCCGCAACTACCACTCCGAGGCGCTGCTGCTGCCTGACGGCCGGGTCGTCACCTTCGGCTCGGACCCGCTCTTCGACAACGAGCAGAACACCAAGCTCGGCCACTTCGAGCAGCGCATGGAGATCTTCACCCCGCCCGCGCTGCACAAGGGCGGCAAGACCCGCCCGGTGCTCGGCGAGGGCCCGGAGCAGCTGGCGGCGGACGGCCGCGCGACGTTCCGCACCGACCGCCCCGAGAACATCGTCTCGGCCCGTCTGATGCGGCCCAGCGCGGTCACGCACACCACGGACGTCGAGCAGCGTTCGATCGCGCTGGGGCTGAGCAGGGGCAAGGGGGCGGTGACGGTGGACGTCCCCCAGCGGGACGCGGCGCTGGTCCCGCCCGGCTGGTACATGCTCTTCGTCACGGACAGGGACGGCACGTCCTCGCAGGCGAAGTGGATCCACGTGGGCCAGGAGGACTGACCCGGCGGGCTCGCCCCTCAGGCCGGGCGGGCTCGCCCGTTCACGCCGCCTTCGCGTTGCGCGCGAGGCCCAGGGCGTAGTCCGGCCACCACTGTCCCGCCGCCGGGCCGCCCCGGCAGGGGCCGTCCGAGTCGCCCGGGCGCTTGATCCACAGGACGGCGTCGACGAGCGGGTCGCCCGTGCGGTCGGTGGGCGGCGTGCCGAGGCCCCGGCCGGGCGGGTTGCACCAGGCGTCCTGCCGGTCGCCCGCCAGTGGGCCCTTGCCGTTACGGCTGGTGTCCATCACGAAGTGCTTGTCGCCGACCGTCGCCGACAGCGTGCGGCCGTACTTCTTGATGACCTCGTCGCTCTGGAAGTTCGAGACGTTCAGCGAGAAGCCGTCGGCCCGCGCGATGCCCGCCTGGCGCAGCGGTTCGGAGAGCTTGTGCGCGTCCGTGATCCAGCCGGGGTTCCCCGCGTCGAGGTACACCTTCACCTTCGGCTGCCGCTTGAACCGCTCGATCGCCTCGGAGAGCAGCTGGTAGCGGTCGGCGTGGTACTCGGCCGGGGTGCAGCCGTCCACGATGTGCGGGATGGCGTCGGGTTCCAGGATGACGAGGGCGGGGGCGCTGCCGATCGTGTCGGCGAAGGTGTCCACCCAGTTCCGGTAGTAGTCGGCGCTGTTCGCGCCGCCCGCGGAGTGCTGGCCGCAGTCGCGGTGCGGGATGTTGTACGCCACGAGCACCGCCGTGCGGCCCTCCTTCTCCGCGCCGGCGGTCGCCGACCTGACGTCGGGCGCGGGGTCGTCCCCGGCCGGCCACACGGCCAGCGGCTGTTCGGAGATCCGCTTGAGCGTCTCGGCGTCCTGGGCGCGGCCCTGCGCCTCCCACTCCTCGACCTGGCGGGCGGCGGGGCTGTCGGGGTCGACCCAGAACGTGTTGGGCGGGGCCTTCGCGGCGGCGGTCGAGGGACCGGAGGCGGCGCCCGCGCCCTTGGTCCTGGTGGGGCCGGCCTCGGACCCGGACCCCGACGAGCAGCCCGCCGTGAGCCCGAGGGCGGTGAGAGCCGCGAGTGCCGTGAACGTGCGGAGCAGCCGGTGCATCCAGACCCCTTGGGCGACGGTGACGGTCAGTCAGCTCGGGCAATCGTTGCATATGGGGCGAATCATCCCCTCGTGCGACACCGGCGCCGACAGCCGCACGGACGCGGGCGTCACCCCTCGCGGCCGGGCGCGGTGGCGCGCAGTGTCCGCTCGCGGGGGAACGTACGCCCGAATTGCGAGACGGGGCTGACCACCATATGACCGGCGGGTAAGGTCTTTGGCGTGCCGAAGCCGCTCAGCCTTCCCTTCGATCCCATCGCCCGCGCCGACGAGCTGTGGAAGCAGCGCTGGGGATCGGTCCCGGCCATGGGTGCGATCACCTCGATCATGCGCGCGCATCAGATCCTGCTCGCCGAGGTCGACGCGGTCGTCAAGCCGTACGGGCTGACCTTCGCGCGCTACGAGGCGCTGGTGCTGCTCACCTTCTCGCAGGCCGGTGAGCTGCCGATGTCCAAGATCGGCGAGCGGCTGATGGTGCACCCCACGTCCGTGACCAACACCGTCGACCGGCTCGTGCGGTCCGGCCTCGTCGACAAGCGCCCGAACCCCAACGACGGCCGGGGCACCCTCGCGTCCATCACGGAGAAGGGCCGCGAGGTCGTCGAGGCGGCCACGCGCGAGCTGATGGCGATGGACTTCGGGCTCGGGGTGTACGACGCGGAGGAGTGCGGGGAGATCTTCGCGATGCTGCGGCCCTTGCGGATCGCCGCGCAGGACTTCGAGGAGAAGTAGAGGCCCTGGTTCCGCTCGGGCGGGGTCGGCGAAGATCACGCGAGACGGGCCGTTACGCTCGTAGGCATGAAGCGAAGCGTGCTGACCCGCTACCGGGTGATGGCCTATGTCACCGCCGTCATGTTGCTCATCCTGTGCGCCTGCATGGTGTTCAAGTACGGCTTCGACAAGGGCGAGGGTCTGACGCTCGTCGTGTCGCAGGTGCACGGCGTGCTCTACATCATCTACCTGATCTTCGCCTTCGACCTGGGCTCCAAGGCGAAGTGGCCGTTCGGCAAGCTGCTGTGGGTGCTGGTCTCCGGCACGATCCCGACGGCCGCGTTCTTCGTCGAGCGCAAGGTCGCCCGTGACGTCGAGCCGCTGATCACCGACGGCTCCCCGGTCACCGCGAAGGCGTAACACCCGCCGCCGTGCGAATTCGTACGGCGGTCAGCCATCGACTTTTACTAGGACGTCCTAGTAAATTCGAGGGTATGGACGCTGACGCGATCGAGGAAGGCCGCCGCCGCTGGCAGGCCCGTTACGACAAGGCCCGCAAGCGCGACGCGGACTTCACCACGCTCTCCGGCGACCCGGTCGAGCCCGTCTACGGGCCGCGCCCCGGCGACACGTACGAGGGATTCGAGCGGATCGGCTGGCCCGGGGAGTACCCCTTCACGCGCGGGCTCTACGCCACGGGATACCGGGGCAGGACCTGGACCATCCGCCAGTTCGCCGGCTTCGGAAACGCCGAGCAGACGAACGAGCGCTACAAGATGATCCTGGCCAACGGCGGCGGCGGCCTCTCCGTGGCCTTCGACATGCCCACCCTCATGGGCCGCGACTCCGACGACCCCCGCTCGCTCGGCGAGGTCGGGCACTGCGGCGTGGCCATCGACTCCGCCGCCGACATGGAGGTCCTCTTCAAGGACATCCCGCTCGGCGACGTGACGACCTCCATGACGATCAGCGGCCCCGCCGTGCCCGTCTTCTGCATGTACCTGGTCGCCGCCGAGCGCCAGGGCGTCGACCCGGGCGTTCTGAACGGCACGCTCCAGACCGACATCTTCAAGGAGTACATCGCGCAGAAGGAGTGGCTCTTCCAGCCCGAGCCGCACCTGCGCCTCATCGGCGACCTGATGGAGCACTGCGCGCGCGACATCCCCGCGTACAAGCCGCTCTCGGTCTCCGGCTACCACATCCGCGAGGCCGGGGCGACGGCCGCGCAGGAGCTGGCGTACACCCTCGCGGACGGCTTCGGGTACGTGGAGCTGGGGCTCAGCCGGGGCCTCGACGTCGACGTCTTCGCGCCCGGCCTCTCCTTCTTCTTCGACGCCCACGTCGACTTCTTCGAGGAGATCGCGAAGTTCCGCGCGGCCCGTCGCATCTGGGCCCGCTGGCTGCGCGAGGAGTACGGCGCCAGGACCGACAAGGCCCAGTGGCTGCGCTTCCACACCCAGACCGCGGGTGTCTCCCTCACCGCCCAGCAGCCGTACAACAACGTCGTGCGTACGGCCGTCGAGGCCCTCGCCGCGGTGCTCGGCGGCACCAACTCGCTGCACACCAACGCCCTCGACGAGACCCTCGCCCTGCCCAGCGAGCAGGCCGCCGAGATCGCGCTGCGCACGCAGCAGGTCCTCATGGAGGAGACCGGCGTCGCCAACGTGGCGGACCCGCTGGGCGGCTCCTGGTACATCGAGCAGCTCACCGACCGCATCGAGGCCGAGGCGGAGAAGATCTTCGCGCAGATCAAGGAGCGGGGACGGCGGGCCCGCCCCGACGGCCAGCACCCGATCGGGCCGATCACCTCGGGCATCCTGCGGGGCATCGAGGACGGCTGGTTCACGGGTGAGATCGCCGAGTCCGCCTTCCAGTACCAGCAGTCCCTGGAGAAGGGCGACAAGCGGGTCGTCGGCGTCAACTGCCACGAGGGTTCCGTCACCGGGGACCTGGAGATCCTGCGGGTCAGCCACGAGGTGGAGCGGGAGCAGGTCCGGGAGCTGGGGGCGCGCAAGGCCGGGCGGGACGAGGCCCGGGTGCGGTCCTGCCTCGACGCGATGCTCGCTGCCGCGCGGGACGGCTCGAACATGATCGCCCCCATGCTGGAGGCGGTCCGCGCCGAGGCGACCCTCGGGGAGATCTGCGGAGTGCTTCGCGACGAGTGGGGGGTTTACGTGGAGCCGCCCGGGTTCTAGTGCGTCGCGTCCGCGGGTTCGTCGTGGTCGCTCGCGCAGTTCCCCGCGCCCCTTACGGGGCGCACCCGCGCGGGTCGTGCCCCGAAGGGGCGCGGGGAACTGCGCGACCAGCCCCCACCGACCCGCGCAGTGTGAGACGGAACAGCGCGCCGCCGCCCGGGGCCCGTTCCGCCGTCAGTTCCACCCCGTGCGCGTGGGCGATCTGGCGGGCCATCGCGAGGCCGAGGCCCGAGCCCGGCAGGGCGCGGGCCTTCTCGGCGCGGTAGAAGCGGTCGAAGACGTACGGCAGGTCCTCCTCGGCGATGCCGGGGCCGTGGTCGCGCACGGTCAGGTCCGTGGCCGAGAGGGCCAGCTCGACGGGGGCGCCCGGCGGGCTGAACTTGGCGGCGTTGTCGAGGAGGTTGGTGAGCAGCCGGGACAGGCGGGCCGGTACGCCGGGGACACTGAGGTGCGCCGCGTCCGGGGAGATCCGGAGCGTGAAGGGCACCGCGGACCAGTGGCCGCGCGCCGCGTCCACCGCGTGGGCGGCCAGTTCGGCCAGCCGCACCTCTTCCAGGAGGGGCTGCGGCTCCTCCTCCCTGGCCAGCTCGATCAGGTCGTTGACCAGGCCGGTGACCTCGCGCAGCTGGCGGCCGAGCGCCCCCGACGCCCGCTCGCGCTGAGTAGGCGTCAGGCGGTCTGCCTGGGCGAGGAGTTCGGCGTTCGTGCGCAGTGCCGTCAGCGGGGTGCGCAGCTCGTGGGAGGCGTCGGCGACCAGGCGGCGGCGGGCCGCGACGGATTCCTCCAGCTCGGCGAGCATCGTGTTGAACGCGGCGGCCAGGCGCGTGACCTCATCCTCGCGGCCCTCGCGGCCCTCGCGGCCCTCGCCGCCTGGGTGGCCCTCGCGGCCCGGCGGCCCGGGGGGCAGCTCGATGCGGTGCCGGGCGTCGCGGGTGGCCGCGATGTGCTCCGCCGTGGCGGTGAGCCGGGTGATCGGGGCGAGGCCGGTGCGCGAGACCCAGTAGCCGCCGACCGCGGAGAGCAGGACGCCCGCGCCGCCCACCGCGAGGAGCAGTGCCGCCGCCTGGCGCACGCCGCGCTCGGCGATATCGGCCCGCAGGGCCACCTGCACGGCGTCGCCCTCGCCGAAGGTGGTGGTGTACATCCGCCCCGGCTTCCCGCCGGGCAGCGTGAAGTTCGTGTAGTACGGCGCCTGTTGACCCGAGGCGACCGCGCGGGCCGCCCCCGCGACCGGCAGCAGATACGGCTTCGCCGGGTCCTTCGCCGAGTCCGCGGGGACGATCTGCGAGCAGGCGGGCGCGCCGAGGAACCGGCACTCGCCCGTCACCACGCCGGGGCCCTCGTCGCGGTGCTGCTGGGCGATGAGGGTCGCCGACTGGGCGAGGTTCTGGTCCAGTTGCTGGTACAGCTTGTAGCGGATCACGAAGAACGCGGCGGCGCACACGCCGAGCGCCACCAGCGCGACGGCGGCCGCGGCCATCACCGCGAGGCGGGTGCGCAGCGGCCTGCGGCGCCGCCAGCGCGCGCCGAGCCCGCGCCGGCCGCTCACGGGGAGCCCAGCCGGTAGCCGACGCCGTGCACGGTGTGGACGAGCCGCGGCTCGCCGCCCGACTCCAGCTTGCGGCGCAGATAACCGACGTACACCGCGAGGGAGTTGGAGTCGGGCCCGAAGTCGCGGCCCCACACCGCCCGCTGGATCAGCTCGCGCGGCAGGACCTGCCCGGCATTGCGCATCAGCAGTTCGAGGAGGACGGCCTCCGTGCGGCTGAACTCCACGTGCCGCTCGCCCCGGCGGCCGGTGCGGGTGGCGGGATCCAGGACCAGATCGCCGTACGAGAGGTCGTCGGTGTCGCTCGCGGGCCGCTCCGGGGTCGCGCGCCGCAGCAGCGCCCGCACGCGGGCCACCAGCTCGTCCAGGGCGAAGGGCTTGACCAGATAGTCGTCGGCGCCCGCGTCCAGGCCGTCCACGCGCTCGCTCACCGAGTCCAGGGCGGTCAGTACGAGTACGGGCGTCCGGTCACCGGCCGCGCGCAACTGGCGGCAGACGGCGAGGCCGTCCATGACCGGCATCAGCACGTCCAGGACGACCAGGTCCGGCTCCCAGCGGGCCACCGCCGTCAGCGCGCGGTGACCGTCGGCCGCGCCGCGCACCAGATGGCCCTCGATCGTCAGGGCGTCCTCGACGGCGGCGCGGACCTCGGGGTCGTCGTCCACGACGAGGATCCTGTGCGGCGCCGGTCCGTCCGCGCCCGGCGGCCCGCCTCTGCTGGTCACGCTCGTGAAGCTCATGGGTCAAAGGTGCCAAACGCGGCTCTTAAAACCCTCTTAGACCGGCTCGTGATGCTCCATTGCCATGCGAACCTCTCACTCCGGCCACGCCGCAGCCCCGGGGCGCGGCCGCCTCTCCGTCGTGATCGGCGCGGGCGGCACCGGCGGGCACATCTATCCGGGCCTCGCCCTCGCCGACGCGCTGCGCCGGGCCGTGCCGGGCGCGGTGATCTCCTTCGTCGGCACCGAGCGGGGCCTGGAGACGCGGCTCATACCGGACGCCGGGTACCGCCTGCACACCGTCGACATGATCCCCTTCGACCCGTCGCTCGGGGCCCGCCGCTATCTGCTGCCCGCCGCGCTGATGAGGTCCGGGGCCCAGTGCCGGACCATCCTGCGCGAACAGGGCGCGCAGGTCGCCGTCGGGATGGGCGGCTATCCGAGCGCCCCCGTCATCGTCGGCGCCCGCATGGCGGGCCTGCCGAGCCTCATCCACGAGTCCAACGCCGTGCCGGGCCGCGCCAACCGGTTCGCCGCCCGGCTCACCTCGAACATCGCGGTCGCCTTCGACCGCAGCCGCGCCCATCTGCCGGGCGGCGAACGCGCGTACACCACCGGCATGCCGATCGCCGCCGCGCTGGCCGCGCTCGACCGGACCGCGCTGCGCGACGAGGCGCGGCGCGCGCTCGGCGTACCGGCCGGGGCCCGCATGATCCTCTTCAACGGCGGCAGCCTGGGCGCGGCGCGGCTGACCGAGGCGGCGGCCGGGCTCGCGGAGCGGTGGCGGGGGCGTGACGACGTACACCTCCTGATCAAGACCGGTCCCGCGGCCCTTGCGGAGACCCGGGCGCGGCTCGCGTCCACGGGCGGCGACGCGATCGCCCGAGCCGTTCCCTACCTCGACCGTATGGACCTCTCCTACGCCGCCGCGGACCTCGTCGTCTGCCGTGCCGGTTCCGCGACCGTCGCCGAGCTGGCCTCGACCGGGGTGCCCGCCGTCCTCGTGCCCTATCCGCACGCGCCCGGCGACCACCAGACCCACAACGCGCGCGTGCTCTCCGACGCGGGCGCCGGTCTGCTGCTGCCCGACGCCGAGACCACCGCCGACCGGCTCGCGGCGCTGGTCGGGCCGCTGCTCGCCGATCCCGCGCGGCTCGCCGCGATGAGCGGAGCGGCGGATCCCGGGCCGCATGCCCGCGCCGCCGCGCTGCTGGCCGAGCGGGTCCTTCGGCTCACCCCCACCACACCTCACCTGGAGTACGCGTGAACACGACCCCCTCCCCTTCCCTCTCTTCCTTCTCCTGGCAGGACCGCACGGTCCTGGTCACCGGAGCCGAGGGCTTCATCGGCTCGACGCTCGTCGACCTGCTGCTCGCGGAGGGCGCGAAGGTCCGCGCCCTCGTGCACTACAAGCCGTACGCGGAGAAGGGGCACCTCGCGCACCTCCTCGGTGATCCGCGGGTCGAGATGATCGCGGGCGACGTGCGGGACGCGGGGCGCGTGATGGACGCGGTCGCCGGGTGCGACACGGTGTTCCATCTGGCCGCGCTCATCGGCATCCCGTACTCGTACGACTCCCCGGGCGCGTACGTCCAGACGAACGTCGTCGGCACGGAGAACGTCGCGGAGGCGTGCCGGCGGCACTCCGTGCGGCGGCTCGTCCACACGTCCACCAGCGAGGTGTACGGGACGGCCCTGACGGCGCCGATCGCGGAGTCCCACCCGCTCCAGCCGCAGTCGCCGTACTCGGCGTCGAAGATCGGCGCCGACATGATGGCGCTGTCGCACTGGCACGCCTTCGAACTGCCGGTGACGGTGGTGCGCCCCTTCAACACGTACGGGCCGCGGCAGTCGGCCCGCGCCGTGATCCCCACGATCCTCGCCCAACTGCACGCGGGGGCGCGGGAGATCAAGCTGGGCTCGCTGACGCCCACGCGGGACTTCACGTACGTGACGGACACCGCGCGGGGCTTCATGGCGATGGCGGTGTGCGACCGGGCGCTCGGGCACGCGGTCAATCTGGGGGTGGGCCGGGAGATCTCCATCGGTGACCTCGCGAAGGCGCTGATCGTGGCGTCGGGGCGGGAGGCGTCCGTGGTCGTCGACCCCGCGCGGCTTCGCCCCGCCGGGAGCGAGGTCGAGCGGCTTCTCTCGGACAACTCCCGGGCTCGGGAGTGGGCGGGGTGGGAGCCCCAGGTCACCCTCGGGGAGGGTTTGCGGCACACCTCGGCTTGGGTCGCCGAGAATCTGCGCCTGTTCGCGCCTGAGCGGTATCAGGTCTGACGCTCGGGTGCGGGTTGGTGGGGGCTGGGCGCGCCGTTCCCCGCGCCCCTTGCGGGGCGTCCCCGCGCCGGGGGCTTCACGGCTGTGACGCTGCCGCCGCCAAACCTCCGAGCAGCAGCAGCGTGAAGCGGTGGGCCCAGTCCTCGTCGACCGGTTCCGCGCTGACCAGGGCGCGGTGGACCACCGCGCCGGCGATCACGTCGAAGATGAGGTCCGCCGTGTGGGCGGCGGCGGTGGCGTCCGGCTCGGTGGGCAGTTCGCCCCGCCGCTGCGCCCGCTCCCGCCCCGCGAGGACCAGGCGTTTTTGGCGGTCGACGATGGACGCGCGGATGCGGTCCCGCAGCGGCTCGTCCGTCGTGGACTCGGCGACCACCGCCATGAGCGCCGTCTTCGTCTCGGGACGCCCGAGCAGCAGCGCGAACTGGAGGACCACGCCCTCGATGTCGGCGGCCAGGCTGCCCCGGTCGGGCAGCTCCAGCTCGTCGAAGAGTTCCGCCACCGCGTCCACGACCAGCTCGCTCTTGCCCGCCCAGCGCCGGTACAGGGTGGTCTTGGCGACCCCCGCGCGCGTGGCGACGGCGCCGAGCGTCAGCTTGGACCAGCCCAGTTCGACAAGGCCCTGCCGGGTCGCCTCCAGGATCGCGGCGTCGGCGGTCGCGCTGCGCGGGCGGCCGCCGGTGCGGGGAGCTGGGGGAGTGGTCGGCGTGCGGCTCTGCATGGCCGCGACCATACCGGTCGGTACGGAGCGGGGCCGAGGACCCCCGCCTCCCGCTGAGTGAGGGAGATCACCGACGGCGGCTGTTCAAGTCCGGCGCACGGCAGTTACGCTACGACCCGTAGCGAAAGTCTCCGGCGGAAGCCGGGAGCATCGCCACCAGAGTGACAACCACGCAGCACGACCGGCAAGGGGTGGGGACCCCGCGCCAACCGACGGTCCTCCTCGGGACCTTGGACCGTGCCCCCTGTGGCCCCGCAATCCGGCGGGGGGCCACGGACGGGCGCGGTTCCCGCACGGCTTGGGGGAGGATGTACTCATGCAGCCACGGAACATGTCCATGAGCGGTGTCGTCGACCTCGCCGCGGTGAAGGCGGCCCAGGAGGCCAAGGCGAAGGCGGAGCAGGCGCGCGCCGAAGCGGCCCGGCAGGGCGGGAGCGCGGCGGGCGCCGCGGTGTCTCCGTCGAGCCTGGTCATCGATGTCGACGAGGCCGGCTTCGAGCGCGAGGTCCTCCAGCGCTCCACCGAGGTCCCGGTCGTCATCGACTTCTGGGCCGAGTGGTGCGAGCCGTGCAAACAGCTGAGCCCCCTTCTTGAGCGGCTCGCGCAGGAGTACAACGGCCGTTTCCTCCTCGCCAAGATCGACGTCGACGCGAACCAGATGCTGATGCAGCAGTTCGGTGTCCAGGGGATCCCGGCGGTCTTCGCGGTGGTGGCCGGGCAGGCCCTGCCCCTCTTCCAGGGCGCGGCCCCCGAGGCGCAGATCCGCCAGACCCTCGACCAGCTGATCCAGGTCGGCGAGGAGCGCTTCGGGCTGACCGGCCTCGCGGTCGACGCCGGGGCCGAGGGGCAGCAGGCCGAAGCTGCGGCCGAGATGCCCGCGGGTCCCTACGACGCCCTGCTCGAAGCGGCCGTACAGGCGCTGGACGCGGGCGACCTCCCCGGTGCCGTACAGGCGTACAAGAACGTGCTCAGCGACGACCCGGCCAACACCGAGGCCAAGCTCGGCCTCGCCCAGGCCGAACTGCTCCAGCGCGTCCAGAACCTCGACCCGCAGCAGGTCCGCAAGGACGCCGCCGAGAAGCCGGCGGACGTGGCGGCGCAGATCGCGGCGGCCGACCTGGACCTGGTGGGCGGTCATGTCGAGGACGCCTTCGGGCGGCTCATCGACACGGTGCGGCGCACGGCGGGCGACGACCGCGACGCCGCCCGGGTGCGGCTGCTCGAACTCTTCGAGGTGGTGGGCGCGGACGACCCGCGCGTGACGTCGGCGCGCACGCAGCTCGCCCGGGTGCTCTTCTGACCCGTACGCCCTCTTTCCGGCCGGTCCGCCCACCGGCCACCCGGCTCACCGGACCCTGAACACCGGGACTGGTGATGCCTGAGTGAAAACTCTGCTCCTCTGACGCGACGGTGGCCGTGTTTGCCAAAAATTGGCAAACACGGCCACTGTTACTTGGAGTAAGAGATGGGCGGCCATCTGGGCGCTTTCGCCCCTTCATGTGCCGTTCTGCTCACGGTCGTTGAGCCACCGTCCGTGCCCGGCCGATGCCGGTCGGTCGCGGTTCGGTTATCCGGCCGTTACTAGCCAGTAATGAACCCCCTTGTGCGGGGCTCGAGAATGCACCACGATCGGCGACGCTCGGTCCTATTGACGCGCATTCCGACAGCCGGTCGGGAAGCGGGTACTTGGGGTCCCCACCGAGCAGACCGGTGACGCCGTCGCCGGTCTTGGACAGGGGGGTCTCTGCCGTCCCCGGCAGGGCCTGTCCGTGCGGTTGTGCGTGATGCGTCAGGCGCGACCAGTGGTTGTCGCTCGGGGGTGATCGCCGGTGCTGTGTGGTGCGGTTCGCGCCTCCGATGCGGGCGCTCTCCTTCCCGAGGACGTAGCACTTCTCCCATCCCTGCCCGGCTGAGCCACCCGAACGGGAGCAGCCAGGGCCGGAGATGTACGTCCGAGAAGGAGGAAAGTCATGGAGTCCGTGGCTCGTGGCGGAACCAGATGGAAGCGGTTCGCCGTGGTCATGGTGCCGAGCGTCGCGGCGACTGCCGCGATAGGCGTCGCCCTGTCCCAGGGCGCGCTCGCGGCATCGTTCAGTGTGTCAGGTCAGCAGTTCAAGGTGACTGCCGACGAACTCAACGGCAAGGGATTCGTCCAGTACGGGGCCTTGGACGTGGGCAAGTCGGGCAAGCACCCGGTTGCCGTCGTCGGCCTCGACTCGGCCAAGATCACCAACCTGTGTCAGTCCGTGGTCGTCCCGGTGCCGGGCTTCGGCGATGTGTCGATGACCCTCAGGGCCGGCCGGCCCGGTGGACCCAAGGTCATCGCCAAGAGGCTGTACATCGACGCCGACGATCTGAAGGCCAACGCGACCTTCAACAAGGTCGACATCGGTGTCTCGGTCGACCAGACCACCAAGGGGCCGGGTCCGGCGGCGAACGACAAGTACGCCCCGGACTCGTTCGCGCAGCAGGCGGAGTCGGTGAAGTTCACCAAGGTCCGCCAGCGCGCGTGGGCGACCTCCGCCGGCACCTTCAAGCTCTCCGGCCTCGCGATGTCGGTCAAGAAGGGCAAGCACGAGTGCTACAAGGGCTGACGCTCCAGTAGGTCGTACGCAGTTTCGGTACGCACTCGCCGCTATGAACGGCCGGGCGCGGGGGCGCGACGGCACGTGACGGAGCCGTCCCCGTGCCCGAATCCGCACGACACACAGAACCAACGCCATTCCCGAGGAGCTGTACGACATGAGCGCCGAAGCGCAAGTGGGACTGGGCGACAAGCTCGGCCGGATGCGCCGATCGTTCCGGGTGTGGCGCGGTCAGCGCCCTTTCTGGGGTGGTCTGCTGACGTTGCTCGGTGGCATCCCCATCATGTACTTCCCGTACGCGAACCTCACGCTCGGCACGATGACGATCCGGCTCGCGACCACCGCCGGCGCCGGATCACTGATCATCGGCGTGCTGCTGATCGTGCTCGGCCTGACCCTGTGGTTCCAGCCGCTCTCCCGGGTCTTCGCGGGCGTCGCGGCGATTCTGCTCGCCCTGGTCTCCCTGGTGGTCTCCAACTTCGGCGGCTTCGTCATCGGCTATCTGCTCGCCCTGCTGGGCGGCGCGCTCGGCGTCTCCTGGGCGCCCGCACGGCCCGCCGGTGCGACTGCGAAGAGGCGTACGGCCGCGGGGTCCGGCGACTCCGTGGACGACGGGGCCAGCGGGCCCGACACCGCGGCGGCCGCGGGTGGGGTGAGCGGCGAGCAGGACGATCTGTCAGGAACGAGCCCGACGAACGGGACGAACGGGAGGCACCGTGCCGGCTGACGAGGTGCACCACGACAGCTCCGCGCGGGAGCGTCGTGCGAGAACCGGGCCGCGCCACGCGGCGCCCAGGAAGCCGCTGCTGACCCGGCTTCAGGTGCCCGCCGGCAAGGCCATAGCCATCGCCGCCATGCCGACCGCGGTCCTGATGGGCATGGGCCTGACCCCGACGCTCGCCCAGGCCAAGCCCGGCGCGCCCGAGAACCCCTTCCAGGACGGCCCGTGCGTCACGGCGCCGGACAAGGACGCGGAGGCGGAGGAGAAGGACGCGAAGGGCTCCGGTGAGCCCTCCGCGCCCGCGTCGCCCCGCGCCGGGGACAAGGGCTCCGGGGACGACGGCTCCCGCGACAAGCCCGAGCCGGATCCCACGCCGTCCGCGGGGGAGCCCACGGGGGAGAAGGACGCCTCGCAGCCTGCCCCGAAGCCCGACCCCAAGCCGGACGCCGACAGCGGCCCGGAGCCGGAGCCCGCGCCGACCAAGTCCGAGAACCCCTGGGACCCGCTGGGTCTCGGCGACGCCCTCAAGGACGCCTTCACACCGGACGAGCCCGCCGAGCCCGAGACCCCCGAGCCGTCCGCGTCCAAGGAGACCAAGTCCCCTGAGGACACGGCCAAGGACCCGGCACCGGACCCGGTCAAGGACACCGTCGACAAGGTCACCAAGCCCGTCAAGGACACCGCCGACAAGGTCGAGGACACCCCGAAGAAGACCCCGAAGGACGAGGGCGAGGGTGAGGCCGGGGCTGAGGACAAGGATCCCGCCGCGCCGGACGCGAACGGCAAGAAGCCGTTCCCGTGCGTGGTGGAGAAGAAGGTGGACGGCGAGAGCGAGCAGCCGCCCGCGCCGATCCCGAACCAGCCGTGGCACCTCGAAGCCAGCGCGCTGAAGCTCACGGGTGCCGACTACCAGGGCGTCGTGAACCTCACCATGCCGAACGGCAGGACCAAGCAGGCCCTGAAGTACGTCGTCCAGAAGACGGACATCGACGACCTGCACCAGATCGTCGAGGGGCCGGGCGGCAAGAAGTACCACGTCGAGGCCGCCAAGGGCTCCAGGTCGACCATCCGGGACGGCGAGACGACGATGTACACCGAGCGGATCTCGGGCAAGCTGTTCGGGCTCATCCCGATCACCTTCGACCCCGAGCACCCACCGCCGCTGAATATTTCGCTGATCTACTTCACGGACGTAAAGGTGCAGCAGGCGGGCCAGTTCGGCGGCGACCTCACGATTCCCGGACTGCACCAGTCGATCACCGACTGATCCGCACGAACGCCGAGGGCGCCCCCTGCGACAGGGGGCGCCCTCAGTGCGTACGTACGAAGGAGACGGACCGTCAGTCGCGGTCGCCGCCGCCGAGGTGGTGCACCCGCACCATGTTGGTGGTGCCGGGGACACCGGGGGGCGAGCCCGCGGTGATGACGACCGTGTCGCCGTCGTTGAAGCGGTTGAGGTTGCGCAGCTCGGCGTCGACCAGCTCGACCATCGCGTCGGTGTTGTCGACGTGCGGCACGACGTAGGTGTCCACGCCCCAGCTCAGCGTGAGCTGGTTGCGGGTCGACTCGTCGGTGGTGAAGGCCAGGATCGGCTGGGCCGCGCGGTAGCGGGACAGACGGCGGGCCGTGTCACCGGACTTGGTGAAGGCGACCAGCGCCTCGCCGCCGAGGAAGTCCGCGATCTCGCAGGCGGCACGGGCCACCGAACCGCCCTGCGTCCGCGGCTTCTTGCCGGGCACGAGCGGCTGGAGGCCCTTGGAGAGCAGCTCCTCCTCGGCCGCCGTGACGATCTTCGACATCGTCTTGACGGTCTCGACCGGGTACGCGCCGACGCTCGACTCGGCCGACAGCATGACCGCGTCCGCGCCGTCCAGGATCGCGTTGGCGACATCGGACGCCTCCGCGCGCGTGGGGCGCGAGTTGGTGATCATCGACTCCATCATCTGGGTCGCGACGATCACCGGCTTGGCGTTGCGGCGGCACATCTCCACGAGGCGCTTCTGCACCATCGGGACCTTTTCGAGCGGGTACTCGACGGCCAGGTCACCACGGGCCACCATCACGGCGTCGAACGCCGCGACGACGCCCTCCATGTTGGCGACGGCCTGCGGCTTCTCCACCTTGGCGATGACGGGGACGCGGCGGCCCTCCTCGTCCATCACCTTGTGGACGTCCTTGACGTCGTTGGCGTCGCGGACGAAGGACAGGGCGACCATGTCGCAGCCCATCTTCAGGGCGAAGCGGAGGTCGTCGATGTCCTTCTCGGACAGGGCGGGCACGTTCACGGCCGCGCCGGGCAGGTTGATGCCCTTGTGGTCGGAGATGACGCCGCCCTCGACGACGATCGTCTTGACGCGCGGGCCCTCCACCTCGACGACGCGCAGCTCGACGTTGCCGTCGTTGATCAGGATCTGGTCGCCCTTGGAGACGTCGCCCGGCAGCCCCTTGTAGGTGGTGCCGCAGATCGACTTGTCGCCCGGCACGTCCTCGGTGGTGATGGTGAACTCGTCACCGCGCACCAGCTCGACGGGGCCCTCGGCGAAGGTCTCCAGACGGATCTTCGGGCCCTGGAGGTCGGCGAGGACACCGATGGCCCGGCCGGTCCTCGCGGCGGCCGAGCGGACACGGTCGTACCGGCCCTGGTGCTCGGAGTGCGTGCCGTGACTGAAGTTGAAGCGGGCCACGTTCATGCCGGCCTCGATCAGCGAGACGAGCTGATCCTCGGAGTCGACGGCGGGGCCAAGCGTGCAGACGATTTTGGAACGGCGCATGGGGGCGATCCTATCGGTTTGTTTCGCTTCGGAATATTCCGTCTGGTGGAATCTACAAATGGGCGGAAGTCCGCTCAGGCGTTGCGCTGCCCGTGTATTACCGAATTACGGTGCCGACGGGTTACCCACCAGTGCATAGGTCTGGTTCGCGATCTCCAGTTCCTCGTCCGTGGGGACCACCGCGACGGCCACGCGCGCGTACTCCGGCGAAATGAGCCGGGCTTCGTCGGAACGTACGGAATTGAGCGCGCCGTCGACCGCGAGGCCCAGCTCCTCCAGGCCCGCCACGGCCGCCTCGCGCACCGGCGCCGCGTTCTCACCGACGCCCGCGGTGAACACCAAGGCGTCCACCCGGCCGAGAACCGCGTAATAGGCGCCGATGTACTTCTTCAGGCGGTGGATGTAGATCTCGAAGGCGAGAGCGGCCTCCTGGTCGCCCTCGTCGATCCGGCGCCGGATCTCCCGCATGTCGTTGTCACCGCAGAGTCCGATCAGGCCGCTCTTCTTGTTGAGCAGGACGTCGATCTCGTCTACGGACATTCCGCCGACCCGCGCCAGATGGAAGATGACCGCGGGGTCCATGTCACCGGAGCGGGTACCCATGACGAGCCCCTCCAGAGGCGTGAGACCCATCGACGTATCGACGCACTTGCCGCCCCGCACGGCGCTCGCCGACGCGCCGTTGCCCAGGTGCAGCACGATGACGTTGACGTCCTCGGGCGCCTTGCCGAGGAGCTTCGCACTCTCGCGCGAGACGTACGCGTGCGACGTGCCGTGGAAGCCGTAGCGCCGCACGCGGTGCTCGTCGGCGGTCTTGACGTCGATCGCGTAGCGCGCCGCGGACTCCGGCATCGTCGTGTGGAACGCGGTGTCGAAGACGGCGACCTGGGGCAGGTCGGGGCGGAGCGCCTGGGCGGTGCGGATGCCGGTGATGTTGGCCGGGTTGTGCAGCGGGGCCACCGGCACCAGGCGCTCGATCTCGGCGAGCACCTCGTCGGTGATGACCGTCGGCGCGCTGAACTTCAGCCCGCCGTGCACCACGCGGTGGCCTATCGCGGCCAGCTCGGGGGAGTCCAGGCCGAGGCCGTCGGCGGCCAGCTCCTCGGCGACGGCCTTCAGCGCCGCCTCGTGGTCGGCGATCGGCTCCTCGCGCTCACGGCTCTCGGCGCCGCCGCCGGTGAGCGGGGTGTGCTTGAGCCGCGAGGTCTCCTCGCCGATCCGCTCGACCAGGCCGACGGCCAGGCGTGCGCTGTCGCGCATGTCGAGCAGCTGGTACTTCACCGACGAGGAGCCGGAGTTGAGGACGAGTACGCGCGTGGCGGTCACGGAATGCAGCACTTTCTTGTGGGGGTCAGCTGGCGCCCGGGGCCGGGGCCTGGGACTGGATCGCCGTGATGGCGACGGTGTTGACGATGTCCTGGACGAGCGCGCCGCGGGACAGGTCGTTGACCGGCTTGCGCAGGCCCTGGAGGACCGGGCCGACGGCGATCGCGCCGGCCGAGCGCTGCACGGCCTTGTAGGTGTTGTTGCCGGTGTTGAGATCGGGGAAGATCAGCACGCTGGCCTGGCCCGCGACGTCCGAGTCGGGCAGCTTGGTGGCCGCGACCGAGGGCTCCACGGCCGCGTCGTACTGGATCGGGCCCTCGATCCTCAGGTCGGGCCGGCCGGCCCGCACCTTCTCCGTGGCCTCGCGCACCTTGTCGACGTCGGCGCCCGAACCGGACGTGCCCGTGGAGTACGAGAGCATCGCGATCCGCGGGGCGACGCCGAACTGCTCGGCGGTGGCGGCCGCCTGGACCGCGATGTCCGCGAGCTGCTCGGCGTTCGGGTCCGGGTTCACCGCGCAGTCGCCGTAGACGAGGACCTTGTCGGCCAGGCACATGAAGAAGACGGACGACACGATCGAGGCGTCCGGCTTGGTCTTGATGATCTCGAAGGCGGGCCGGATCGTCGCGGCCGTGGAGTGCACCGAGCCCGACACCATGCCGTCGGCCAGGCCCTCCTGGACCATCAGCGTGCCGAAGTAGTTCACGTCCGCCACCACGTCGTACGCCAGCTCCACGGTGACGCCCTTGTGGGCGCGCAGCTGCGCGTACTTCGCGGCGAAACGATCCCGCAGCTCGGAGGTCTGCGGGTCGATCAGCTCGGTGTCGGCGAGGTCGACGCCGAGGTCGGCGGCCTTCTTGCGGATCTGCTCGACGGGCCCGAGCAGCGTCAGGTCGCACACGCCCCGGCGCAGCAGGACGTCGGTGGCGCGCAGCACGCGCTCCTCGGTGCCCTCGGGCAGTACGACACGGCGGCGGTCGGCGCGGGCCCGCTCCAGGAGCTTGTGCTCGAACATCATCGGCGTGACGCGGTCGCTGCTGGGCGCCGAGACGCGGCCGAGCAGGCCCGCGGTGTCGACGTACCGCTCGAAGAGGCCGAGCGCGGTCTCCGCCTTGCGGGGCGTCGCCGCGTTCAGCTTCCCTTCCAGGGCGAACAGCTCGGCCGCCGTGGGGAAGGACCCGCCGGAGACGGCGACGACCGGGGTGCCGGGCGCGAGACGGTCGGCGAGGGTGAGGATCTCCGGGCCCGGCTGTTCGTTCAGGGTCAGCAGGACGCCCGCGATGGGCGGGGTGCCCGCGCTGTGCGCGGCGAGCGAGCCCACCACGAGGTCGGCGCGGTCGCCGGGGGTGACGACCAGGCAGCCCGGGGTCAGGGCGTTCAGGAAGTTCGGCAGCATGGCGCCGCCGAAGACGAAGTCCAGGGCGTCGCGGGCGAGCCCCGAGTCGTCGCCGAGCAGGACCCGGCCGCCCAGCGCGTGGGTGATCTGCGCGACGGTCGGCGCGGAGAGGGCGGCCTCGTCCGGCAGGACGTAGCAGGGGACGGGCAGGCTCGCCTTCAGCCGCTCGTGGATCTCGTCGCGGTCGGCCGGGGCCACCCGGTTGGTGACCATGGCGAGGACGTCGCAGCCGAGCGAGTCGTACGCGCGATAGGCGTTGCGCGTCTCGGCGCGCACCGACTCGGCGGTCTGCTTCCTGCCGCCGACCACGGGGATCACGGAGGCGCCGAACTCGTTGGCGAGCCGGGCGTTGAGCGCCAGCTCGTCGGGGAGCTGGGTGTCCGCGAAGTCCGTACCCAGGACGAGGACCACCTCGTACTCCCCGGCGACCCGGTGGAAGCGGTCGACGATCCGCGAGACCAGCTCGTCGGTGCCCCGCTCGGCCTGGAGCGCGGACGCCTCGTAGTAGTCCATGCCGTACACGGACGCGGCGTCCTGCGAGAGGCGGTAGCGGGCCCGCAGCAGGTCGAAGAGCCGGTCGGGCCCGTCGTGGACGAGCGGGCGGAAGACGCCGACCCGGTCGACCTGGCGGGTGAGGAGTTCCATGACTCCCAGCTCCACGACCTGGCGGCCGTCGCCGCGTTCGATCCCGGTCACGTACACGCTGCGCGTCACGCGTGCTCTCCCCTTCTTCGCTGTCCCGAGCCGGACAAATGGCCCGATATACCGGCCGTGCCCTCTTGACAATACCTCTGCGGCTGGCTAGGTCGCCCGCCGGACGAAAGGCCCGGCGGGAGGGGTCGTAAGGCCTCTGCCCCCGTATCGCCCGCCTATCGCACGTGTGTCCGTCGGACATGTGTGAGCGGCGACCCCCTTCCGGTCGTGGAACAATCGGACCGGCTCACAAGTACCAACAGCGAGCAGGAGACACAGCGCGATGCGTATCGGAATTCTCACCGCGGGCGGCGACTGCCCCGGCCTCAACGCAGTGATCCGGTCGGTCGTGCACCGCGCCGTCACGCATTACGGCGACGAGGTCATCGGCTTCGAGGACGGCTACGCGGGCCTGCTCGACGGGCGCTACCGCCCCCTCGACCTGAACGCGGTCAGCGGCATCCTGGCCCGCGGCGGCACGATCCTCGGCTCCTCGCGCCTGGAGCGCGACCGCTTCCGCGCGGCCTGCGACAACGCCAAGGAGCTGATCGAGAAGAGCGGCTTCGACGCGCTCATCCCGATCGGCGGCGAGGGCACCCTGACGGCGGCGGGCATGCTGGCCGACGCGGGCGTGCCGGTCGTCGGCGTCCCGAAGACGATCGACAACGACATCTCCTCCACGGACCGCACCTTCGGCTTCGACACGGCGGTGGGCGTGGCCACGGAGGCCATGGACCGCCTGAAGACGACCGCGGAGTCCCACCAGCGCGTGATGGTCGTCGAGGTCATGGGCCGCCACGCCGGCTGGATCGCCCTGGAGTCCGGCATGGCCGGCGGCGCCCACGGCATCTGCCTGCCCGAGCGTCCGTTCGACCCCGCCGACCTGGTCGCGCTGGTCGAGGAGCGGTTCTCGCGCGGCAAGAAGTTCGCGGTGATCTGCGTGGCCGAGGGCGCGCACCCGCAGGACGGCACGATGAACTACGGCAAGGGCGCGATCGACCAGTTCGGCCACGAGCGCTTCCAGGGCATCGGTACCGCACTGGCGTACGAACTCGAAGCCCGCCTCGGCAAGGAGGCCAAGCCGGTCATCCTCGGCCACGTCCAGCGCGGCGGCACCCCCACCGCGTACGACCGCGTCCTCGCGACCCGCTTCGGCTGGCACGCGGTGGAGGCGGTGCACCGCGGGGAGTACGGCAAGATGACGGCGCTGCGGGGCACGGACATCTCGATGGTGCCGCTGGCGGAGGCGGTCACGGAGCTGAAGACGGTGCCGAAGGACAGGATCGACGAGGCGGAGTCGGTGTTCTAGCCCCGTCCTGCGCCAGGGTCCCAGGAGGCTTGGCCCCCACCACGGACGAGGGGCCAGAAATGCTCCAGGACCCGCTCCAGATAGTCCCGCCCGGCCTCGCCGGACGCGTCCGGGCCGGCCCCGCCGCCCCAGCTGAGCGTGCGCGCCATCCGTGACTGGTAGTCGTCGTGCATCTGCCGCAGTACGTCCTCGACGTGCCGCCGCTCCACGGGCAGCAGCTTGGCGACGGGCCGCACGTACCCCTGCCACCGGGTCGTGACGGCGCTGCGCAGCAGCTCGGCGAGCGGCTCGGCGCGCCCGGTCACGCTCACGAAGTCGGGCAGGGAGAGGCCGAGGGCGCGGGAGAGCGCGGCGGACTGCCGTTCGTTGCCGCGCCAGCTGTTGGTCTCCTCCATCCGCAGATACGCCTGGATCTCCACGCCCGCCTGCCGCGCGACGTCCTCCGGGGCGAGCCCCCGGGCGATCCGGTGCTCACGCAGGGTCCGCGCGGCACCCATGAGTTCCCCGGGCGCACACCACAGCGTCGCCGCGAGCGCGGTCAGCTCGGCGGAACTGGGCGCGGCGAGCCCACGCTCCCAGGCGGCGATGGTGTCGGCGGTGATGTACGTGAGCCCGTAACTGGCCCGCATTCCGTAGGCGACGTGCCCGTGCGCCATCCCCAGCGCCTCGCGCAGGCGCCGGGCGGCGGGGAAGTTGAAGGGGGGTGTGGGTTGGTGCGGTGACTGGCTCGGTTGGCTCGGTTGCACGGGCACACCGTAGGCGCCCGGTGGGGTGGCGACTACGGTGCGTTCCTACGAGGTTGCGGATTGGTGGGAAGGTACGGGCCGTATTGAGCTGTGGACTCGACCGTTCTCCCTAGCGGTTGATGGCCTGGATCTCCTGCACGACCACGTCCTGCTCCGCGCCGAACTCGCCGTCGGGTAGCTGCTTCGCCTCGTCCACGCCCGTCCCCGTCCAGCTGATCTTCCAGGTCACCGTGGCCTTCAGCGGGTACGAGCCGTCGCCCGAGGAGCGCAGGTACTTCACGCCGCAGGGCGGGTCCTCCTTGGACCTGCCCTTGGCGTACGGCTCTCCGATCTTGCCGTCGACGATCTCGCAGACACCGGATTCGGGGTACGTCTCGGCGTCCGGCGTGCCGGGGTCGATCTTCAGGGAGATGGGTTCGGCGGTCGTCGTCGCCTCGATGTCGAGTACGTCGACCCTCGCCGTGACCGACACCGGCTTGAACTCCGCGCCGTCGAGCCAGGCCCAGGTGGGGAGGTTCACCTTCGTCTCGGCCTCGGGGGCCAGGGTCACCTTGGTGCCGGGTACGCGGATCTCCGCGTACGCCAGCTTCGCCAGGATCTCCGGGTCGATGGCGGGGAGGCCGGGAGGCGGCGGCTCGTCCTCGTCGACCCAGAAGGTCTCCTCGTCGCACTTGTCCCAGCCGGGCGGATACGTGGGGTTGGGAAAGCCCGTCCACCAGTAGCCCTTGCCGGCCTTGTCGAGGTTGAAGTTCTTGTACGGCTCGCCCTCGACGTAACGCTTGCGCTGTGTCAGGTCCCACTCGTGTCCCGTGGAGTCCACCGCCCAGACCGCCTCGCGCTCCTTCTTGAACTGGGCGGGGGTGTAGGCGGGGCCGTACCAGCACGGCGGCGGGCTGTAGGCGCCCGTGGGAGCGATGGCGCCGGTCTTGGGGCCCGTGCCGTTCTTGGACCTGTCGTAGCTGATGCCGCCGGCCGAGGCCGTCAGCGAGCCGTCGCTCTGGCCGCCCGATACCTCGGGCGGTGGGGCCGCGGTGCCGCCGCCGATCTCCTTCTCGGCGCTGGCCGGTGTGGCGGACAGCGCCACACCCGCCAGCGCCGCCACGGCTATCAGTGCCACAGACCTCTGCGTCATGGCTGGCATTTGTCGCTCCCCCGAGTCGCGTTCAGTTCCGTAGTGACCCAGACACCCGCGTCGTTCCTGCTCAGCTTGGCGGCGTAGAGCACGTAGCTGTTCTTGGTGGCGGGTCCCTTGTCGACCTTGTCCTTCTTGAGGTACTTGTCGTACGCCTTGCTCTGGTCCTCGCAGTACGTGAGGGCCGCGGTGCCGCCGTCCCCGGTGACGGTCGCGTCGTAGTAGCGGTAGGCGCCGGTGGTGCGTGCCTCGGCTTTCACGTAGGCCTGGATGTACTTCTGGGCGTTGGCCGCCGCGTCGCCCTCGTAGTAGAAGCGCAGGGCCTCATGGGTCGGGGCCTTCTCGGCGATGGCCATGTCGATGGCCTTGATCGCCTGCTCCCGGTCGGCCAGGACGGTGTCCTTGGTCTTGTCGCCGGTCTTCGGCCAGCTGAAGGTGAACGAGACGTCGGACGGCAACTTGATCTCAGGCCGCTCCACGTCCCCCGCCGCCTTGCTCGGCGGCGCCGACTTCGTGGCACCCTCCTGCTCCGCCCCGGCGATCCTGTCCCCACCCCCGGAGGGCTTCTCGTCGCTGCCGCAGGACGTCAGGAGCAGGGCTGCGGACGCGGCGAGCGCGGCCGTCGCGAGGTGGGGAGGGCGTTTCACTGTCGGCTCCTGGCAGGTGGGAAGTGGCGGCAGCTCAGCACGCTAGTGCGAGGCCGAGGCCGTTACCAGGGAGATGTGTCGCCATGAATGGGGCGCCTGGGACGTTTCGCCGTGGAGTCATGTCACAGTTCTGTGGCCGCCGTCGGCCACGTCGGCGCTGGTTCAGGCCGAGCCCGCCGAGCCCCCGCCCAAGGCCCCGGGGCCCGCTGCCTCAGCCCTTCACCGCCCCGCCCAGCGCGAAGCCCCCGCCGAAGCGGCGTGAGACGAGGACGTACAGGAGGATCACCGGAGTCGAGTAGAGGATGGAGAACGCGGCCAGCTGGCCGTAGACCACCGTCCCCTTGTTGCCGAAGAAGTCGTTGATGCTGACCGACGCCGGCATCTGTTCCGGGGTGAGCAGAAGCATGAAGGGGACGAAGAAGTTGCCCCACATCATGACGAACGAGAAGACCGTCACGACCGCCACTCCGGGGCCCATCAGGGGCAGGACGATCCGGAGCAGGGACTGGAGGGACGAGGCGCCGTCCGTCCACGCCGCCTCCTCCAGCTCCTTGGGGACGCCGTCCATGAAGTTCTTCATCAGCCAGATGGCGAAGGGGAGTTGGGTCGCGGCGAAGAAGAAGATCGTGCCGTGCGTCGTGTCGATCAGGTCCACCTGGACGAAGAGCGCGTACACCGGAACCATGATCGCCGTGATCGGCAGGCTCGTCGCGAAGAGGATCGTCAGCATGAAGGGGCGGTTCAGGCGGGACCGGTAGCGGGAGAGGGGGTACGCCGCCAGGGTCGCGCAGGCCACCGTGAGCAGCGTGCCGCCGCCGCACAGGAGAAGGCTGTTGAGGAGCGGGGTGAAGGTGACCTCGGGAGTCAGGACCTTGCCGTAGTTGTCCAGGGTGAGGCTGTCGGGGAGGCGCACCCGCAGGTCCGCCTTCGGGTCGAAGGAGGACAGGACCACCCAGGCCAGGGGGAGGACGAACGCCGCCGCCACCGCCAGCAGGCCCGCGTCGGCGGCGAGTCGGTGCTTCGTACGGCGCGTACGCAGCGTCCGGGGCCGGTTGTTGAGGGGCACTCAGACCTCCGTACGCAGCAGGCGCATATAGACGAGCGAGAAGAGCGAGCCGACCAGGAGGAGCAGCAGGGCCACCGCCGTGCCGTAGCCGATCATGCTCTTCTGGAAGGCCTGCTCGTACATGAAGAGCGGCAGGGTCTGGCTGCGGTTTCCCGGGCCGCCGCGCGTCATCACCCAGATCAGGCCGAAGACGGAGAGGGTCTGGAGGGTGTTGAGCATGAGGTTCGTGCCGATCGAGCGGCGGATCATCGGCAGCGTGATGTGCCACATGCGGCGCCAGCCGCCCGCGCCGTCGACCTGCGCGGCCTCGGTGACCTCCTTGGGGATCTCGTTGAGGGCGGCGGAGTAGACCAGCATCGAGAAGGCCGTACCCCGCCAGACGTTCGCGAACGACACCGCGAGGATCGGCAGCGTGAACAGCCAGTTCTGGGAGGGGAGATGGAGGAGGTCGAGGACGGCGTTGAGGGTGCCCTCGCGGCGGAAGAAGGCGTAGAGGAGGAAGCCCGCGACGACCTCCGGCAGCACCCAGGCCGTGACGACGATCGCGCCCGTGAGGGTACGCACCGGCTTCGACGCGCGCTGCATGAGGGAGGCGAGGGCGAGCCCCAGCGTGTTCTGGCCGATCAGGGAGGACAGGACCGTGAAGACCAGGGTGAGCCACACCGCGTTGAGGAACCGCTCGTCCCCGAACGCCTCACGGAAGTTGTCGAACCCCACGAAGCTGGACTCGGCCTGACCGGTCAACTGGAGGTCGGTGAAGGCGATGTACGCGCAGTAGCCGATCGGCCCGGCGAGGAACAGCACGAGGAGCACGACGGCGGGGGAGACGGGCAGGGCTCGGAGCAGGCCCCGGCGGGCACGGGCGGAGGATGCGGTGGTCACGTGCGGGCACTCGCTCTCTGGTACCGGTGGCTGGACCTCCGGGTGCCGGTCGCTCGCTCTCCGGGGCCGGAGGCACGTACCGGCGGCTGGAGGCGCTACTTGTCGATGACCTCGCCGTCCGTCGCCGACTCGACCTCCTCGTCGTAGCCCTCCGCCGCCTCCTGAACCGAGCTGTCGCCCGTCGTCACCGACTCCATCGCCTCCTGGATCGCGGTGGAGACCTTCGGGTACGCGGGATACGCGGGCCGGTAGTGCGTGGCGGCGACCAGTTCCGTGAAGAACTTCAGGCCGGGCTGCGCCTTCACGTACGACGGGTCGTCCGCGACGTCCTCGCGGACGGCGATGCCCGAGTTGGCGACGTACCACTTCTTGGCGTTGGCCTTGGTCTGCATGGTCTCGATGAACTTGAAGGCCAGGTCGGGGTTGCCCGCCTTGGCCGGGATCGCCCAGGTCCAGCCGCCGGACATGCTCACCTTGCCGGGCGCCTGGCCGTGCTGTGTCGGCATGGCGGCGAGGCCCAGCTCCTTCGACCACTCGGGCCACTCGTGGCCCGCGCCCTCGCCCCAGTCCTGGGGCAGCCACGAGCCGTCGAGGGCGATGCCCAGCTTGCCCTCGGGCAGCAGCTCACCGCGCACCCGGGTGGCGAAGTTGGGGTCGAGGGCGTCGGAGACGTCGGGGCCGAGCTTGTCCTTGTAGACCGTCTCGACGAACTTCAGGGAGTCCTTGAAGCCCTTGCTGCCGGTGACCCACTTCTTCGCCTCCGTGTCGTACAGCGGGTCCTTGCCCGTTCCGTAGGCGAGCATCTGGAAGCCCTGCATGGTCGCCGCCTCACCGGCGGGCTTTCCCGTATAGACGTTCAGGGGGGTGACCCCCGGGACCTTCTTCTTGATCGTGCGGGCCGCGTCGAGGACCTCGTCCCAGTCCTTCGGCTGCCAGTCGGCCGGCAACCCCGCCTTCTTGAAGACCGCCTTGCTGAACCACAGGCCGCGCGTGTCCGTGCCGTCCGGCACGCCGTACGTCTTTCCGTCGGCCGCCTTCGCCGCCGCTTTGGCCGTGTCGATGAACTGATCCCAGTCCTTCCACTTGTCCAGATACGGGTCGAGCGGCTTCAAGTACCCGCTGGTGATGTCCGAGTTGATGAGGAACGTGTCCTCGTACACCAGGTCGGGCGCGGTCTTGGGGGAGCGCAGCATCTGCTGGAGCTTGGTGTAGTACTCGGAGTCCGGCGCCTTGATCGGCACCAGCTTGACCTTCTTGCCGGGGTTCGCCTTCTCGAACTGCTTCTTGATGTCCGCCAGATAGGTGTCCATGACCCTGACCTCGTTGTCCGTGGACTGCTTGAACGAGATCTTCACGGTGTCGGGGTCGTCGCCGGAGCCGCCGCCGCACGCGGTGAGGGTGCCGGCGGCCAGCAGGGCGGATGCCACGAGGAGCGGCGGGGTGGTGGTGGGACGCACGGGCACGACCTCCTACAGCGCGGGGTTGCGACGCGGGGCTGCCCGGTGAACGTAAGCGCGTGCTCGGAGCAAGGTCAATGCCCCTGCGGTGGGAGGGCGTTGACGCTTGTCATTCACGTGACAACGTTGTTATCGCGTTGTCGGACGTACGTCGGCGCGGCGCCCCGAGCGGGAGGTCACTCGGCTGCCGTGAGCCACCGGTAGACCAGCTCCGGGCGGCCGACATGGCCGTACTGGGGGCTGCGGACCGCGCGCGCCGTGTCCACCAGGTGTTCCAGGTAGCGGCGCGCGGTGATGCGGGACAGGCCCGCCGCCTCGGCGGCCGCGGTGGCGGTCAGGCCCTCGGGGGCGGCGCGCAGGGTGCGGGTGACGCGTTCGAGGGTGGGGCCGCTGAGGCCCTTGGGGAGCGAGGCGGGACCGGGCGCGCGCAGCGTGGCGAGCGCGCGGTCCACCTCGTCCTGGCCGGTGGCCTCACCCTCGGCGGCGGCCGTGCGGAACTGTGCGTAGCGGGTCAGGCGGTCGCGGAGGGTGGCGAAGGTGAACGGTTTCAGCACGTACTGGACGACCCCTAGGGAGACCCCCTCGCGGACGACCGCCAGGTCGCGGGCCGACGTCACCGCGATCACGTCGGCGGGGTGGCCCGCGGCGCGCAGGGAGCGGGCCAGCTGGAGGCCGTGGCCGTCGGGCAGGTGCAAATCCAGGAGGATCAGGTCGACCGGGGTGCGGTCCAGGGTGCGGCGGGCCTCGGCGGCGGAGTGGGCGGGCCTGCCGATGGCCTCGAAGCCGGGGACGCGGTTCACGTAGAGGACATGGGCGTCCGCCGCGACGGGGTCGTCCTCGACTACGAGTACGCGGATCATCGGGCGCCGTCTCTTGTGTCGGTGCGGTCACCTTTTGGCGGGGCCTGGGTTCCTGGGCCGGCGCCCACTGCATCGGCACCCTGCGCCGCGGGCTGTGCCCACCCGTTCCGCCCTGCGGAACGTTTGCCCACAGCGGAAGCGGCCCCGGCAGCGGCAGCGGCAGCGGAAACGTGGTCGGGGACCGTGAGGGTTACCTCGAACTGGGCGCCGCCCTCCTCCGCCTCCCTGACCGTCAGCACGCCGCCGTTCCGCGTCACCGTCTGGTGGACCAGCGCCAGGCCGAGGCCCCGGCCCGTCGCCGCCTTGGTGGACCAGCCGCGCTCGAAGACCGTGTCCCGCAGCGCCGGGTCGACGCCCGGGCCCGTGTCCGAGACGCGCAGCAGGAGACCCGTCCCGTCCGCGCGGGCCGTCACCGTGACCCGCGCCGCCGGTGAGCCCTGCGCCGCGTCGACCGCGTTGTCGATGAGGTTGCCGAGGACCGTCACCAGGTCACGGGAGGACAGGGACGCCGGGAGCATGCCGTCGTCGATGCTGCTGTCGGCCGAGACGACCAGCTCCACGCCGCGTTCGTTGGCCTGTGCCGCCTTGCCGAGGAGCAGGGCCGCGAGG
The DNA here is from genome assembly GCF_000717945.1 of Streptomyces sp. NRRL S-920. Classification (NCBI taxonomy): domain Bacteria; kingdom Bacillati; phylum Actinomycetota; class Actinomycetes; order Kitasatosporales; family Streptomycetaceae; genus Streptomyces; species Streptomyces sp. NRRL S-920. Next base: position 56,706 of record NZ_JODF01000043.1, read on the forward strand.
ACCGGCTCGCTGACGGCGGCCACCACCCGGTCGGTCAGCGCCTGCGCCAGCTCCAGCTCGGCGGTCGCGAAGTCGACGGCCTCGTCGGCGCGGCCCAGCTCGATGAGGGAGACGACCGTGTGGAGGCGGTTCGCGGCTTCATGCGCCTGCGAGCGCAGCGCCCGCGTGAAGCCGCGCTCGGAGTCCAGCTCGCCGGTCAGCGCCTGGAGTTCGGTGTGGTCGCGCAAGGTGACAACCGTGCCCCTGCGTTCGCCGCCCGTCACCGGTGAGGTGTTGACGACGACCACGCGGTCGGCGGTCAGATGCAGCTCGTCCACGCGCGGCTCGGACGCCAGGAGCGCTCCGGTGAGCGGCGCGGGCAGCCCCAGTTCGGCGACGTTGCGCCCCACGGTGTCGCCGCGGACGCCGAGGAGTTCCCGGCCCGCGTCGTTGATGAGCGCGATCCTGCGCTGTCCGTCGAGCATCAGCAGTCCCTCGCGCACCGCGTGCAGCGCCGCCTCGTGGTAGTCGTGCATCCGGCTCAGCTCGGCGGCGTTCATGCCGTGGGTGCTGCGGCGCAGGCGGGCGTTGATGACGTACGTACCGATGCCGCCGAGGGCGAGGGCCCCCGCGGCGACGCCGAGCAGCGCGAGGAGCTGGCCACGCGCCTTGGCGGTGATCTCCTCGATGGTGATGCCCGCGCTGACCAGGCCGATGATCTTGCCATCGCCCGCCGCGCCCGCGCGGACCGGTGTGACGACGCGTACGGAAGGGCCGAGCGTGCCCGTGTAGGTCTCCGCGAAGGTCCTGCCGCGCAGCGCCTCCTCCGTATGGCCGAGGAAGCGTTCGCCGATGCGCCGCTCGTCGGGGTGCGTCCAGCGGATGCCGCGCGGATCCATGATCGTCACGAAGTCGACGCCGGTGTGCCGCTGCACCCGGGTCGCGTACGGCTGGAGCCGCTTCGAGGGATCCTCGTCGCCGCGTATGGCCTCTCGTACCGAAGGGGAGTCCGCGACCGCGCGGGCCGCCGCGGTCGCCTGGTGCCGCGCGCCCTCCTCCGCCTGGTGCTTGTCGCTCAGATAGGTGAAGAGCGCCCACCCGGCGACCACGGCCGCGACCAGCACGGTCTGCATCGCGAAGAGCTGGCCCGCCAGGCTGCGCGGCAGGCGGCGCCGACGGGGTGGGCGGGTGCGGGACATGGGGCAAGTCTGCCTCGTCGCCCCAGCGGGCCGTTCGAGTGCGAACTCAATGAACGCAAGGGTGACCGTCCTCACAGCGCGGGAGATAGTCGCCGCAATCGCCCAGGACGTGAGCCGCACGCACCGCAGGCGCCACCAGGCCGGACACCACGCGCCACCTGGCACTACCCGCCACTTGGCACTACCCGCCACCCGGCACTGCCTGCCGCGTGGCGCCACGCACCACCGCCTGGTGCCCCGCGCCACCTGGCACCACCACGCCGACGTCGTCGTTCAAGGAGGGCCCCGTGACCAGCACGGCCGACCCGCACAGGGCACCCGCAGCCAAGCGGGACCGCACGCACTACCTCTACATCGCCGTCATCGGCGCCGTGCTGCTCGGCATCGCCGTCGGCTTCATCTGGCCGGACTTCGCCAAGGAGCTGAAGCCGGTCGGCACCGGCTTCGTGAACCTGATCAAGATGATGATCTCGCCGATCATCTTCTGCACGATCGTGCTCGGCGTGGGCTCGGTGCGCAAGGCCGCCAAGGTCGGCAAGGTGGGCGGGCTCGCGCTCGCCTACTTCGTCGCGATGTCGGTCGTCGCGCTCGCCATCGGCCTGCTTGTCGGCAACATCCTGCACCCCGGTTCGGGCATCGACCTCGCCGACTCCGACAAGGGCGCGGGCCACGAGGCGGCCGACGAGGCCAACAAGGGCCTCGTCGACTTCGCGCTCGGCATCATCCCCAAGACGCTGGTCTCCGCCTTCACCGAGGGCGAGGTGCTCCAGACGCTGCTCGTCGCGCTGCTCGTGGGCTTCGCGCTCCAGGCGATGGGGCGCTCCGGTGAGCCGGTGCTGCGCGGCGTCGAGCACATCCAGAAGCTCGTCTTCCGCGTGCTCGGCATGATCATGTGGGCGGCTCCGGTGGGCGCGTTCGGCGCGATCGCGGCCGTCATCGGCGAGACCGGCGTCGACGCGCTCAAGGCGCTCGCCACGATCATGATCGGCTTCTACGTCACCTGCGCCCTGTTCATCGTGCTCGTACTCGGCACATTGGCGCGGACGGTGGCCGGAGTGAACCTCTTCAAGCTCCTGAAGTACCTGGGCCGCGAGTTCCTGCTGATCCTCTCCACGTCGTCCTCGGAGTCCGCGCTGCCGCGGCTCATCGCGAAGATGGAGCACCTCGGGGTCAGCCGCCCGGTCGTCGGCATCACGGTCCCGACCGGCTACTCGTTCAACCTCGACGGCACCATGATCTACCTGACCATGGCCTCGCTCTTCATCGCCGAGGCCATGGACCAGCCGCTCGGCATCGGCGAGCAGATCTCGCTGCTGCTCTTCATGATGATCGCGTCCAAGGGCGCGGCGGGTGTCTCCGGTTCGGGCATCGCGGTCCTCGCGAGCGGCCTCCAGTCGCACAAGCCGGCCCTGGTCGACGGCGTCGGCCTGATCATCGGCGTGGACCGCTTCATGAGCGAGGCCCGCGCCCTCACCAACTTCGCGGGCAACGCGGTGGCCACGCTGCTGATCGGCACCTGGACCAAGGAGGTCGACAAGGAACGGGTCGCCGCGGTACTCGCCGGTCAACTGCCGTTCGACGAGCGTACGTTGGTTGACGACGGGCATGGCGCCGAGGTGCCGGACGCCGCGGCTTCCGTACCGGAGGGGCGCAGCGAGGGCGGCAAGGAGCCGGCGAAGGTCTAGGGCCTGTCCGGCGGATCATGCCGCGGGCCGCGGGGCCTGGCACTTCCCCAAGCTCTCGGCTTCGCTCGAGCAGGGGAGACCCCATCACTGCGGCGTTGTCGGATGATCCGGCGGGTCCGGTCCACGGGAACGCCCGCCGAGAGCAGGGCCGTCGACGCGGCGGCCCTGCCCGCGTCGCCCGGGGCGAGGAGGCCGTCGTTCACCGCCTCCATCAGGCCGAAGAGCTGCTGCTCATGGACGTACGCGAGCGCGGCGGGCGGCAGCGGTGAGGCGAACGAGCCGTCCGCCAGGCCGACCCGCAGCACGTCCACGCATTCCTCGCGGACCGGCGCCAGACGCTGTCGGATGCCTTCCATCGCGACGCTGCGCTGGGCGAGGCCGACCAGGAGGCGGTAGCCGTCGGCGATCGCCCACACGGCGAGCATGGAGTGGGCGAGGGATTCGGCGGGGTCGTCCGACTGGGCCCGCCCCGAGGCGTGGGCGGCGGCGACCGCCTCGACGGCGCCGTCGATGAGCGCGCCGACCAGCGCCTCCCGGCTGGGGAAGTGGCCGTACACCGTCCTGCGCACGACGCCCGCGGCGCGCGCGATCTGGTCCATGGACGCGTCCGGATCGCGAAGGAGTTCGCTGAGAGCGACCTCCAGGATGCGGCGGCGGTTGGCGTCGGCTCGGCTCATGGGCTCCATTTTGCACGCGGCTTCCCGAGCGCTGCCCCACGACCGTTTTGCACAGCTGTGTGCAGTGGCGTAAGTTGCACACCAGTGTGTAATTGCACAGTGTTGTGCAAGGTCACCGGGAAGCAAGAACGCGCAGCAGCAGGGAAGGGTGAGACTTCGGTGGCTCTAGTCATGAAGCAGCCGGTCGAGGAGATGAAGGGGCCGTACGCGCGCCGCTGGTGGGCGCTGGGGGTGCTCTGCCTGAGCCTGCTGATCATCGTCATGGCGAACACGGCGCTGACCGTCGCCGCCCCCGACATGACCAAGGACCTCGGCCTCTCCAGCTCCGACCTCCAGTGGGTCATCGACGGCTACACCGTCCCGTACGCGGCACTGATGCTGCTGCTCGGCGCGATCGGCGACAAGTACAGCCGGCGCGGCGCCCTCGTCCTCGGCCTTGTCGTCTTCGGCGCGGGCTCCGTCGCGGGCTCGCTGGTCGACAGCTCCGCGGGCGTCATCGCCTCCCGCGCCGTGATGGGCTTCGGCGCGGCCATGATCATGCCGGCCACGCTCTCGCTGCTCGCGGCGACGTTCCCGAAGGGGGAGCGGGCCAAGGCCATCGTGCTGTGGACCGCCACCGCGGGCCTCGCGATCGCCGCGGGTCCGCTGGTCGCGGGCGCGCTCCTGGAGGACCACGGCTGGTCCTCGACCTTCCTGATCAACGTGCCGGTGGCCGCGCTCGCCATCGTCGGCGCCTTCGTGCTCATCCCGCCGTCCAAGGCCGGGCACCACGACCGCATCGACTACGTCGGCGGGCTGCTCTCCGTCGTCTGGACCGGCGCGCTGGTCTACATGATCATCCAGGGTCCGCACTTCGGCTGGGACGCCAAGGCGATCTCCGCGGCCGTCGTCGCGGGCGTGGGTCTGGTGGCCTTCGTCGCCTGGGAGCTGCGGTACCCGCACCCGATCCTGAACGTCCGCCGCTTCCTCGACCGCCGCTTCGCCGGCTCGAACCTCGCGGTGGCGCTGTTCTTCCTCGCGGTCTTCGGCGCGTTCTACTACCTCACGCAGCACCTCCAGTTCGTGCTCGGCTACAACCCGCTGGAGACGGGCGTGCGCATGCTGCCGCTCGCGGGCGCGGTCTTCGTCGGCTCGGCGCTCACGGGCTTCCTGACCCCGCGCATCGGCATGAAGATCACCGTGACGGCGGGCATGGTCGCGGGCACGGTGGCGCTCGCGCTGCTCACCACGGTCGACGCCTCGTCCTCGTACGGGGACTTCGTGGCCCCGCTGATCGTCCTCGGTCTGGCCATCGGCCTCGCGCTGTCGCCCTGCACCGACGCGATCATGGGTGCGTTCCCGGAGTCCGAGCTGGGCGTCGGCGGCGCGGTCAACGACACCTCGCTGGAGCTGGGCGGCTCGCTCGGCATCGCGATCCTCGGCTCGGTGCTGGCCAGTTCGTACTCCTCCAAGCTTGAGGACGCGGCCTCGGCCTCCGGGACGAAGCTGCCGGACGGCACGCTGGACACCGCGCAGGACTCGGTCGGCGCGGGCTACGCGGTCGCCCAGGGCATCGGCGACAAGGCGCACGCGGCGGCGGAGAAGGCGGCCCACGCGGGCTCGCAGCAGGAGGCCGCGCAGCTGAAGGCGCAGGCGGAGCAGCTCGCGCAGGGCGCGGGCAAGATGGCGGACGCGGTCGGCTCCGCGTTCTCGGACGCGGTGGCGCACACGAGCCTGGTCGGCGCGGTGATCCTCGGGGTGGGGACGGTGCTGGTGGCGGTGCTGCTGCCGCGCAAGGGCAGTCCCGCAGACGCGTCCGCAGGCGCCTCCTCGGGCGCCTCGGAATCCTCCAAGCGGGAGTCGGCCGCGGCGCGGTAGTCACACGAAGCGCCTTCCGGCGCGGGCCCAAGGGGGCCGGGCTTCACTGCCCGGCCCCCTTTGTGCTGCCCGGGTGGCGGTCCCGTGCTGCCCGGCTGGCGGTCGTGGCGGCCCGGGTGGCGTCACTCCGAAAAAAGTTTCGGAATCCGTTGACACCACTCCAAGTGAAGTACTACGTTCTAACCACTTCAGCCGGAGTACAACAAGTAGCGCGCTTGTCGCCCGCTACTTTCCCGCGTCAGAGGAGCGAGATGCGAACCCAGAGCCAGTTCCGCGCCCAGGCCGCGTTCCAGCCCCGGAACGCGCAACCGCACCGGCCTTTCCCGCAGCCGGCCAAGCCCCGTTCCGTGCCGCGGCCGCGTCCGCTCCCCAAGCCGGGGAGCCGCAGCTGACCGGCACCGGACTCCGCGCCCTTCCGACCGACCACCACCGCTTCCCAGGAGCCGCCATGCGAAAGCTCGTCTACTTCATCGCCGCCACCCTCGACGGATACATCGCCGGCCCCGACGGCTCCGACCCCACCGGCCCCGACGGCTTCTGGCCCGTCGCCCAGGACTACGTCCAGCACCTCGCCCAGACGTACCCCGAGACTCTGCCCGACCCGGCCAGGAAGGCCCTCGGCATCACCGCCGAGGGCACCCACTTCGACACGATCCTCGAAGGCCGCAGGACCTACATGATCGGCGTGGACGCCGGGATCCCCGACTGCTACCCGCACCTGAGGCACCTGGTCTTCACCCGCACCCTCACCGAGAGCCCCGCCCCCGGCGTCGAGCTGGTCGCCACCGACCCCGTCGCCAAGGTGCGCGAGCTGAAGCGCGAGGAGGGCAAGGACATCTGGCTGTGCGGCGGCGGTGAGCTGGCCGGGGCCCTGCGCGGCGAGATCGACCGGCTGGTCGTCAAGCTGGCCCCCCTGACGGTCGGTTCGGGCACCCCGCTGTTCTCGCACAAGACCGCCTTCGAGCCCACGCTGTACGAGAGGACGGACGCCGTGCTCCTCGACAGCGGCACGATCTTCCTCACGTACGACAGGACGGCGGGCGAGGCGAGCTAGGGCCTGTCCGGCGGGTCATGCCGCGGGGCGCGGGGTCTGGCACTTCCCCAAGCTCTCGGCTTCGCTCGAGCAGGGGAGACCCCATCCAAGCTCTCGGCTTCGCTCGAGCAGGGGAGACCCCATCCAAGCTCTCGGCTTCGCTCGAGCAGGGGGCGCCCCCATCGCGTTGCCGCCCTCCTCCGCCGAGGTCCTACTGGCCCACGTGGTGGGCGGCGGTCGCGGGGCCCAGCCGGTGGCCCTCGCCCGCCGCCGCCCGCAGCAGTACGTCGGCCAGCTCGCCGGGCGTGGAGAGCATCGGCCAGTGCCCGGTGGCCAGTTCGAAGAAGGACGCGCGGGGGTCGGCGAGGTGCTGGACGAGCGGCAGACCCGACGCCACGAGGCCTTCGAGCGTGGCGATGTCCATCGTCCCGCCCGTGGTGCAGAAGACACCGGTCGCCGGGAGCGTGGTGACCGCGTCCGACACGGCGAGCTTCTGCTCGCAGGGGCCGACCGGCATCGGCGAGGCCAGGCGCGCGAGCCGGGCCAGCGCCTCGGGCGGGACACCCGCGAGATTCCCGTGCGCCCGCCACTCCTCCGGGGTCGGCGCCGGGAGCAGCCAGCCGTCCTCGGCCCGCTCCCGCATGCCGAGCATCCGCTCGCGCGCCTCCCCCTGGGGCATCTGCTCACGGATCTGGTCGAGCATGGAGTAACCGTCCTGCGGCATCGGCGAGTCCAGGTGGACGAGCCGGGAGATCCGGTCGAGCCGCCGATCGGCGGCGCCCACGGCCGGGTAGATCCCGTAGCAGTACCCGACGAGCACCACCTCGGGCGCGTCGACGTGGTCGATCGCCTGCGCCACGTCCTCAATGTGGGTCTCCAGATCCGTCCCCGGGGCCGCCAGATGCCTGCGGTCCCCCAGACCGGTGAGCGTCACCGCGTGCGCCTCGGCCCCCGCCGAGCGCAGCCGCGCCGTCACGTCCCGCCAGATCCAGCCTCCCGTATAACCGCCCGAGACCAGCACGAACGCCGTCATGATTCCTCCTGCTCAGTAGCAGCGGCAGTGGCAGCGGCCCCATAGGCCGCCCTCTCCGTCCGCCGCGCAATTGCCCGCGCGGCCCGGCCGGCCGGTCCTCCGCGCTCGCCCGTACGCTAGGAACTCCCCCTGAGGGAGGTTCAAGTCGTGACAGCAGACGGCCGGCCGGGGAGCCCGGGGCCCGCATCCGCCGGCGCCTGGAGCATCGGACAGCTCGCCGAGCGGGCCGGCGTCACCGTCAAGACCGTCCGGTTCTACTCCGACCGCGGACTGCTGCCCGAAGCCGCCCGCAGCACCGGCGGCCACCGCCGCTACGGCCCCGAGGCGCTCGACCGGCTGCGCCTCATCCGCTCCCTGCGCGGACTCGACCTGCCCGTCCCCGATGTGGGCCGCGTCCTCGACGAGGAGGACGCGCTGGAGGACGTCGTCGAGGCCCAACTGCGTGAGGTCGGGACGCGGTTGACCGCCCTGCGCTGGCGCGCGGCCGCCCTGTGCCTCCTGCGCGACAGCCCCGCGCACGAGCGCGCCGAGCGGCTGCGTCTGATCGGCGGGCTGAGCACCCCTCCGACCACGGCCGCGCTCGCCCGGTTCTGGCGGCTCTGGCTGCCCGCGCGGCTGCCCGCCCGCGTGGTGTCCGCCGTCGTCGAACAGGCGGTTCCGCAGCTGCCCGACGACCCCGCCCCGGAGCAGGTGCTCGCCTTCGCCCGGCTGCACGCGTTCGTCTCCGGGTCCTGCTTCGACTCGCGCCCGCGCGCCTTTGCCGACCACTGCCGGCCCGAGGCGCACCTGCCCGGCAAGGGCTACCGTCCCGCCGTGCTCTACGAGGCTCTCCCCGAGGCCTTCGCGCTCGCCTCGACCCCCCTGCGGGCGGGCCGGGCGCCCCACGGGGGCGAGGCGCTCGACTGCTTCGTCGCCGCACACGCCGCGGCGCTCAACGCCCGCGACACCGAGGGCTTTCGCCGGGAACTCGGCCGCATGCTCGCCGCCGAGCCCCGCATCGACCGCTACTGGCAACTCACCGCCGAGGTCATCAGCCCGCCCCGGACCCCACCCGAGCCGACCCCGGGCACCGCGGACAACTGGCTCCGCGCGGCCCTGCTCACCTCGACCGACTCGAACGGTGACGGCCGCTAGGACGGGTTCCGCGCGGCCCGGCTCGCCTCGGCCGTTTCCAACGGCCCCGGCTACTGGGGTGGTCTCCGCGCGGCCCAGCTCACCTCCGCCGACTGCAACGGTGACCGCTGCTCAGGCAAGACCCCGCCCGCTACGACCGCGTCCACACCGCCACGCGATCGACCACCATCGGGTGCCCCGGTTCCGTCGCCGGCGTCGGTGTCGCGCGGCCCGCGACGCCGTTCGGGAACGCGCCGCCCATCGCCACGTTCAGCAGGATGAAGTAACCCCCGTGGGACGTCATGTCGTGCCACGTCCTCGCCGAGAAGCGGTCCTGGCCGAGGGTGTGGTACCGCTCGCCGTCGACGTACCAGCGCAACTGGTTCGGCGTCACCGACCGGTCCCACTCGAAGCGGTACGTATGGAACGCCGACTGGCAGCTCGTGCCCGGGCAGGGGCGGCTCGCGCCGAGGCCCTGTGACTCGGCGCAGTCGCCGCCCGGGTTCACCCCGCAGTGCAGTACGCCCCAGACGGCGTTGACGCCGTTCACGTTCTCCATGACGTCGAACTCGCCGATGGAGGGCCAGTTCTGGTAGTTGCCGCGGTAGGGCGAGCCCAGCGCCCAGAACGCGGGCCAGTAGCCGAGCGCCGCGTCGCCGGTGACGCGGGGCATCCGGATGCGGGCCTCGATGGCCAGCACCCCGCCCTCGGGTGCCTTGAAGTCGGAGCGCCTCGATTCGATCCGCGCGGAGGTCCACCTGCCCGACGCGTCCCGGCGCGGGGTGATCCGCAGATGGCCCGCTCCGTCGGTGCTCAGGTTGTCCCGCGAGTCCGTGTACGTCTGGATCTCGCCCGTGCCCCAATCGGGCGGACCGCCGGGGTAGTTGTGGCCCAGGTCGACCTGCCAGTTCGCGGCGGAGGGCGCGGCGCCCGCCGGCCCGTTGAAGTCGTCGCTCCACTTCAGCGTCCAGCCGGGGCCGCGCGAGGGCACGTCACCGCGCGCCGAGCCGGGCAGCATCAGCGCCCCGAGCAGGCCGAGGGCGGCGAGGGCGGCCAGCAGCGGGGTCGTCCGGCGCGGGCGGCCGGCGGGCGCGGCCGCCGGCCGGGCCAAGACCGTGGGGATCGTGCTCATCGTGCACCTCCGTGGGGGCGGGAGTGTGGCGGTGAGAGCGCTCTCAGAATGGTGCTGCTGGTTTTGTAGTTGTAGCCGGGCGGCGCGTCAATGGCCCCGGTGCGTCGATTTCCCGAAGGCGGCGCACCGGCACCGCGCCTACGCGGCCTCAACTGCCGTCTGCCGTACGGTGGATGAATGAGCGTCATGGACGAGCCGGCCCCCACCGGAGTGCGTGTCGACTTCTGGTTCGACCCCGTCTGCCCGTACACGTGGATCACCTCGCGGTGGCTCCGCGAGGTGGAGCGGGTGCGGGACATCGCCGTGCGGTGGCGGGTGATGAGCCTGGCGGTCCTGAACGAGGGCCGGGACGTCGACCCGGAGGACCCCGAGGGGCTGTACGGGGAGTACCTGAAGGCGCACGGCCGGGTCTGCGCCGCGGTGCGCGAGCGGCACGGCAACGCGGCCCTCGGGCGGTACCTCGACGCCCTCGGGGTCCGGATCCACGAGCGGCAGGACTGGTCGGGCATGACGGCCGCGCTCGCCGAGGCGGGGCTGCCCGCGGACCTGGATGCCGTGGCGATGACCACGGAGTACGACGCCGTGGTGCGGGCCTCGCACGAGGCGGCCGTGGCGCTGGTGGGCGAGGACGTCGGCACGCCGGTCCTCGCCGTCGAGGGGGCGGGGGCGCTGTTCGGCCCCGTCGTGTCACCGGCTCCCAGGGGCGAGGCGGCCGGGCGGCTGTGGGACGGGGTGGTGCTGATGTCCGGGGTGGAGAGCTTCCACGAGTTCAAGCGGCCCTACGGCCCCCCGGACTTCGGCTGACGCCCTGCCGTGACCCCGCCCGCACCACTTACCTTTCGGTGCGTACCTGACTAAATAGTAGGTACTTGTGGCGAGTTGGGGCCGGAACGAGCATGGGGGTCATGACTGAACGCAACCCCCTCCCCGCCGTCACCGTCCTCGGCCTCGGCTCCATGGGGCAGGCCCTCGCCGGTGCCTTCGTGGACGCCGGCCACCCCACGACCATCTGGAACCGCTCGCCAGGCAAGGGCGACGAGCTGATGGCCCGCGGGGCCTCCCGCGCCGCCACCCCGGCCGACGCGGTCCGCGCCGGCGAGGTCGTCGTCGTATGCGTGCTCGACTACGACGCCGCGCAGAAGATCCTCGACCAGGTGACCGCCGCCGACCTCGCCGGGCGGGTCCTCGTGAACCTCACCTCCGACACCCCGGAGCGCGCCCGCGAGGCCGCCGCCCGCGCCGCGGAACTCGGCGTCGACTATCTGGACGGCGCGGTCATGGTGCCGGTCCCGATGATCGGGACGCCGGAAGCCCTGATCTTCCACAGCGGTTCGCGGTCCGCCTACGAGAAGTACGAGGGGACGCTCAAGGCCCTCGGCGGCCAGAGCGCCTACGTCGGCGAGGACCACGGGCTCGCCGCCGTCTTCGACCTCTCCGTGCTGGACTTCTTCTGGACCGCGATGCACGGCCTCGTGCACGGCTTCGCCCTCGCCGCCCGGGACGGGTGCGGGCCGCCGCCCTCGTCCCCTTCCTGAAGGCCAACGTGGCGCTCGTGGAGGGCGCCGTCGAACGCACCGCCGCCGACATCGACGCGGGCACCTACCCCGGTGTCGTGGACAACCTCGCCATGGAGGCCGAGGGCATCGAGCACATCGTCCACGCCGCCGAGCACCGCGGCCTGGACGCCACCGCGCTGCGCGGCGTCCTCACCGCGGCCCGCAGGGCGGTCGACCTGGGGCACGGCGCCGACACCTGGACCTCGACGATCGAGGGCATCCGCAACCCGGCCTGAGTCCCGTCCCGGAAGAACTCCTGGCCTTGACGCCCACGTCAAGGATTACCGTCGAGGCATGCGAATCGGCGAGCTGGCGGCGCGCGCGGGGACGACCACGCGGACGCTGCGCTACTACGAGTCCCGCGGGCTGCTGCCCGCGCGGCGCACCGGCAACGGGTACCGCACGTACGACGAGGACGACGTACGGCTCCTCGAGCAGATCAGGACCCTTCAGGACTTCGGGTTCGATCTGGAGGAGACCCGGCCCTTCGTGGAGTGTCTGCGCTCCGGTCATCCGGAGGGCGACTCGTGCCCCGCGTCACTCGCCGTATACCGCCGCAAGCTCACCGAACTCGACGCGCTGATCGGCGAGTTGAACGCGGTGCGCGCGCAGGTCGGGGCGCAGCTGACGCGCGCCGAGGCGGCACTGCCGGGCGGCCCCGAGCCGCGCTGCGAACTGACGGGATGAGGAGTGGAGTCAATGAGGGCAGCAGGCGTGGCCGAGGTGACGGACGCGGATTTCGAGGGGGAGGTGCTGCGGGAGCCGGGACGCCCGGTGCTCGTGGAGTTCACGGCGGACTGGTGCGGGCCGTGCCGGCAGCTGGCGCCGGTGCTGAGCGAACTGGCCCGCGAGGAGGCGGACCGGCTGAAGATCGTGCAGCTGGACGTGGACCGCAGTCCGCGGACCGCGATCGCGTACAAGGTGCTCTCCGCGCCGACCATGATCGTGTTCAAGGGCGGTGAGCCGGTGAAGCAGATGGTGGGCGCGCGGGCCAAGCGCAAGCTCCTCGCGGACCTGGCCGACGTGCTCTGACACGCCGCGGGGACGTGCTACGGCACCCGCGTACGGAAGAGAAATGCCCCGGACGAATTGACGTCCGGGGCATTTCTCTGCGTATATTGGATTCTTTCGCGAGGTCTCGCCCATTCGGGCATGACGGCTTCACGAAAAGCTTTATACGAGCACTGTAACTGGCGAGGGGCTGAATTGTCAACCGAGGAATTGCGGGAAGAGCAGCAATTCGTCTCCGGGCTGTATGCGCGCCTCGACGCGCTGCGCGAGGAGGCCGAAGCCGTCGTGCAGACGTCGTTGTCGCAGGTGGGCAACGGTCTCCAGGCACGCCTTGAGCGCGATGTGATGGTGGCGGAGCAGTCCGGTCTGCTCGCCTCCTTCGACGCGGGGGAGAACGGCCTCTGCTTCGGCAGGCTCGAATTCCGCGACGGCCGCGACCACCACATCGGACGCATCGGAATCCGCGCCTCCGACGACCGGCGCACTCCGCTGGTGATCGACTGGCGTGCCGATGTCGCGCGCCCCTTCTATCTCGCGACGGGCCATACGCCGATGGGGCTGCGGCGGCGCAGACACATCACCACCAAGGGGCGCGAGGTCACCGCCCTGCACGACGAGATCCTCGACCTCGGCGACCCGACCCGCACCGGCCACGAGGCCGCCGACGCCGACGAGGTGCTGCTCGCCGCGCTCGACTCGGCGCGCACCGGCCGCATGCACGACATCGTGCGGACCATCCAGGCCGAGCAGGACCGCATCATCCGCGCCCCGCACCGCGGCGTCCTCGTCGTCGAGGGCGGCCCCGGCACCGGCAAGACGGTCGTGGCCCTGCACCGCGCGGCCTTCCTGCTGTACGCGCACCGGGAACTGCTCGCCAAGCGGGCCGTACTGATCGTCGGCCCGAACCCCGCCTTCCTCGGCTACATCGGCGAGGTGCTGCCCTCGCTCGGCGAGACCGGCGTACTGCTCTCCACGGTCGGCGAGCTGTTCCCCGGCGTGACGGCGACCGGCACCGAGAGCCCGGGGGCGGCCGAGGTGAAGGGCCGCGCGGAGATGGCCGAGGTGCTCGCCGGGGCGGTCCGCGACCGGCAGAAGATCCCCGAGCCGGGCGAGCCGCTCATCGTCCCGCACGACGACGGCGACCTGATCCTGGACTGGACGATCGCCTACGAGGCACGGGAAGCGGCCCGCGAGGCGGACGTGCCGCACAACCTGGGCCGCCCCTACTTCGCGTTCCGGATCATCGACGCGCTGACCGAGCAGCTCACCGAACGCATCGGCGCCGACCCCTACGGAGGCCCCAACTTTTTGGGCCCCGACGACATCGCCCAGCTCGGCAAGGGCATCGCGGCCAGCCCCGAGGTCCACGCCGCCATCGAGGAGCTGTGGCCGACGCTGACCCCGCAGGAATTCCTCACCGGCTACCTGGAGGAGCCGACCGGCCTGGACGAGGAGGACGCGAAGGCGATCCGCCGCCCGCGCGGCGCGCCCTGGACGCCCGCCGACATCCCCCTGCTCGACGAGGCGGCCGAACTGCTCGGACACGACGACAGCGCCGAGCGGGCGGCGGCCGAGGCGGAGCGCGCCCGGCAGATCGCGTACGCGCAGGGCGTCCTCGACGTCTCGCGGGCCTCACGGACGTACGAGTTCGAGGACAAGGACGAGGACGACGCCGAGGTCCTGCTCGCCCACAACATCATCGACGCCGAGCGGATGGCCGAGCGGCAGGAGGAGGCCGACCACCGCAGCGCCGCCGAGCGCGCGGCGGCCGACCGCACCTGGGCGTTCGGGCACATCATCGTCGACGAGGCGCAGGAGCTGTCGGCGATGGCCTGGCGGCTGCTCATGCGGCGCTGCCCGACCCGCTCCATGACGCTCGTCGGCGACCCGGCGCAGACCGCGGAGGCCGGCGGCTGCGGATCGTGGGAGAACATCCTGCGGCCGTACGTCGAGGACCGCTGGGAGTACACCCGGCTCGGCGTCAACTACCGCACGCCCGTGGAGATCATGGAGGTGGCGGCGGAGGTGCCGCGTGCCGCGGGGAACCCCGACTTCCGGCCGCCCAGCTCGGTGCGGTCCACGGGCGTACGCCCCTGGGCGCGCCGCGCCGACGACGACGGCCTCGCCGCCGCCGTGGCCGACGCGGTGGCCGCCGAGGCGCGCGACGAGGGCCGCCTCGCGGTGATCGCCCCGCGCGACCTCCACCAGCGGCTCGCCGCCCGGCTTCCCGGGGTGACGGCCGAAGGGGCCCCGGACCTGACGCGGCCGGTCGTGCTGATCGACCCCCGGCAGGCCAAGGGCCTGGAGTTCGACACCGTCCTGGTCGTCGAGCCGTCGCGCTACGGGACGAGCGATCTGTACGTGGCCCTGACACGGGCCACCCAGCGGCTCGGCATCCTGCACACCGGGGAGCTGCCCGGCGCGCTCACACAGGTCGCAGCCACACCGTAGCCAGCGGCGGCAGGGTCAGGCGCAGCGTCGCGGGACGGCCGTGGGACGCCACCGGCTCCGGTTTGAGCGGGTCGGGGTTGGTGACGTCACTGCCGCCGTAGCGGGCCTCGTCCGTGTTGAGGACCTCCTGCCACGCCGCGAACTCGTCCGGCACGCCCAGGCGGTAGGCGTGCCGCACGACCGGTGCGAAGTGGGAGACGGCGAGCAGCGGGGTCCCGCCCCCGCCCTCGTCCGGGTAGCGCAGGAAGGCGAAGACGTTGTCCTCGGCGGCGTCGCCCTCCACCCAGGCGAAGCCGCCGGGGTCCGTGTCGCGCTCCCACAGGGCGCCCTCGCGCCGGTAGACGGTGTTCAGATCGCGTACGAGGTCCCGTACGCCCCGGTGGTCGGCCTCCGCGCCGTACGCCGGGTCGAGCAGCCACCAGTCCGGGCCGTGGCCCTCCGCCCACTCGGCGCCCTGCGCGAACTCCTGGCCCATGAAGAGCAGTTGCTTGCCGGGGTGGGCCCACATGAAGCCGAGGTAGGCGCGGTGGGTGGCGCGCTGCTGCCACCAGTCGCCGGGCATCTTGGAGACCAGCGACCGCTTGCCGTGCACCACTTCGTCGTGGGAGATGGGCAGGACGTAGTTCTCGCTGTACGCGTACACCATCGAGAACGTCATCTCGTTGTGGTGGTGCTTGCGGTGCACCGGCTCCTTGGAGACGTAGCCGAGGGAGTCGTGCATCCAGCCCATGTTCCACTTCAGGCCGAAGCCGAGGCCGCCGAAGCCTCCGGGCCCCTCGTGGTGGGTGGCCCGGGTCACGCCGTCCCAGGCGGTGGACTCCTCGGCGATGGTGACGACGCCGGGGCAGCGCCGGTAGACCGTGGCGTTCATCTCCTGGAGGAAGGCGACGGCGTCGAGGTTCTCGCGCCCGCCGTGGGCGTTCGGCGTCCACTCGCCGTGTTCGCGGGAGTAGTCCAGGTAGAGCATCGAGGCGACCGCGTCGACGCGCAGCCCGTCGATGTGGAACTCCTCGCACCAGTACGTGGCGTTTGCGACGAGGAAGTTGCGCACCTCCTTGCGGCCGTAGTCGAACTCCAGGGTGCCCCAGTCCGGATGCGCGGCACGCGCCGGGTCCTCGTGCTCGTACAGGGGCCGCCCGTCGAACTCGGCGAGCGCCCAGTCGTCCCGCGGGAAGTGCGCGGGCACCCAGTCCATCAGGACCCCGATCCCGGCGCGGTGCAGCGCGTCCACCAGGTACTTGAAGTCGTCGGGGGTGCCGAGGCGGGCGGTCGGCGCGTAGAAGCCGGTGACCTGATACCCCCAGGAGCCGCCGAAGGGGTGCTCGGCCACGGGCATCAGCTCGACGTGCGTGAAGCCCAGGTCGGCGACGTACGCGGGCAGCTGCTCGGCCAGCTGCCGGTAGGTCAAGCCGGGGCGCCAGGACGACAGGTGCACCTCGTACACCGAGAACGGCGCCTCGTGCGCGGGGCGTTCGGCGCGGCGGGCCAGCCAGTCCTGGTCGTGCCACTGGTGGTGCGAGACGTGTACGACGGAGGAGTTCGCGGGCGGCGTCTCCGTGCGGCGGGCCAGCGGGTCGGCGCGCAGCGTCTTCGAACCGTCGGGCCGGGTGATCTCGAACTTGTACAGCTCACCCTCACCGACCGAGGGCGCGAACAGCTCCCAGACGCCGGTGCCGCCGAGCGAGCGCATCGGGAAGCCGGTGCCGTCCCAGAAGTTGAAGCCGCCGACGACCCGTACACCCCGGGCGTTCGGCGCCCACACGGTGAAGCGGGTGCCGGTCGCGCCCTGGTGGGTCATCGGGCGGGCGCCCATCGCGTCCCACAGCCTCTCGTGCCGGCCCTCGCCGATCAGATGCAGTTCGAAGTCGCCGAGCGAGGGCAGGAAGCGGTACGCGTCGTGGATCTCCAGCTCCGCCTCCTCGTACGTGATGTGCAGCCGGTAGTCCTCGGGCGCCGCCTCCAGGGGCAGTACCGCCGAGAAGAACCCGTCGCCGTCGTCGCGCAGCTCGGCGCGGAGGTCCTTGGCGACGACCGCGACCGCCTTGGCGTAGGGCCGCAGCGCCCTGAAGGCCGTACCGCCGGGTACGGGGTGGGCCCCGAGGACGCCGTGCGGGTCGTGGTGGGTGCCCTCCAGGAGGCGGACGCGGTCGCCCTCGGGCACGGGGGAGACGGCGAGGGCCGGCGGGGGCGTCTTCGCGGCCGCCTTCCGCGGGGTCCGCGGGATCCGCGGAGTCCTCGGGGACTTCGCCGCGCGGGCCGCCGCGGCCGCCTTCGCCGTCCTCGCCGCCTCGGGGGTCGTTCCGCTCGGCGTCTTCTTCTGGGCCGGTGTCTTCCGCCCGCCCTTCGGGGCGGTCGTCCGCTCGGCGGGATCGACGGGATCCGGTTCCGGGGCGCGGGGTGCGGGAGGGGCGGGGGCGGGGGCTTCGGCGGGCGGTTTGCGGGGGCGGCGGGTCACGGAGGAGGCCTCCTTGTCGGAAGGGGGTGGTCAAAGGGCGGCGTCGGCGGAGCCGTCCCCGGCGAGGCGGCGCGCCGCGGCCAGCGGGACGGCCAGCCAGTCGGGGCGGTGGCGGGCCTCGTAGAGGACTTCGTAGACCGCCTTGTCCGTCTCGTGGGCGCGCAGCAGCACGGGGTCCGTGCGCGGGTCGAGGCCCGCGACGTCCGCGTACCCCACGCAGTACGCGGCCCGGCAGTCCGCGGCCCACTCCGCGGCCCACGGTTCGCCGGTGCACGCCGCGTAGTCGAAGGAGCGCAGCATGCCCGCGACGTCGCGGACCGGCGGCTGCGGCATGCGCCGCTCGGCGAGCGGTCGCGCGGGCTCGCCCTCGAAGTCGATGATCGACCAGTGGCCGTCGGGGGAGCGCAGGCACTGCCCCAGGTGCAGGTCGCCGTGGACGCGCTGGGCGGTCCACGACTGGCCCTCGCCGCCGAGGTCGGCGAGCGCCTCGAAGGCGGTGAGCAGCCCGGGGGCGTACGGCCGCAGCGCGGGGACCGCCTGTGCCGCCGCGGCCAGGCGCTGCGCCATGGCGTCCGCGACGCGCTGCACCTGGACCCGGCCCAGCGTGACGGTCGGCAGCGCGGCGGCGAGCGCCGCGTGCACCTCGGCCGTGGCGCGGCCGAGCGCCCGCGCCTCGCCGGTGAAGTCCTCGCCCTTGTCGAGCCTGCGCAGGGCCAGTTCCCACCCGTCCTCGGCGCCGGCCAGATAGGGCTGGAGCACCCCGAGGCCGCACGCCTCGTCGGCGGGGGCCGCGCCGGACGTCAGGTCGGCGAGGAACCACGCGGCGGGCGCGGGCACCCGTGCGCAGCCCTGCCGGGCCAGGTGCAGCGGAAGCTCCAGGTCGGGGTTGACGCCGGGCACGACGCGGCGGAACAGCTTGAGGATGAACGTATCGCCGTACACGATCGAGGAGTTGGACTGCTCGGCGGCGAGCGGGCGCGGGGTGAGTCCGGAGGGGATGCCCGCGCTCATGTCGCGTTCGAAGCGGAGCACGCCGTGCCGGCCCGGGATCCGCAGCCGCTCCAGGAGCAGCGCGGACAGCCGCGGGTCGTGCAGCGCCTCGTACACCGTCTGCCCGGCGAGGGGGCCCTCGGTGACGTGCCCGATGAGGGCGGAAGCCAGCTGCGGTGGCAGGGCGCGGCGCACTCCGATCAGCAACTGGTAGCAGTCGCCGGGCCGTTCGGCCGCCGCGGCTTCGAGGGGCGCGTCCTGTGCGGGGACGATCGGCTGGCGGATCCGCACGAGCAGGTGCAGCAGGCCCGCGGGTGAGCTGCGCGGCAGGAGTTCGGTCACCGCGACCGGTTCGAAGGCGCTGATCGGGCGGCCCTTTCCGGCGAACCACCGCTGCCGGGGCAGCCACTCGCGCAGCAGCGGGTCGAGCGAGGCGAGCAGCGCCGTGGCGTGCGCGGTGGGGCGGGTGGCGGCTTCCGACATGGCGTCGCGTCCTTTCCGCGTGGCGGACAAGGCAGAGTGCGGGAGTGCCGGTTGTGCGTAGGAGTGCCCAGGGCGGGGCGGTGGAAACCGCCCCGCGAGGTGTGGCGGCGCCGGAGCCTTACGACGGTTCCTTGCGCAGCCGGAACCAGTAGAAGCCGTGGCCCGCCAGCGTGAGGAGGTAGGGCAGTTCACCGATGGCCGGAAAGCGCACCCCGCCGATCAGCTCCACCGGGTGGCGTCCGTTGAAGGCTTGTAGATCGAGTTCGGTGGGCTGGGCGAAACGCGAGAAGTTGTGCACGCACAGCACGAGGTCGTCGCCCTCCTCCTCCGTCGGCGGCGCTTCCCTGAGGAAGGCGAGGACGGCGGGGTTGGTGGAGGGGAGTTCGGTGTAGGTGCCCAGGCCGAAGGCGGGGTTCTGTTTGCGGATCTCGATCATCCTG
>NZ_JODF01000044.1:0-56419 GCF_000717945.1 Streptomyces sp. NRRL S-920
CGGTATTTCGTGTTTCCAACCCTACCAGATCCGTTTTCCGTTCCGTTTCCGGTTCGGATTTCATTTCCGGTGGCCGTTGGAGGGCCTTTGCCTTTCGGCGTGTTCACTACTTTAGCGGATTCCCTCCGCAACTCATAATCGAGTTCTGCGGGTTCGAATTTCGACATGCGAGCATGCGAAATAAGCCCCCGCTGAGGGGAAGTCGTAGGTAGTGGTTGGCCGCTTCCAGCTCCCGGCAGATTGCCGTGACCGGTTCAAGCGGCTCGGACTACATTACGGAGGCCCCCAGGCCGCGTCAAGTTCGGCGGCGCCGGGGCACATGGGCCCGATAGGGGCTGACCGTAGGGTCGTTGGCCGTCCAGAAGCGCCAGGGGTGGACGGAGCCCTCCCCTCCTACTCCGGTGCGGGGACCCTCGCTGACCTGGTCGGCTTCGACGGGCGTCCCCGCCAGGAGCCGGAAGGGGCTGGCCGGGTCTCCGCAGAGGTCCGCGCCGTCGAGGCTCCGGTCCACGTCAAGGGCGGTGGCCAGTCGGGCCGGGCCTTTGGCCAGTTCCTTGTCGTTTCGGGCCGAGAGTCGACGCGTCCGAGCCAGCTCGGCACCCACCGTGATCTCCCCGGCCCGCAGCAGGACCGCGCTCGCCGTGCCCTCGGGACCGGTGACGAGGTTCATGCAGTGCCACATGCCGTAGGTGAAGTAGACGTACACGTGTCCGGGCGGGCCGAACATCACGTCGTTGCGGGGCGTGCGGCCGCGATACGCGTGGGAGCCGGGGTCGGCTTCACCCGCGTACGCCTCCACCTCTGTCAGGCGGACCTCGATCGGTCCGTCGTCCGAGTCGCGTACGAGGACGCGGCCAAGGAGGTCGGGGGCGACTTCCAGGACGGGGCGGTCGAAGAAGTCTCGGGTCAGGGGCGTACGGTCAGGGGCCAAGATCATGCCTTACGAGCGTAGTACACCCGGGCCGTTTATACGGATGCCCTTCGGGGTGCCCGGTTGTCAGGGCGGGGACGCGGAACCGGGCGGGGTCCCCTCGCGTTTGTACCGATCAAGGATTCAAGTCGAGACGAGCCACAGGCGGCGGCCTGGGGAGTGGAGTGTCATGGGGTTCAAGAAGCTGCTCGCGAGTCTGGGTGCCGGCGGTGCCTCGGTCGAGACCGTGCTGACCGAGGTCAACGTGGTTCCCGGCGGTGTCGTCCAGGGTGAGGTGCGGATCCAGGGCGGGTCGGTGGACCAGCAGATCGAGGCGCTGTCCGTCGGTCTTCAGGCCCGGGTCGAGGTCGAGGGCAACGACCAGGAGACCAAGCAGGACATCGAGTTCACCAAGGTGCGCCTCGGCGGTGCCTTCACGCTCCTGGCGGGCGAGGTGCACGCGGTGCCGTTCGGCCTGGAGATCCCCTGGGAGACGCCGGTCACGAGCATCGACGGGCAGCAGCTGCGCGGCATGAACATCGGGGTGACCACCGAGCTGGAGATCGCGCGCGCCGTGGACTCCGGTGACCTGGACCCGATCAACGTGCACCCGCTGCCCGCGCAGCAGGCCATCCTGGACGCCTTCATCCAGCTGGGCTTCCGCTTCAAGAGCGCCGACATGGAGCGCGGCCACATCCGGGGTACGCGGCAGAAGCTGCCGTTCTACCAGGAGATCGAGTTCTTCCCGCCGCAGCAGTACCGCGGTCTGAACCAGGTCGAGTTGAGCTTCGTCGCGGACGAGCGCGAGATGGACGTCGTCCTGGAGATGGACAAGAAGCCGGGCCTGTTCAGCGAGAGCAGCGACTCGTTCCGGTCCTTCAAGGTGGGGCTGAACGACTTCCAGGGCACGGACTGGCCCGCGTACCTGAACGAGTGGCTGTCCCAGGTCGGCAGCAAGCGCAACTGGTTCTAGGGTCGAGGTCGGACGCACAGCAATCAACCAGGAGGTGCTCACGTGACCGAGTTGAAGAGGCCGCCGCTTCCCCATGACTTCCATCCGCCCGTGCCGTCGTTCACGGTCGCGAGTGAGGACGTCGAGCCGGGGGCGGTCCTTGCCGACGCCCAGGTCTACGCGGCCGGGAACACCTCGCCGCAGCTGCGGTGGGAGGGTTTTCCGCCGGAGACCAAGAGCTTCGCCGTGACGTGTTTCGACCCGGATGCCCCTACGGGCAGCGGGTTCTGGCACTGGACCGTCTTCGACATCCCGGTCTCCGTCACCGAGCTGCCGGCCGGTGCGGGCAGCGGCAAGTTCGAAGGGCTGCCCGAGGGCGCGGTGCAGGTGCGCAACGACTTCGGGACGAAGGACTTCGGAGGGGCCGCGCCGCCGCCCGGCGACCCGGCGCACCGCTATGTGTTCACCGTGTACGCGGTGGACCAGGAGCGGCTGGGGCCGGACTCGGACGCCTCACCCGCGTTCGTGGGCTTCAACCTCCGGTTCCACACGCTCGCGCGTGCGCAGGTCATCGCCGAGTACGGCGCTCCCGCAGAGAACTGAGCGTTCACCGATTGTTTGCCCGCCTCTGGTCATGGAAGTGATCAGAGGCGGGCATTTTTTATTGCGTTGTCCATCTCGGCGTGCCCGGCCAGAGTTGATCCAGCCCGCCAGGCGGTGGGCCGGTGCATACGGGAGGTGGGCAGGTTGATGCGGGACACGCTGGTACTGAACGCGAGCTTCGAGCCGCTCTCTACGGTGACGCTCAACCGAGCCGTCGTTCTGGTGCTCCAGGACAAGGCCGTGGTCGAGCAGGCCCACCCCGGACTCCGTGTGCGCGCGGCGGCGGTCGAGATGCCGCTGCCGCGGGTGATCAGGCTCTGTAGATATGTCCGGGTGCCGTTCCGAAGACAGGCTCCGTGGTCGAGGCGGGGCGTCCTGGTACGGGACCAGCACCGGTGCGCGTACTGCGGCAGGCGCGCGACGACGGTGGACCACGTGGTGCCGCGGTCGCAGGGCGGCGCCGACTCCTGGCTGAACACGGTGGCTTCCTGCGCGATGGACAACCACCGCAAGGCGAACCGGACTCCGGAGGAGGCGGGGATGCCGCTGTTGCGGCAGCCGTTCGAGCCGACTCCCGCGGGCGCGATGCTCCTGTCACTGGGGCGGGAGGAACTGGCCTCCCTGCCGGAGTGGCTGGCGCAGCCCGTGCCCGCGGCGTAGGGCCCCGAGGCGTCGGGCCCCTTCGGCGCGTCAGTCGATCGGCGGCTGCTCGCGACGCTCCTTGCCCTGCGCGGGGACCGAACCTCCGCCCAGGGGGCCGAAGTTGCCGAGTGCGCCGCCGAGGCCCTTGAGGGCGTCGCCGATTTCGCTGGGGACGATCCAGAGCTTGTTGGCGTCGCCCTCGGCGATCTTCGGGAGCATCTGGAGGTACTGGTAGGAGAGGAGCTTCTGGTCCGGGTCGCCTGCGTGGATGGACTCGAAGACCGTACGGATCGCCTGGGCCTCGCCCTCGGCGCGCAGGGCCGCGGCCTTGGCCTCACCTTCGGCGCGCAGGATCGCGGACTGCTTCTCGCCCTCGGCGCGGAGGATCTCCGACTGCCGTACACCTTCGGCCTGGAGGATCGCGGCGCGCTTGTCGCGGTCGGCGCGCATCTGCTTCTCCATCGAGTCCTGGATGGAGGTCGGCGGCTCGATCGCCTTCAGCTCGACGCGGTTGACGCGGATGCCCCACTTGCCGGTGGCCTCGTCGAGGACGCCGCGCAGGGCGGCGTTGATCTCCTCGCGGGAGGTCAGGGTCCGCTCCAGGTCCATGCCGCCGATGATGTTGCGCAGGGTGGTGACGGTGAGCTGCTCGATCGCCTGGATGTAGCTGGCGACCTCGTACGTCGCGGCCCGCGCGTCGGTCACCTGGTAGTAGATGACCGTGTCGATGTTGACCACCAGGTTGTCCTGGGTGATCACCGGCTGGGGCGGGAAGGGGACGACCTGTTCACGGAGGTCGATGCGGTTGCGGATCGAGTCGATGAACGGGACGACGATGTTGAGTCCCGCGTTCAGCGTGCGGGTGTAGCGGCCGAAGCGCTCGACGATGGCGGCGCTGGCCTGCGGGATGACCTGGATGGTCTTGATCAGGGCGATGAATACCAGCACCACCAGAATGATCAGGACGATGATGATCGGTTCCATCGTGGCTCCCCGTACCCTTCATGCCTCGGCGTTTGTCCGCGGGATCTCGACGATCTGCGGGATCTCAAAGATCTTGCTGGTCGAGTCTGTCAGACCGCCGCACGGCCCGTGGGGCATTCACAGGACGATGGCCGTCGCTCCGTCGATCTCGACGACGTCCACCTCCTGGCCCGCCTCGTAGGCGCGGTCCGGGTCGAGCGCGCGTGCCGACCAGGTCTCCCCCGCCAGTTTGATGCGGCCTCCGGAGGCGTCGACCCGTTCGAGGACGACGGCCGATCTGCCCTTCAACGCGTCGATTCCGGTGGCCAGTTCGGGCCGCTGGGACCGGTGCCGGTTCGCGATGGGGCGTACGACGGCGATGAGCGCGACCGAGACCGCGGCGAAGACGACGACCTGAACGACCGTGTCACCGCCGAGGCCTGCGGTGACGGCCGCCGCGACGGCGCCCACGGCGAGCATGCCCAGCTCGGGCATGGCGGTCAGTACGAGCGGGATTCCGAGTGCGGCGGCGCCGATCAGCCACCACACCCATGCGTCGATGTCCACGCGGTCATCGTAGGCGCGGGGGTCCCTTCCGGGACAGGGCGCGATCAGTCGGGCCGGGGCGCGCCCCTCAGGAGAGGGGCAGGCCCGTGGCGGTCCAGCGGTCGTTCCGCTGCTCGACGACCAGCGGGAGGCCGAAGCAGAGGGAGAGGTTGCGGGAGGTGAGTTCCAGCTCCAGCGGGCCCGCGGCAAGGATCTTGCCCTGACGGATCATCAGGACGTGGGTGAAGCCGGGGGCGATCTCCTCGACGTGGTGCGTGACCATGATCATCGAGGGGGCGATGGGGTCGCGGGCGAGGCGGCCGAGGCGGCGTACGAGGTCTTCGCGGCCGCCGAGGTCGAGGCCCGCGGCGGGCTCGTCGAGGAGCAGCAGCTCGGGGTCGGTCATCAGGGCGCGGGCGATCAGGGTGCGCTTGCGCTCGCCCTCGGAGAGGGTGCCGAACCTGCGGTCGAGGTAGTCGCTCATGCCGAGGCGGTCGAGGAAGGCGCGGGCGCGCTGCTCGTCGACGTCCTCGTAGTTCTCGTGCCAGCCGGCGGTCATGCCGTACGCGGCGGTGAGCACCGTCTGGAGCACGGTCTGGCGCTTGGGCAGCTTGTCCGCCATCGCGATACCGGCGACGCCGATGCGCGGGCGCAGTTCGAAGACGTCAGTGCCGGGCTTGCCGAGGGTCTCGCCGAGGATGGTGGCGGTGCCGGTGCTCGGGAAGAGGTAGCTGGACGCGACGTTGAGGAGGGTGGTCTTGCCCGCGCCGTTCGGTCCGAGGATGACCCAGCGCTCCCCCTCCTTGACCGACCAGGAGACCTGGTCCACCAGAGCCCGGCCCTCGCGGACCACAGATACGTCCTCAAGCTCCAGTACATCGCTCATGAGCGCGCTGTCTCCCATTGCAGTCTCGGTCGTCGCTCGCGCCTGTGGACGCGGCCCCCGGATAAAACCTACGCCACCGGCCGGGCGTTCCTGTCGTGAGCCCGGTCCTTAGGCTGTGTGCATGCTCTCGGAACCACGCTCAGGACGCTTGGCCGCATGGGGAAATGCCCTTTTGGCCGGACTTGTTTCTCCGGATGACGCGGTGCTCGCCATGGTCGGCGAGGACGCGGTGCACCGGGTCGAAGGACTTCCCGGCGAGTCGGGCCCGGTCGGTCTGACCCTCGCGATGGGCCGCCTGCGGGCGCTCGGGGTGCGGGGTCTGCGGGTGGCGCTGCCCGCGCCGGGGCATCCGCTCGGACTGAGCGGTCCGCCCGAGTTCAACGCGCGCGCCCTGGAGGCGGAGGAGGCGGTCGTCGCGTTCGGCGCCCCGTACGGGCTCGTTCCCGAGGTGTACGAGGCGGGGCCCGAGGGCGACGTACACGTGGAGGTCCGCTGGCTCTGTCTGGCCGTCCGTGAGGCGCCGCCCGCCGACGTGCCCTCGCTCGGCGAGGCGGAGCGCGAGCTGGCGGAGGCGCTGCGGGAGGCGACGGCGGTGCTGGCCCGGCTCGACGTGGCGGGCTCCGGTCCCGTGGCGGAGGCCGCGCTCGACGCGTACCGGGCGCGGGCCGAGGCGGGCCGCGAGGTGCTGGCTCCCGGGTATCCGCCGCGAGCGGTACGGGTGTTGGAGCTGGCGCAGCGGGTGGGCCTGCTGATCTCCCTGGCGTACGAGAACGGTCACGGCGGCGCGGTGAGCGCCTCGGAGATGGCCGCGCGGGGGCTGGCGCTGCGGCCGGTGGAGCGGACGGCCAGGCGGGCGCAGGTGGCCGCCTACAACGCGTACGTGGAGGAGCGGGAGCGGCACTGACGGGTCCTGGAGCCGGGCACGGGGAAGGCCCCGCGGGCCGGTTGGTCCGCGGGGCCTTCTGTGCCCGGGAGGGCGGTGTGCCCGGGAGGGCGGTGTGCCCGGGAGGGCAGTGTGCCCGGGAGGGCAGTGTGCCCGGGAGGGCAGTGTGCCCGGGAGGGCAGTGTGTCAGCGGTTCACCGAGGCGTTGCCGAAGGCGGGGTTGAGCACGCCGATCACGTCGACGCTGTTGCCCGTGGCGTTGACGGGGATGTGGATCGGGGCCTGCACGAGGTTGCCCGAGCCGACGCCCGGCGAGTTCGCGGCGGTGCCCTGGGCCTGGGCGTCCGAGGTGGCGGACGCGGCACCGGCGGAGGCAGCGGCGGCGAGACCGGCGGTGACGGCGGCCAGGGCGGCCTTCTTGGCGATGCTGTTCATGGGGAGTGCTCCTCTTGCTGACGTGGGCGACCCCGGCCGCGGGGTCAGGGGCGTGCGGCGCGGTGGCAGTCGCGGAGAACGGGGACCGGCCGCGCGGACGCGGCCGGTGGATCGCGTGGGTGCGATCAGATGTTCTTGCAGACGTTCCCGAACGTGGGGTTCAGGACGCCGATGACCGAGACGCTGTTGCCGCACGCGTTCACCGGGACGTGGATCGGGGCCTGAACCAGGTTGCCGGAGACGACGCCCGGGGAGTTCTTGGCGACGCCTTGGGCGCCCGCGCCGCCGTGGGCGGAGGCCATACCGGCGCCGGCCGCGACCAGACCACCGGCCACCATCGTGACGGCAGCGGCCTTCTTCAGGTTCTTCACTTCTGGACCCTCCTAGCGATCGCTGCGACCAGCCGCCGCAGCACGCACTGGAGAACGCCGCGGCGGCGCGGAGGATGCGCCATCCGGGTGACACTCACACGACGGTATGAATCTCACACCGGAACAGGACGGTCCGCTCTCAGCCGGTCACGCCATGGCGTACGGCCCACAGCGCGGCCTGGGTGCGGTCGGCCAGGTCCAGCTTCATCAGGATGTTCGAGACGTGTGTCTTGACGGTCTTCTCGGAGAGGACGAGGGCGCGGGCGATCTCGCGGTTGGAACGGCCGTCGGCGATGAGGCTGAGCACCTCCCGCTCGCGCTCGGTCAGCGTGCCGCCCCTGCCCTGGCCGCCGTGCGCCTCCTCCTGGGAGAGGAGAGCGCCCGCCACCTCGGGCTGGAGCAGGACGTGTCCCGCGTGCACCGAGCGGATGGCACCGGCGAGGGCGTCGGGGTCGACGTCCTTGTAGACGTACCCCGCGGCGCCCGCGCGGAGGGCCGGGACGACCGTGCGCTGCTCGGTGAAACTGGTGACGATGAGCACGCGCGCGGGGTTGGCCAGCTCGCGGAGCTTGCGCAGCGCCTCGACGCCGTCCATGCCGGGCATCTTGACGTCCATCAGGACGACGTCCGGCCTCAGCTCCTCGGCGAGCGCGACGCCCTCGGCGCCGTCCGACGCCTCACCGACGACCTCGATGTCGTCCTGCACCTCCAAGAACGTCCGCAGACCGCGGCGGACCACCTGGTGGTCGTCGACCAGCAGCACCCGGATCCCACTCTTCGCGTCGCGCGCGGCGTCGTCAGCCACCGGGGACCTCCATCTCGATCGTGGTGCCCTTGCCGGGCTCCGATTCCACGGTCAGCCGTCCGCCGACCCCGCTCGCCCGGTCCCGCATGGAGACCAGGCCCAGGTGGCGCCCCGCGCGACGTATGGCCTTGGGGTCGAAGCCCGTGCCGTCGTCGATGACGCGCAGGACGGCTCCGGCGCCCCGCTTGTCCAGCAGCACGGTGACCCGCTCGGCCCCGGAGTGGCGCAGGGCGTTGTGCAGGGCCTCCTGGGCGACCCGCAGCATCGCCTCCTCCTGGGAGGCCGGCAGCGCTCGTACGCCGTTGCTCTCGAAGGTGACCTGTGCGGAGTGCGCGCGGTGCAGTACCTGGGTGTGCGTGCGCAGGGTGGCCACCAGGCCGTCCTCGTCCAGGGCCGCGGGGCGCAGCTCCACGACGGCCGCGCGCAGCTCGTCCGCCGCCTCGGCCGCCAGCGTGGCGACCTGGTGCAGCTCGCCCTTGGCGCGGGAGGGGTCGCGGTCCACCAGGGCGGCGGCGGCCTGGGCCGTCAGGCGCAGCGAGAAGAGCTTCTGGCTGACGGCGTCGTGCAGCTCGTGGGCGAGGCGCGAGCGCTCCTCGGCGATGGTCAGCTCGCGGCTCCGCTCATACAGGCGGGCGTTGGTGAGGGCGATCGCGGCGTGCTGGGCGAGGAGGGCGAGCAGTTCCTCGTCGTCCGCGGTGAAGCCGCAGCCGCCCTCGGGCTTGGGGCACGTCTTGTTGGCGAGGAAGAGCGCGCCGAGGGTCTCGTCGCCGTAGCGGATCGGGAGGCCGAGGAAGTCGGACATGTCCGGGTGGGCGTCGGGCCAACCCTCGAAGCGGGGGTCCTGGCGCACGTCCGCGAGGCGCTCGGGCTCGGCCTTCTGGAGCATCGCGGCGAGGATGCCGTGCTGGCGGGGCAGGGGCCCGATGGCCTTCCACTGCTCCTCGCTGACGCCGTCGACGACGAACTGGGCGAAGCCGCCGTGGTCGTCGGGGACCCCGAGCGCGGCGTACTCGGCGTCGAGCAGCTCGCGGGCCGAGGCGACGATCGTCTTGAGGACGTCGCGCACCTCCAGGTGCCTGCTCATGGCGAGCAGCGCGGCGCTCACCGCGTCCAGGCCGGATCGGGGTCCTTGACTCATGGGCGACACCGTACCGGCGAGGTGTGACAGTGCGTATCCGCCCTGTGGAGGCCCGCCCATGGGCCGCGAGGCCTAGGACCGGCGGCCGATCTCACCGAGCGCATTGCTGGGGCAACTCATGGTGAGACTGTTACTCGACCGATGTGAGCCCGCGCATAGGGCGAACATCACGTACGAAGGTCCCTAGTGGATAAGGAAACCCTTATGGGGACGGGGATGCGGGGTCATACGGATCGGTCGCCCACCCCCTGATCCACTATGCCGGGTCGTACGTCACTGCTTTGCCACAGAATTTTGCTGCCGCTAAGAATTGCTCCCGTCGCTCGGCGCCGCGGTCTTCGCACCGCGGCGTTTGTGCCGCGTAAGCACCTGTCCCCCACCGGCCAGAGCGACCTCCGCTGATTCGAAGAGGTCCGTTTCGCATGTCCCAGCACAGCACCCCTGGTCATAGTCGCGCCGACCTGACCAAGACCCAGAAGTTCTCGATCGCCGGAGTCGCCACCCTCGGCGCCGCCGCCCTCGCCTTCTCCCTCGTGCCGGGCAGCTCCGAGGCCACGACCCAGGCAGCCGACGTCTCCCCCGTCGCCTTCGCCGTCTCCGCCGACGCGCAGCAGTCGGTGCACGCCGGCGTCTCCAAGCAGCAGTCGAACGCCGACAAGCAGGCCAAGGACGCCGCCGCGAAGGCCGCCGCCGACAAGAAGGCGGCTGACGAGGCCGCCGCGAAGAAGAAGGCCGAGGACGAGCGCAAGGCCAAGGAGACGGCGAGCCGCGCCGCCGCCCGCAAGCCCGTCTACGCCAACAACCTCGACGGCTGGATCCGCCAGTCCCTGGACATCATGAAGGCCAAGGGCATCCCCGGTTCCTACGAGGGTCTGCACCGCAACATCCTGCGCGAGTCCTCGGGCAACCCGAACGCCATCAACGGCTGGGACATCAACGCGATCAACGGCACCCCGTCGATCGGCCTGCTCCAGGTCATCAAGCCGACGTTCGACGCGTACCACGTGGAGGGCACGTCCACGAACATCTACGACCCGGTCGCCAACATCACGGCCGCGGCCAACTACGCCGCCGACCGGTACGGCTCCATGGACAACGTGAACGGCGCCTACTGAGCCTTGATCGCCTGATCACTGGACCTCTTCAGTCGAAGACGAGGTTCGCAGACGCCGAAGGGCGGCACCCCGCGCGGGGTGCCGCCCTTCTCGTGCGTCATGGCGCGCTTACTTGCGCATGACCTCCGGCTCGTGCCGGCGCAGCAGGCGCGCGACCGCGAAGCCGCAGATGACGCCGAGCGCGAGCAGGACCGTGATGTTGATGCCCCACTGTCCGACCGAGTGCTCCCAGAGGGGGTCCAGGTCGGTGGGGTTCTTCGCGTCCCACGGCGGCATGAGGTGCGCGAGGTCGAGCGTGGAGCCCGCGCCCGCGATGGCCCAGCGCGACGGCATCAGCCAGGCGAACTGCTCCAGGCCGGGCGAGCCGTAGACCTGGAAGAGGACGCCGGTGAAGACGACCTGGACGATGGCGAACATGACCAGGAGCGGCATGGTCTTCTCGGCGGTCTTCACCAGCGAGGAGATGACCAGGCCGAACATCATCGACGTGAAGCCGAGGGCGATGATCGTCAGGCAGATCTCCACGGCCGGGGGCATGAGCAGGCCCTCTTCCGGCAGCTTGCGCGGGGCGAAGCCGATGCCGCAGATGATGACGCCCTGGATGGCCGTGATCACGCCGAGGACGATGACCTTGGACATCAGGTACGCCGAGCGGGAGAGGCCGGTGGCCCGTTCCCGTTCGTAGATGACCCGTTCCTTGATCAGCTCACGTACGGAGTTGGCCGCGCCCGAGAAGCACATGCCGACCGCGAGGATCAGCATGATCGTGCCGGCGTCGCCGTTGAACTTCGAGGGCGGTTTCGGTGCGGCGAGGCCGAAGTCGGCCGGGATGACGACGCTGACGATGCCGAGGACCGCGGGCAGGATCACCATCAGGCCCATGAAGCCCTTGTCGGAGGCGATCACCGAGGTGTAGCGGCGGATCAGGGTCCACAGCTGCGAGCCCCAGCCCTGCGGCTTGGGCGGCTTGACCGCCTGCGGGGGCGGCATCGGGACGGACTGCGCGGCGACGGCGTCGATGTCCGCGGCGTACATCTGGTAGTGCTGCGAGCCCTTCCAGCGGCCCGCCCAGTCGTAGTCGCGGTAGTTCTCGAAGGCGGAGAAGACGTCGGCCCAGGTGCTGTAGCCGAAGAAGTTGAGGGCCTCCTCCGGAGGACCGAAGTACGCCACCGAGCCGCCGGGCGCCATGACCAGGAGCTTGTCGCAGATCGCCAGCTCGGCGACCGAGTGCGTGACGACGAGGACCGTACGGCCGTCGTCGGCGAGGCCGCGCAGGAGCTGCATGACGTCGCGGTCCATGCCCGGGTCGAGGCCGGAGGTCGGCTCGTCCAGGAAGATCAGCGACGGCTTGGTCAGCAGCTCCAAAGCGACCGACACACGCTTGCGCTGGCCACCGGAGAGGGAGGTGACCTTCTTCTCCTTGTGGATGTCCAGCTTCAGCTCGCGCAGCACCTCGCCTATGCGGGCGTCGCGCTCGGTCTCCGTGGTGTCGGCCGGGAAGCGCAGCTTGGCCGCGTACTTCAGGGCCTTCTTGACGGTCAGCTCCTTGTGCAGGATGTCGTCCTGCGGGACCAGACCGATGCGCTGGCGCAGCTCGGCGAACTGCTTGTAGAGGTTGCGGTTGTCGTACAGGACGTCGCCCTGGTTGGCGGGCCGGTAGCCGGTCAGCGCCTTGAGCAGGGTGGACTTTCCGGAACCCGAGGGGCCGATGACCGCGATCAGCGACTTCTCCGGGACGCCGAAGGAGACGTCCTTGAGGATCTGCTTGCCGCCGTCGACCGTGACCGTGAGGTGACGGGCCGAGAAGGAGACGTCACCGGTGTCGACGAACTCCTCGAGCTGTCCGCCGACGAGGCGGAACGTCGAGTGGCCGACACCGACGATGTCATTCGGGCCGATCAGGACCGTCGAGGACTTCGCGATCGGCTGGCCGTTGACGTACGTGCCGTTGTGCGAGCCGAGGTCGTGGATCTCGAAGCGGCCGTCGGGCGTCGCCGTGAATTCCGCGTGGTGGCGCGAGACCTGGAGGTCGGAGACGACCAGCTCGTTCTCCAGGGCGCGGCCGATGCGCATCTTGCGGCCGAGCGCGAGCTGGTGGAACGTCGTCGGGCTGCGGTCGCCGTAGACCGGCGGTGCCCCCGCGGCGCCGCCGGAACCGGGCGTCTTCTGCGCGTACTGCTCGGCAGGGCCGCCCTGCTGCTGCGGCACGTGGGGCCGCTGGGGCGGCTGGTGCTGCTGCTGGGGCGGCTGCTGCTGGTGTTGCTGGGGCTGCTGCTGTTGCTGCCAGCCCTGGTGCTGTGGCTGGTACGGGGCCTGCTGCGGCGCGTGCTGAGCTTGCTGGGCGTGCTGCTGCGGTGCGGGCACGGCCGCGGCCGCGGCGCTCGCGGACAGGTTCAGCCGCGGGCCGTCGGTCGCGTTGCCGAGGTGCACGGCCGAGCCCGGGCCGATCTCCATCTGGTGGATCCGCTGGCCCTGCACGTAGGTGCCGTTGGTACTGCCGTGGTCCTCAATGACCCAACTGCGCCCGCTCCAGCTGATCGTGGCGTGACGCCAGGAGACCCTGGCGTCGTCGAGCGCGATATCTCCCTGCGGATCACGTCCGAGGGTGTATGGCCTGGACGCGTCGAGCGTCCAGGACCTTCCATTCAATTCCAGTACGAGTTCCGGCACTCCATGCCCCACTGAGTTGTCCCCCGAGCTAGCCCCCATGTGGGGAGTCTAGGGATGTCGAACATCGGGAGGAACTATTTCAGGAGGAGGCCTCTGACCGAAAGTCGGGCCTTGTGAAGACTGCGTACCGGCCCCCGGGGTTGCCCCGTTGACGGGGAAGAAATCGCCCCGGAGAGTAGTAAGCACCCATCACGGCCATTACGCGTATGAGATGCGTGAAAACCTACGTATCGCGTGAAATGTGAGCCCCGTGGTGAGAGGGCGACGCACTGCGGTTCGGGGGTCCTGATGCAGGCCTGCGCATACGAACGTGAAGGCCGGGGCGTGCCGTGGGGCGACGTACTGCTCTGTGCCGTCGCGGCCGTGAGCTGGTCGCTGGTCGGCATGGCGGCGACGGCCGCTCTCGCGCTACATCTGCTCGGCGCGGACTCGATGGGCGCGCTCGGACCGATGGCGGCCGCGACGGTCGCGCTCGGCGCGGGGGGTTCGGTCACGCCGTCCGGCGACGTCTCGGCGTTCGGCCTGGACGAGGCGGAGGCGACCACGGCGATCGATATCGCGCCACTCGGCGTGGGCCTGGTGGGGGCGCTGCTCCTCGCCCACTTCCTCCTGCGCTCCCTGCGCGGAGCGGGGGTGGTCATCACCCCCGTCGAACTCGGCGCGCGGGTGGGGTCGGTGCTCGCTCTCTTCGTGGCGATGCTCGCGGGACTCGCGTGGGTCGGTCACGACGTCGTCACGATCGACGGTGAGCAGCTCGGCATCGACAAAGGGATCGAGGAAGGGCTCGACCGGTTGCCCGACGGGATCGGCGACAAGCTGCCCGACGGCCTGGGGGACATCGGGGGCATCGGGGGGCTGCTGCCCGACCGGCTCGGGGACCTTGCGGAGGCGAAGGCCTCCGTCGGCTTCTCCGTCGACACCGTGCCGACGCTGCTCGGCGGGACGCTCTGGGCGGCCGGTGTGCTGCTGATCGCGCTGCTCGCCTCGCGCCGCACGCCGCTGCCGCGCGGCCTGGATGTACTGCACCGGGTGGTGCGGCCCGCGGCTTCCGCGCTGGTCGCGGTGGTTCTGGTCGCGGTCGCCGCGGGGTTCGCCGCGGCGGCGTACGCGATGATCGGCGACGACCATCCGCGGCGTATCGCCGGTGCCGCGCTGCTCGGGGCGCCGAACGGTGTGTGGCTCGGCATTCCCGTGGGGCTCCTCGTGCCGTGGGACGGCAGGGCGACGGGCGTGCTCGTCCGCTTCCTGCCGGATCCGGTGGACGATCTGCTGACCGGTCCTTCCGACAAGGCACTCACGCTGGGGCGGCTCGCCGAACTGGACGGCAGGGTCTGGCTGCTGGGCGTCGCGGCGGTGCTGATGATGCTGTTCGCCGGGGTGCTCACGGCGGTGCGGTCCCCCAAGGCGGGGGGCGCCGTGGGGTTCGCCGGGCGCTGCGGAGTGCGGCTCGGGGCCGTGACCGCGGTCGGGCTTCCGCTGCTGGTGTGGCTGACCGGGGTATCCGCCGACGCCTCGCTGTCGGTGTTCGGCTTCGACGCGTTCGGCGCGGGGATCGAGCTGCACGGCCGACTGGGGGTAGCGGTGCCGCTCGGGGCGGCGTGGGGGTTCGGGGCGGGGGTGGCGGGGGCGTTGATGGCGTGTGCCACCGGGGTGGCGGGTGGGAGGGTTTCGCCTCTGGCGTCAGTGCCGGTGCCGGTGCCGGCGGCGGACTCGGCGGGGGTTGTGGTTGAGGCTTCCACGGCGGCGGGGCCGTATCGGCCCGGGGCTCCGCATCGGCCGCCGAACCCTGATACGAACCCCTATCTGCGGCCGCCGGGGGATGTCTCCAGCGCGCCGACCATGGTGGGGCCGATCGTGCCACCGCCCCGGCCCCAGCCCCGCCCTCACCCGAACCGGCCCCGCCCCCGCTCGGGCGACTGGCCCCCTCCTCCGCCGCCGCCTCCCCCACCACCTCCGGAGGCCCCGCCCCGCAGGCCCCGCTGACGCACGCCTCTTCCCTCGAAACCCGGCACCGAAGGTTGTGCCCACCCGTCCCGCCGTGCGGGACGCCTGCCCACAACGGGAGGAGCGGGAGGAGCGGGCCCTGCCTAGCTGGGTGGTGCGGGGCAAACGGGTGGGTGGGTGGGGTGATCCGCCGCGAAGCGGGCGGAATACAAACGACGGGCAGAACGCAGATCGCAGAACGCAGAGCACGGACAGCGACGAAAAGACGAACGTCCGGTGTCCGGGAAGCGGACCACCAGGCACCCCAGGAAGGCAGGCGGATACGGTAGGGATCACCATGAGTGCTCCGCAGCCCCCTCAGCCCGCCGACATCCCGACGCTCCTCGTCAAGATCTTCGGCAAGGACCGTCCCGGCCTCACCGCCGGCCTCTTCGACACCCTCGCCGCCTACTCCGTCGACGTCGTCGACATCGAGCAGGTCGTCACCCGCGGCCGCATCGTGCTGTGCGCGCTCGTGACCGCGCCGCCCGCCGGTCTTGAGGGTGACCTGCGCGCCACCGTCCACAGCTGGGCGGAGTCGATGAAGATGCAGGCCGAGATCATCTCGGGCATCGGCGACAACCGGCCGCGCGGCCTCGGGCGTTCGCACGTGACCGTCCTCGGCCACCCCCTGACCTCGGAGTCGACGGCCGCGATCGCCGCGAGCATCACCGCGACCGGCGGCAACATCGACCGGATCTTCCGGCTCGCCAAGTACCCCGTCACCGCCGTCGAGTTCGCGGTGTCCGGCACCGAGACCGAGCCGCTGCGCACCGCCCTCGCCATAGAGGCCGCGAAGCTCGGCGTGGATGTCGCGGTGGTCGCGGCGGGCCTGCACCGCCGCGCGCAGCGCCTGGTCGTGATGGACGTCGACTCGACGCTCATCCAGGACGAGGTCATCGAACTCTTCGCCGCGCACGCCGGCTGCGAGGAGGAGGTCGCCGCGGTGACGACGGCCGCGATGCGCGGCGAGCTGGACTTCGAGCAGTCGCTGCACGCGCGCGTGGCGCTGCTCGCGGGCCTCGACGCCTCGGTCGTCGACAAGGTGCGCTCCGCGGTCCGGCTGACCCCGGGCGCCCGCACCCTCATCCGGACCCTCAAGCGCCTCGGCTACCAAGTGGGCGTCGTGTCGGGCGGTTTCACCCAGGTCACCGATGATCTGAAGGAACGTCTCGGCCTCGACTTCGCCCAGGCCAACACCCTGGAGATCGTCGACGGCAAGCTCACCGGGAAGGTGACCGGGGAGGTCGTCGACCGGGCGGGCAAGGCGCGGCTGCTGCGCCGCTTCGCCCAGGAGGCCGGGGTCCCGCTGGAGCAGACGGTCGCGATCGGCGACGGTGCGAACGACCTCGACATGCTGAACGCGGCGGGCCTCGGTGTCGCCTTCAACGCCAAGCCCCTGGTCCGCGAGGCCGCGCACACCGCGGTGAACGTGCCCTTCCTCGACACCGTCCTCTATCTCCTCGGGATCACCCGGGAAGAGGTCGAGGCGGCGGAGACGCACACCGATTCCGACTGACGGCCGCCACGACGGCCCTTCGCTCTACGTTGTCGGGGCCCCGCACCACCAAGGTGCGGGGCCCCGACGGCGTAGCGATCGAAGTCGGGTCAGGGGGGTTACTCGGACGGGGCCCAGTAGTCGACGAGGGTGGCCACGCCGGGTTCGAGCGCCTTCCACGAACCGGAGTACGTCAGGACGGAGAAGGTCGCGGTCGGGAAGCCGCGGCGGGTCAGCCGCTGGCGGGCATCGCCCTCGCTGTCCCCGGCGAGGATGTCGGTCAGTCCCTGCACTCCGGGGTTGTGACCGATCAGGACCACGTTCTGCACGTCGTCCGGGGTTTCGTTGAGCACGGCGATCAGCTCGCCGGGAGAGGCTTCGTACAACCGCTCCTCGTAGACGGTCTTCGGCCGCTGCGGCAGCTCCTGGACGGCGAGCTTCCAGGTCTCGCGGGTCCGGGCCGCGGTCGAGCAGAGGGCCAGGTCGAAGGGGATGCCGCTGTCGGCCAGCTTGCGTCCGGCGACGGGGGCGTCCCGGCGGCCTCGATCAGCGAGCGGCCGCTCGTGGTCGGACACCTGCGGCCAGTCGGCCTTCGCATGCCGGAAGAGGACAATCCTGCGGGGTTCTGCGACGCTCATGCGTCCCAGCTTCGCATGAAACGCGCCACAGGGCGCGGGTAGTTGACGCGGTCGCCCGGCGTGGAGGACGGCTGTGGCGGGGCGGGGCTCACGGGGCCGTGCGCGAGATCAGCGTCTGTATGTGCTCAAGGAGGCCGGTGACGGCGGGCCCGCTGCTCGCGGCGTGGGCGTCCGCCGGGTTCAGGATCAGCAGGAGCAGGGCCGCGAAGGCGACGGCGGGCAGGGCGATCGCCCACCAGGGGAGCTGGATCTCGGTGCTTCCCGGCTCCGCGGGGTCGCGCCGGGTGTGCGGACGGACCGACATGCCGCCTCCGTGGGCTTCGAGTGCTCCGTGCCGCGTCGTCGCGGGCACATCTCGAAACTAGGCGATCGGCGGCCCTTGGCCCATCCGGAGATCCACCCACTTGACCCTGAGACTGACCCCCTAGGGGATGGGGGTGCTAGCCCCACCATCCGCCGCGCCGGAGCCCGTTCGGAGCACCGCGGGTGTGTCGGTTCACGGCGAGGCGACGGAGGCGACGATGCCGATGATCACGGTGATGGCCAGCATCGCGCCGAGCACGACGAGCAGCTTCTTCTGGCCGTTCTGGGGGTTCGGGTCGAGTACGGGCATACGGTCAGTCTCGCACTCTTCGCCCGTCCCCCTTCCGGCGGGGTCAGGCCGTCTCGGCCCTGGCCGCCACCTCGTCCTCGACCGTGCGGTCGCGGCCCGCGAGGGTGCCGACGACGATCTGCGGCACCATCAGACCCGCCATCAGGGCGATCGGCAGGCCCCAGCCGCCGCTGTGCTGGTAGAGGACGCCCACCAGGAGGGGCCCGGGGATCGAGATGAGGTAGCCGGTGCTCTGCGCGAAGGCGGACAGCTTGGCGACGCCCACGCTGCTCTTGGCCCGCATGCCGACCATCGTGAGGGCGAGCGGGAAGGCGCAGTTGGAGATGCCGAGCAGCAGGGCCCAGGCCCAGGCGCCGCCCGCCGGGGCGAGGTAGAGGCCGGTGTATCCGGCGAGGCCGCAGGCGCCGAGGGCGACCACGACGGGGCCCTGGTGGGTCAGGCGTGTGGCGACCCTGGGGATGACGAACGCCAGCGGCACGCCCATGGCCATCGTGACGGCGAGCAGCACGCCCGCCTCCCCGGCGGGTACGCCCGCGTCGCGGAAGATCTGCGGCATCCAGCCCATCGTGATGTACGCGGCCGTGGCCTGGAGCCCGAAGAAGACGGCGAGCGCCCAGGCGGTGCGGCTGTGGGTGATGCGCAGCGCGCTGTCCTCCTGCCGCACGGTGGCGCTGATGTGCTCCGGGGCCGCGGTGGCCGTGCTCCGGTCGCGGGCGAGCGGGATCCACGGCACGACGGCGACGACGGCGAGCCCGGCCCAGACGGCGAGGCCGGTCTGCCAGCGGCCGCCGAGCGCGTCGGTCATCGGAACCGTGAGGGCCGCGGCGAGCGCGGTGCCGAGTGCGAGGGCCATGGAGTACAGGCCGGTCATGGAGCCGACCCGGTCGGGGAACCAGCGCTTGACGATCACCGGCATCAGGACGTTGCTGACCGCGATGCCCATGAGGGCGAGCGCGGTGGCGGCGAGGAAGCCGGCCGTCCCGCCGACGAAGGGGCGTATCACCAGGCCGGTGGCGATCGCGGCCATGCCGACGCAGACCACCGCGCTGGGGCCGAAGCGCCGGGCGAAGCGCGGCGCCATCACTCCGAAGACCGCGAAGCACAGCGGGGGCACCGAGGTGAGCAGTCCGGCGAGGGTGCCGCTCATGCCGAGGCCGTCGCGCACCTCTTCGAGGAGGGCGCCGAGGCTGGTGATGGCCGGACGGAGGTTGAGGGCCGCGAGGACGATGCCGACGATGACGAGGCGCGTCGCCCACGCGCGCGTGGGGGCCTGTTGCTCCGCCGCTTTGGTATGCGTGGGGGATGTCGCCGCCGGGGTCATCGTCGTGGTTTCCTCGCTAGCCATGAGGCCATCATAGAATCATGGGATGATTGGCTGTCCAATCCGTTGCGGTTCGCGCTGCCGGACCGTGTGCTCGCAGAAGGAACGTCATGCCGCTGACCACTCCCCGCCGTTCCGCGCTCTCCGAGCAGGTCATCTCCGAGCTGCGCAACCAGATCTCCTCGGGCGAGTGGCCGGTCGGCTCCCGCATCCCCACCGAGCCCGAGCTGGTCGAACAGCTGGGCGTGGCCAGGAACACCGTCAGGGAGGCCGTGCGCGCCCTCGCGCACAACGGCCTGCTCGACATCCGGCAGGGCTCGGGCACCTTCGTGATCGCGACCAGCGAGCTTGCGGGCGTGATGCACCGCAGGTTCGCCGACGCGGACCCGCGGCACATCGCCGAGCTGCGCAGCACGCTGGAGTCGAGCGCCGCGAAGCTCGCCGCCGAGCGCCGCACCGAGCGCGACCTCCAGCAGATCGACGGCCTCCTGGCCCGCCGCGAGGAGGTGTGGGCCTCGGGGGACGCGGAGGCCTTCGTGACGGCGGACGCGACCTTCCACATGGCCGTCGTCGCCGCGTCGCACAACGACGTCATGACAGCGCTCTACGCGGACCTCGGCGAGGTCCTGCGCGACTGGCTGCGGGTGGACATCGGCACGGAGCTGACCCCCGAGACGCACATGGACCACGGCCGGCTCGTCGACGCGATCCGCGCGCGGGACGCGGAGGCGGCCGCGACCGAGGCGGCGAGCTATCCGTTCCTGTGCCGCCCGGTCACTTCTGGTGGCTGACCCAGGCCGAACGGACCTCTTTCCAGCACCGCCCGGCCAGCCGCACGGTCTGGGCCGGCCCCGCCTCGACCGGCGCGCTGTCGACGTCGATGTCCCACCACTGGTCGCACTCCACGTGCAGACGGACCCGGTCGGTCTCGGGGTAGGGGTTGTGGCAGTACGCGATCACGGCTGAGCCCGCGACGCCGGTACGGCACTCCGCGCCGAAGGGCCGCGGCTTCGGGGCGGCCTCGCCGAGGGACGCGGCGCCGGACGGCGGCACGGCGACCAACAGGGCGAGAGCGGCGAGCACCGCACCGGAGAGACGCACACTCCAGGGTGCGCGGCACAGCCCCGCCGCCGCCCGGCACGGGGGCCGAACGGGTGACGCCCCGCCTCCCGCGCGCTGCGGGGGACGGGGCGTCATCGACGTACGCGCTACCTGGTCAGGCACCCATCATGTGGACGCCGCCGTCGACGTGGATGATCTCGCCGGTGGTCATCGGGAAGAAGTCCGAGAGCAGCGCGACGATGCCGCGGCCCGCGGGCTCCGGGTCGGCCATGTCCCACTCCAGCGGGGAGCGGGAGTTCCAGATGTCCGCCAGCTCGCCGAAGCCCGGGATGGACTTGGCCGCCATCGAGCCGAGCGGGCCCGCGGAGATCAGGTTGCAGCGGATGTCCTCCTTGCCCAGGTCGCGGGCGAGGTAGCGGCTGGTGGCCTCCAGGGCGGCCTTGGCCGGGCCCATCCAGTCGTACTTGGGCCACGCGTACTGCGCGTCGAAGGTGAGGCCGACGACCGAGGCGCTGTCGCCGAAGAGCGGACGGCAGGCCATCGTGAGCGACTTCAGGGAGTACGCCGAGACGTGCATCGCCGTGGAGACGTCCTCGAAGCTGGCCTCCAGGAAGTTGAAGGCGCCCTGCGGGGCGAAGCCGATGGAGTGGACCATGCCGTCCAGACCGCCCAGCTCCTCGCGGACGACGCCTTCGAGGCGGTCCAGGTGCTCCTGGTTGGTCACGTCCAGCTCGATGACCTTGGCGGGCTTGGGGAGCTTCCTGGCGATGCGCTCGGTGAGGGTGGGCCGCGGGAAGGCGGTCAGGATGACCTCGGCGCCCTGCTCCTGGGCGACCTTGGCCGCGTGGAAGGCGATGGAGGACTCCGTCAGCACACCCGTGATGAGGATGCGCTTGCCGTCGAGAATTCCGCTCATGTGATCAGTGACCCATGCCCAATCCGCCGTCAACGGGGATGACGGCTCCAGTGATGTACGAGGCGTCGTCGGACGCGAGGAACTTGACCGCGGCGGCGATCTCCTCGGGCTGCGCGTAACGGCCGAGCGGCACCTGGGCGACGATGCCCTTGCGCTGCTCGTCCGTCAGCACCTTGGTCATGTCGGTGTCGACAAAACCGGGTGCGACGACGTTGAAGGTGAGGTTGCGCGAGCCCAGCTCGCGGGCGAGGGAGCGCGCGAAGCCGACCAGGCCCGCCTTGGAGGCGGCGTAGTTGGCCTGTCCCGGGCCGCCGTACAGACCCACGACGGAGGAGATCAGGACGACCCGGCCCTTCCTGGCGCGCAGCATGCCGCGGTTGGCGCGCTTGACGACGCGGAAGGTGCCGGTGAGGTTCGTGTCGAGGACGGACGTGAAGTCCTCCTCGGACATGCGCATCAGGAGCTGGTCCTTGGTGATGCCGGCGTTGGCGACCAGGACCTCCACGTTGCCGTGCTTGTCCTCGATCTCCTTGTAGGCCTGCTCCACCTGTTCGGCGTCGGTGATGTCGCACTTGACGGCGAGGACCCCGGCGTCGGTGAGGACCTGCGGCGGCTCGCCCGAGCGGTAGGTGATCGCGACCTTGTCGCCGGCGTCGGCGAAGGCGCGGGCGATGGCGAGGCCGATGCCCCGGTTTCCTCCGGTGACGAGAACCGAGCGGCTCAACGGATCACCCTTTCGATAGCGGTCTGGTACGCCGAAAACCTATCGGTACCTTCCGCGATACGGAGAATCGGCGATCGACAGTGGCGCGGAGGACTCCCTGTCGGGTCCCTACAGAAAGGTCTGGCCGCGCGGCCGTCGGGCGCGACATGATCGGACCTGACCGGTGCCGACAGCAGGGAGACATCCGTGCCTCATTCCATCGATGAAGCCTTCACGGCGTTGCCGCTGCGGGCTCTCGCCGACGCCGCGCTCGCCCGCGCGCGGGCGCTCGGCGCCGACCACGCGGACTTCCGCCTGGAGCGGGTGCGCAGCGCGTCCTTGCGGTTGCGCGACGCCAAACCGTCCGGCTCCTCCGACACCACGGACCTGGGGTACGCGGTCCGTGTGGTGCACGGCGGGACCTGGGGGTTCGCCTCGGGCGTCGGTCTGACGATGGACGCGGCGGCCAAGGTCGCCTCGCGGGCCGTGGCGATGGCGAAGCTGTCGGCGCAGGTCATCGAGGCCGCCGGGTCCGACGAGCGCGTCGAACTGGCGGACGAGCCGGTGCACGCGGACCGGACGTGGGTGTCGTCGTACGAGATCGATCCGTTCTCCGTGCCCGACGAGGAGAAGGCGGGGCTGCTCGCCGACTGGAGCGCGCGGCTCCTCGCCGCGGCGGGGGTCGCGCACGTCGACGCCTCGCTGCTCACCGTGCACGAGAACAAGTTCTACGCGGATACGGCGGGCACGGTGACCACCCAGCAGCGGGTGCGGCTGCACCCGCAGCTCACCGCGGTCGCCGTCGACGAGTCGAGCGGCGAGTTCGACTCGATGCGCACGCTCGCGCCGCCCGCCGGGCGCGGCTGGGAGTACCTCACCGGCACCGGCTGGGACTGGCGGGGCGAGCTGGAGCGCATCCCCGAGCAATTGGCGGAAAAGATGCGGGCGCCGAGCGTGCGGGCCGGCTCGTACGACCTGGTCGTCGATCCGTCGAACCTCTGGCTGACCATCCACGAGTCCATCGGCCACGCCACCGAGCTGGACCGCGCGCTCGGCTACGAAGCGGCGTACGCGGGGACCTCGTTCGCCACCTTCGACCAGCTGGGCAAGCTCGCCTACGGGTCCTCGCTGATGAA
Source organism: Streptomyces sp. NRRL S-920 (assembly GCF_000717945.1). NCBI lineage: Bacteria > Bacillati > Actinomycetota > Actinomycetes > Kitasatosporales > Streptomycetaceae > Streptomyces > Streptomyces sp. NRRL S-920. The sequence goes on from NZ_JODF01000044.1 coordinate 22,790, forward strand.
CGTGACGGGTGACAGGACCGCCGAGCACGGGCTCGCGACCATCGGGTACGACGACGAGGGCGTGGCGGCGCAGTCCTGGGACCTGGTCAAGGACGGCACGCTGGTCGGCTACCAGCTGGACCGGCGCATCGCACGGCTCACCGGCTTCGAGCGCTCGAACGGCTGCGCGTACGCGGACTCCCCCGGCCATGTGCCGGTGCAGCGCATGGCGAACGTCTCGCTCCAGCCGGATCCCGGCGGGCTCTCCACGGAGGACCTGATCGCGGGCGTCGACCGGGGGATCTATGTGGTCGGCGACCGGTCGTGGTCGATCGACATGCAGAGGTACAACTTCCAATTCACGGGGCAGCGCTTCTACCGCATCGAGAACGGGCGGCTCGCCGGGCAGCTGCGCGACGTCGCCTACCAGGCGACGACCACCGACTTCTGGGGCTCCATGGCCGCGGTCGGCGGACCGCAGACCTACGTACTCGGTGGCGCCTTCAACTGCGGAAAGGCCCAGCCGGGCCAGGTCGCCGCGGTCTCGCACGGCTGCCCGTCCGCCCTGTTCCGGGGCGTGAACATTCTGAACACCACGCAGGAGGCCGGTCGATGAGCCGCAGCGTCACCAAGCCGCACGAGATCGTCGAGCGCGCCCTGGAACTGTCCACCGCCGACGGCTGCGTGGTGATCGCCGACGAGGAGTCGTCGGCGAACCTGCGCTGGGCCGGCAACGCGCTGACCACCAACGGCGTCACCCGCGGCCGCACCCTGACCGTCATCGCCACCGTCGACGGCAAAGAAGGCACCGCGACCGGGGTCGTCTCCCGCTCGGCCGTCACGGCGGACGACCTGGAGCCGCTGGTGCGGGCCGCCGAGGAGGCCGCGCGCGGGGCGGGTCCCGCCGAGGACGCGCAGCCGCTGGTGACCGGCACCGCCGCCTCCCCCGATTTCACGGAGGCCCCGGTCGAGACCTCCTCGGCGGTCTTCGCGGACTTCGCCCCCGCGCTCGGCGAGGCCTTCGCACGGGCCCGCGCGGGCGGGCGCGAGCTGTACGGCTTCGCGAATCACGAGTTCGTATCGAGCTATCTCGGTACGTCGACGGGGCTGCGGCTGCGGCACGACCAGCCCAACGGCACCCTCGAACTCAACGCCAAGTCCCCCGACCGTACGAAGTCGGCGTGGGCCGGACGGGCCACGCGTGACTTCAAGGACGTCGACCCGCAGGCCCTCGACGCGGAGCTGGCGCAGCGCCTCGGGTGGGCCCGGCGCCGCGTCGACCTGCCGGCCGGGCGGTACGAGACGCTGCTGCCGCCGACCGCCGTGGCGGATCTGCTGATCTACCAGATCTGGTCGTCCTCGGCCCGGGACGCCGCCGAGGGCCGTACGGTCTTCTCCAAGCCGGGCGGCGCCACGCGGCTCGGCGAGCGGCTGGCCGAACTGCCGCTGACGCTGCGCAGCGACCCGCACGAGCCGGGCCTGGAGTCGGCGCCGTTCGTGCTCGCGCACGCCTCGGGCGGTGACGCGTCGGTGTTCGACAACGGACTGTCGCTCGGCGCCACCGAGTGGATCCGCGACGGTGAGCTGGCGCACCTCACCACCAGCAGGCACACCGCCGCCCTCACCGGGCTGCCGGTGACGCCCGCCATCGACAACCTCGTCCTGGACGGGGGCGGCGACCGCTCCCTGGACGAGATGGTCGCCGCGACCGAGCGCGGACTGCTGCTCACCTGCCTCTGGTACATCCGCGAGGTCGACCCGGCGACCCTGCTGCTCACGGGCCTGACCAGGGACGGCGTCTATCTCGTCGAGCACGGCGAGGTCGTGGGCGAGGTGAACAACTTCCGGTTCAACGAGTCACCGGTCGACCTGCTCGGCCGGGCCTCGGAGGCGGGCCGTACGGAGAAGACGCTGCCGCGCGAGTGGGGCGACTGGTTCACCCGGGCCGCGATGCCCGCGCTGCGCGTCCCGGATTTCAATATGAGTTCGGTCAGCCAGGGCGTATAACCTCGGACCTTGCACATCCGTGCACCCTGTAAGCACTCCCGAGGAGACGCGAGACCCGTGACGGACATCGTCGACGAGCTGAAGTGGCGGGGGCTTTTCTCCCTGTCCACCGATGAGGACGCACTGCGCAAGGCGCTCGCGGACGGTCCCGTCACGTTCTATTGCGGCTTCGACCCCACCGCGGCGAGCCTGCACGTCGGCCACCTCGTGCAGGTGCTCACCGTGCGCCGGCTCCAGCAGGCGGGGCACCGCCCGCTGGCGCTGGTCGGTGGCGCCACGGGCCAGATCGGTGACCCTCGGCCGACCGCCGAGCGCACCCTGAACGACCCGGAGACGGTCGCGAACTGGGTGGCGCGGCTGCGCTCGCAGATCGAGCCGTTCCTGTCCTTCGAGGGCGAGAACGCCGCCGTGATGGTCAACAACCTCGACTGGACCGCGGGCCTGTCCGCGATCGAGTTCCTGCGTGACATCGGCAAGCACTTCCGGGTGAACAAGATGCTCACGAAGGACTCGGTCGCCCGGCGCCTGGAGTCGCAGGAGGGCATCTCCTACACCGAGTTCAGCTACCAGCTCCTCCAGGGCATGGACTTCCTGGAGCTGTACCGGCGCTACGGCTGCACGCTCCAGCAGGGCGGATCCGACCAGTGGGGCAACCTCACGGCCGGCATCGACCTGATCCACCGCCTGGAGCCGGACGCCACGGTCCACGCGCTCGCGACGCCGCTGATGGTCAAGGCGGACGGCACCAAGTTCGGCAAGACCGAGGGCGGCGCCATCTGGCTCGACCCGCGGATGACGACACCGTACGCGTTCTACCAGTTCTGGCTGAACGTGGACGACCGGGACATCTCGACGTACATGCGGATCCTCTCCTTCAAGTCCCGCGAGGAGCTGGAGGAGATCGAGAAACAGACCGAGGAGCGGCCGCAGGCGCGCGCCGCGCAGCGCGCTCTCGCCGAGGAGCTGACGACGCTGGTGCACGGCGCCGACCAGTGCGCCGCGGTCATCGCCGCGTCCAAGGCGCTCTTCGGCCAGGGCGAGCTGACCGATCTCGACGAGGCGACGCTGGCGGCGGCGCTCTCCGAGCTGCCGCGTGTCGAGGTCGCCGAGCTGGGGCCGGTCGTGGACCTGCTCGCCGAGGTCGGCCTGGTGGCGAGCAAGTCGGCCGCCCGGCGCACGGTCAAGGAGGGCGGTGCCTACGTGAACAACGTGAAGGTCGCCGCCGAGGACGCCGTGCCGGCCCGCGAGGACCTGCTGCACGGTCGCTGGCTGGTGCTGCGGCGCGGCAAGAAGAACCTGGCCGCGGTCGAGGTCACGGCGGGCTGATCCCCCGTACGCACGTGAACTCGCGCGTGCGCACGTGAACAAATGCGAACGCATGCGCAGAGGGCCGGTCCGAGTGGACCGGCCCTCTCCGTGCGGCTAGGCCGTCCGTCTGTTGCCGCGCACCATCTTGTAGAGCGCATCACCGATCCCCACGACCACGACCGCCGCGGCCAGCTGCAACGCGTGGCGGCCCCAGTCGATGCCCTTGGTCTCGTTGATGCCGAACTGCGTCGCGAGCCAATTGCCCAGGACGGCTCCGATGATGCCGAACACCGTGGTCAGCCAGATGGGACTGTGCTGCTTTCCGGGCAGGATCGCCTTGGCAATCAGCCCCAGCACGAACCCCACGATGATCGCCCACAACCAGCCCATAGCTGCCTCCTTGTGGCTCTACATGAGCATTACCGCCAGTGTCGGCCCGTGTGCCGTACGGCGCATGTCGGGCGCCCCCATACGTGGCGCGACGCAGCCTGTACACCGAGGTGGGGCCCGCCCCGGTCTCGTAGGCGGCGCAGGCCCGGCGTAACGTGGAGTGAGCCGGGACGGGCAGGCACCCAGGAGAGTCCGGCGCAGCGGACAGGGTGGTGGAACGTGATGCGGAAGCGACACGACGGCCAGGTCTTCCGGATCACGGGGGCCCGCCAGGGACTCGCGGAGGACGTGCGCGGCCGGCAGCGCCGGTATGTGATCTCGATGTCGGTGCGGACCGTCTCCGTCGTCGCCGCCGCCGTGCTGTGGAACGTCGAACGGCACGTGGCCATCGTGGCTCTGGTGCTCGGTGTGCTCCTGCCGTACATCTCCGTGGTGATCGCCAACGCGGGCCGCGAGAGCAACCCCTCGCTTCCGTCGACGTTCGTACCCGCTCCTTCTCGGCCAATGCTCGCGCCGCCCGTCGCGGCCGGTCCCGCGGAATCCGTCCCGGAAGATCCCGTGGGTGCCTCGCACGACCAGCGGCGGGGCCCCGCGCACGGTCGGAACTGACCGTCGACGTTCCGCCAAGCTCAAGAAAACCTCAGATCAATCATGTAGTTCCGGTGCCAGTGACCGGGTCCCCCGTGACATACTTCGTACGCGCTCCGCATCCCCCGTCGGAGCGACAGACCGACGCCGGGCAGCTCCCCCCGTGGCTGCTCGGCGTCGCCTTGTTCGGAACGTTTTTGGACGCGACTGTGAGTGACGAAACGCCGATTTGTTCCGCCAAGGGCTGCCGCGCGGCCGCGGTCTGGGTGCTCGCCTGGAACAACCCGAAGATCCATACGCCGGAGCGGCGCAAGACGTGGCTCGCGTGCGAGGAGCACCGCGAGCACCTCTCCCAATTCCTGGGCGTACGCGGGATGTTGAAGGATGTCGTCCCGCTGGCGGAGTGGGCAGCCCGCGAGGGTTAGGCCCCGGGCCCTAGCCGCCGATCGCCGACATCGGGCGGTCCGGCTGGAGGAACGACGGGTCGTCCAGGCCCGAACCGGCCTTCTTGCCCCACATGGCCTGCTTCCACATGCGGGCGATCGCCTCGTCCGAGCCGTCCGCGCTGCTTTCGGGGGCCGCGCGCAGTGCTCCGCGCAGGTCCGTCTCCTCGGTGGCGAACAGGCAGGTGCGCACCTGGCCATCGGCCGTCAGGCGCGTACGGTCGCAGGCCGAGCAGAAGGGGCGGGTCACCGAGGCGATGACGCCGACGCGGTGCGGGCCGCCGTCGACGAGCCAGCGCTCGGCGGGCGCGGAACCGCGCTCCCCGGAGCCCTCCTCCGTCAGCTCGAAGCGGGTGCGCAGGGACTGGAGGATGTCACCCGCGGTGATCATGCCGTCGCGCTTCCAGCCGTGCTGGGCGTCCAGGGGCATCTGCTCGATGAAGCGCAGTTCGTAGGCGTTCTCGACGGCCCAGGCGAGGAGGTCGGGGGCCTCGTCGTCGTTCAGACCCGGCATCAGGACGGTGTTGACCTTGACCGGGGTGAGGCCCGCGTCGCGTGCCGCTTCGAGGCCTTCGAGGACGTCCTTGTGGCGGTCGCGGCGGGTGAGCGTCTTGAAGACGTCGGGGCGCAGGGTGTCCAGCGAGACGTTGACCCGGTCGAGGCCCGCGGCCTTGAGGGCGCTCGCGGTGCGCTTGAGGCCGATGCCGTTCGTCGTGAGGGACATCTTGGGGCGGGGCTCCAGCTGGGCGCAGCGCTCGACGATCCCGACGAGGCCGGGGCGCAGCAGGGGCTCACCGCCGGTGAAGCGGACCTCGGTGATCCCGAGCCGGGTGACGGCGATCCGCACGAGGCGGACGATCTCGTCGTCAGTGAGCAGGTCCGGCTTGGCCAGCCATTGCAGGCCCTCTTCCGGCATGCAGTACGTGCACCGCAGATTGCAGCGGTCGGTCAGCGAAACGCGCAGGTCAGTAGCGACCCGGCCGTAGGTGTCGATCAGCACTGCGGCCTCCTCCCCCGGCGGTTGGTTGCTCCAGGGGTCCCGCCGGTACGGGGGCCCCACTGCTTTCGACCTTACGCGACACCTCTGACATCACCATGGGCCATTTGCCACGAGGAACGGGGCGGCCGCGTCGTAGGACTCTACGACGCGGCCGCTACGAGCGTGTGAACGATTCCTGGTCAGTGGGCGCCGACGCCGGTGAGGGACTTGACCTCCAGCTCGGCGTACTTGCCCTTGTCCGGTTCCTCCTTGGAGAGGATCGAGCCGAGCCAGCCGAGCAGGAAGCCCAGCGGGATGGAGATGAGGCCCGGGTTCTCCAGCGGGAAGAAGTCGAAGTTCGCGTCGGGGAACATCGAGCTGGGTTTGCCCGAGACGACCGGTGAGAACAGCACCAGGCCGACGGCCGCGGTCAGGCCGCCGTAGATGGACCAGAGCGCGCCCTGGGTGGTGAACCTCTTCCAGAACAGGCTGTAGAGGATGGTCGGCAGGTTCGCGGAGGCGGCGACCGCGAAGGCGAGGGCGACGAGGCCCGCGACGTTCAGGTCGCGGGCCAGGGCGCCGAGCGCGATGGAGACGACTCCGATGAAGACGGTCGCCCAGCGGGCGGCCTTCATCTCCTCCTTCTCGGTGGCCTTGCCCTTGCGGATGACGTTGGCGTAGATGTCGTGCGCGAAGGACGACGACGAGGCCAGGGTCAGGCCCGCGACGACCGCGAGGATCGTGGCGAAGGCGACCGCCGAGATCACCGCGAGCAGGATCGCGCCGCCGGTGGAGTCGCCACCGCCGCCGATCTCCAGCGCGGTGAGCGGGGCCGCCGTGTTGCCCGCCTTGTTGGAGGCGATGATGTCGCCGGGCTTGAGCAGGGCGGCGGCGCCGAAGCCGAGCACGATGGTCATCAGGTAGAAGGCGCCGATGATGCCGATCGCCCAGTTCACGGACTTACGGGCGGCCTTGGCCGTGGGCACGGTGTAGAAGCGGATGAGGATGTGGGGCAGGCCCGCGGTGCCGAGGACCAGGGCGATGCCGAGCGAGATGAAGTCCAGCTTCGAGGTGGCGCTCGCGCCGTACTTGAGCCCGGGCTCCAGGAACGCCGAGCCCTTGCCGCTGTTGGAGGCGGCGGAGCCGAGCAGGTCGGAGATGTTGAAGTTGAACTTCAGCAGGATCAGGAACGTGATGAGCAGCGTGCCCGTGATGAGCAGGACGGCCTTGACCATCTGCACCCAGGTGGTGCCCTTCATGCCGCCGATGGTGACGTAGACGATCATCAGCACGCCGACGAGGGCGACGATGAGGATCTTGCCCGCGTCGGAGGTGATGCCGAGCAGCAGCGAGACCAGGACGCCCGCGCCCGCCATCTGTGCCAGCAGGTAGAAGATCGAGACGACGATGGTGGAGGTGCCGGCGGCCGTACGGACCGGACGCTGGCGCATGCGGTACGCGAGGACGTCACCCATGGTGTAGCGCCCGGAGTTGCGCAGCGGCTCGGCGACCAGGAGCAGCGCCACCAGCCAGGCGACCAGGAAGCCGATGGAGTAGAGGAAGCCGTCGTACCCGAAGAGGGCGATGGCGCCCGCGATGCCGAGGAAGGACGCGGCGGACATGTAGTCGCCGGAGATCGCCAGGCCGTTCTGGAAGCCGGTGAACTGGCGGCCGCCCGCGTAGAAGTCGGCGGCGCTCTTGGTCTGCCGGCCCGCCCAGACGGTGATGAAGAGGGTCGCGACGACGAAGGCGGCGAAGAGGCTGATGATCAGCGGCCGGTGCTGGGAGGCGTCGGACGCCGCCGCGAGGTCGATGACGGCGGGGTGCGCGGGGCTCATGCGTCGCCCTCCATGCGGGACTCCATGCGGGACTCCATACGGGACTTGATCGCCTCGGACTTGGGGTCGAGCTTCGCCGCCGCGTGCCGCGAGTAGAACCAGGCGATGAGGAACGTGGTCAGGAACTGCCCGAGGCCGAGTACCAGGGCGACGTTGATGTTGCCGAACAGCTTGGTGCCCATGAGGCCGCCCGCGTAGTTGGAGAGCAGGACGTACACGAGGTACCAGGTGATGAAGGCGACGGTGAGCGGGAAGGCGAACGAGCGGTGGGTGCGGCGCAGTTCACCGAACTCCGCGCTCTGCTGCACCTCGGCGAACTCCTCCGTGGTGGGCGCGTGGGGAGCGGGTTCTTTTCCTGCGCCACCCTTCGAAGGGGGCGGTGCGTCGGTGGCCACGGAGTCTCCTCGTGGTGCGGGCGGGGTGGGGACGGACAGTTGTTCCATGGAGGTCTGTGCTCTCACATTCCGGCGTGATGCGGATCACGTGAGCCACGGTTGGCGATGCTAAGGCCACAGGCCGTGATCCGACAGGGGTTGATGTTGCTTCCGTTGTCTGCTCAACGGCGCGGCGGCGTGCACGACGCGCCCTGACTCCCCGGTTTCTTCTTTCTTCGGGGAGCCATTGCTGGCCTGGGAGTTCGGGGGATAGCTTCACCCCTGCACCCCCGTCATGTACCTGCCCGAGCACCAGCTGTGTTCGGGCAGTTCCGTATCCGGATGATGTGGAGATCCCATGGCTCATCTGCGTTCAAGACGCCGTACGGCGCTGACCGTGCCGCTCGGTATCGCGCTCGCCGCCTCGGTCGGCTTCGTGCCCGGTGCCGCGACAGCGGCCCCGAACGAGCCGCCCGCCCCGGTCGCGGCGGCCGCGGAGGACGCCCCCGTCTTCGCGTACGTCGTCAACACCCGTGCGGACCACCGGACGATCGCGTACGTGAAGCGGGCGATAGCCAGGGCAGGCGGGTCCGTCGTCGTCGCGCACGAGAAGATAGGCGTCATCGTCGCGCACTCCTCGGACCCGGAGTTCGGCGAGCGGATGCGTGATGTGCGCGGCGTGCGGTCCGCCGGTGCGACCCACACCGCGCCCCTGCGGGCGGCGGGCACCACGAACGACGGCAAGGCGAAGCTGCTGTCCGAGGCCGACGCCAAGTCCCTGAAGCGGAGCGCCGCTCCCGGCGCCGAGCCGATGGAGGCCGACCAGTGGGACCTGCGGGCGATCGGCGCCGACAAGGCGGCGAGGGTCAACCCGGGCAGCAAGAAGGTCACCGTCGCCGTGATCGACACCGGCGTCGACGACACCCACCCGGACCTCGCGCCGAACTTCTCGGCGTCGCAGTCCGCGAACTGCGCCGGCGGCAAGGCGGACACCTCGGCCGGTGCCTGGCGCCCGGCGAACAAGGACCACTACCACGGCACGCACGTGGCGGGCGAGATAGGCGCGGCGCGCAACGGCGTCGGTGTCGCGGGTGTCGCGCCCGGTGTGAAGATAGCGGGCATCAAGGTCGCCGACCCGGTCGATGAGCTGTTCTACCCGGAGAACGTGGTCTGCGCCTTCGTGTTCGCCGCCGAGCACAGCGTGGAGATCACCAACAACAGCTACTACGTGGACCCGTGGCTGTACAACTGCAAGGACGACCCGGACCAGAAGGCGATCCTCGACGCGGTCAACCGCGCCCAGCTGTACGCGCAGCGCAAGGGCGTCCTCAACGTCGCCTCCGCGGGCAACTCCAACCACGATCTGGGCTCCGACGCGATCGTCGACAAGTCCAGCCCGGACGACTCCACTCCGGTCACCCGCACCATCGACCCGAGCGAGTGCCTCGACGTGCCGACGCAGCTGCCGGGCGTCGTCACCACGAGTGCGACGGGCGTCAAGAACCTCAAGTCGTCGTACTCCAGCTACGGCAAGGGCGTCGTCGACGTCACGGCCCCGGGCGGCGACAAGTACCAACTGCCGGCCGACACCCCCTCGAAGAACGGCAACATCCTCTCGACGATGCCGAACGGCGAGTACGGCTGGCTGCGCGGTACGTCGATGGCCGCGCCGCACGCCGCGGGCGTCGCCGCGCTGCTGAAGTCCACGCACCCCAAGGCGGGCCCCGCCGAGTTGCAGCGCCTCCTCAAGGCGCAGGCCGACCGTATGGAGTGCCCGTCAGGACCGTACGACCCGGACGGCGACGGTGACGTCGACGCGGTCTGCGAGGACGGCGGCAAGGGCAAGAACGGCTTCTACGGCAGCGGACTCGTCGACGCGCTCGAAGCGGTGAAGAAGAAGTGACGGGGAGTACGGATATGACTGACATGACCAGGCCCCTGAGCGGCCGAGCCACCGGCTTCCGGCGCTCGCGCCGCGCGCTGGCCCTTCCCGTCGGCATGGCGGTGGCCTCGGCCGTCGCGTTCCTGCCGGGTTCGGCCTCGGCACGGCCCGCCACCCTGCCGGACGCTCCGGCGTCGGCCCTCTCCGCGCCGTCGGCGGACGCCCCTTCGATGAGCTACGTAGTGAACGTGCGCCCCGGAAAGGGCAGTACGGCCCGTGCCGAGAGGGCCATCGCCAAGGCCGGCGGCGATGTCGTCATCGCGTACGACAGGATCGGCGTCATCGTCGTCCACTCGGCGAACCCGGACTTCGCCAGGACGATCCGGGGGGTGAAGGGCGTCGACTCGGCGGGCGCGACCCGGACGGCTCCGCTGTCCGCGCAGTCCGACAACGCCCTCGCCGCCGAGCGTCCGCTGACCGCCGCCGAGGCGAGGGCCGCGGCGGGCAGGGCGGCGGCGGGGCAGGACGAGCTGGAGCCGCTCCAGTGGGACCTGCCCGCCATGAAGGCGGACAAGGCGCACGAGATCTCGCTCGGCAGCCGCGAGGTCACGGTGGCCGTGCTCGACTCCGGAGTCGACGACACGCACCCCGACATCGCGCCCAACTTCGACCGCCGGGCGTCCGCGAGCTGCCTGGGCGGCGTGCCCGTCCAGAAGGACAACGCGTGGCGTCCGGTGGCCAAGGAGAGCGACCACGGCATGCACGTGGCCGGTTCGATCGCCGCCGCGAAGAACGGCACCGGGATCACGGGCGTGGCGCCCGGCGTGAAGGTGGCGAGCCTGAAGGTGGCGGAGCCCGCGACCGGCCTCTACTACACGGAGGCCGTCGTCTGCGGGTTCGTATGGGCGGCCGACCACGGGGTGGACGTCACCAACAACAGCTATTACACGGATCCGTGGCTCTTCAACTGCACGACGGACGACGATCAGAAGGCGCTGGTCGACGCGGTGGGCCGGGCCGCGAGGTACGCGGAGCGCAAGGGCGCGGTGAACGTCGCGGCGGCGGGCAACGCGAAGACCGACCTCGCCCAGGAGGAGATCGTCGACAAGACGAGTCCCAACGACACCACTCCGGTGACGCGCACCATCAACACCGCGGAGTGCTTCGACCTCCCGTCGCAGCTGCCCGGCGTCGTGACGGTCTCCGCCACCGGCGCCAAGAACATCAAGGCGTCGTACTCGAACTACGGCAAGGGCGTCATCGACATCACGGCCCCGGGCGGCGACGCCACGAGGTACCAGGCGCCGAACCCGCCCGCCGTCGACGGCAGGATCCTGTCGACCCTGCCGGGCGGAAAATTCGGCTACAAGGGCGGTACGTCGATGGCGTCACCGCACGCCGCGGGCGTTGCCGCACTGCTGAAGTCCACGCATCCGCACGCCTCACCGCAGCGGATCAAGGCCCTCCTGTACCGCCAGGCGGACGCGATGGCCTGCACCGATCCGTACGACTTCGACGGTGACGGCAAGGTCGACGCGGTCTGCGAGGGCGACAGGAACAAGAACGGCTTCTACGGCGTGGGCATGGCCGACGCGCTGGACGCCGTGCGCAAGTAGGCCGACGCGCGTACGAGTTGCGCGAGTAGCTCGACGCGCGAACGAGTGGGAGGGGCCGGGCGGCGATGCGTCGTCCGGCCCCTCCGTCGCGTCCGGGCCGCGTCCGAGCCGCGTCCGAGCCGCGTGCGGCATAGTGCGTGCATGACACAGACATCCTGGGAGAGCACAGGAGAGGCATGGGCCGCGCTCGGCGGTGATCCCGCCCTGCTGTCCGGCGTCTCGGCCGTCGTACGCGACGGCGCCCTGCCCGCCCGGCTGCCCGTCATCGGACTCGCCCGCGCGTGCGCGGGCGTCTGCGCCCTGGCCGCCGCGGAGTTGACCGCGGCGCGGACCGGGCGGCAGGTGCCCCGGGTGCGGGTCGACGACGGGGCCGTGGCGACGGCGTTCACCAGCGAGCGGCATCTCCTTGTCGACGGGCGCGCGCCGGTCAACTTCGCGCCGCTGTCCCGTTTCTGGCGCACCGCGGACGGCTGGGTGCGCACGCATGCCAACTACCCGCATCACCGCGCGGCGTTGACGGCAGCCCTGGGGCTCGCCGACGAGCCTTCGGTGGACACGGGGGACGCGGGGGACGCAGTGGACACGGTGGACATGGTGACCTCGGTGGCCGCGTGCCTCGCCGAGCGGTCCGCCGTCGAGGTCGAGGACGCCGTGTACGCCGCCGGGGGCCTCGCCGTCGCGCTGCGGTCCCCGAAGGAGTGGACGGCGCATCCGCAGGGCGCCGCGGTGGCCGCCGCTCCGCTGCTGCGCCGGGAGCGGTCCTGTGACGCCCCCGCGCTGCCTCTGCCGCCGCTCGACGGCGACCCCGCGCTGCCCGCCCAAGGGGTCCGCGTCCTCGATCTGACGCGGGTCATCGCGGGCCCCGTCGCCACCCGCACCCTCGCGCTGCTCGGCGCGGACGTGCTGCGCGTCGACTCGCCCCGGCTGCCCGAACTCGCCGACCAGCACGCGGACACGGGTTTCGGGAAGCGCTCGGCCACGCTGGACCTGGAGGCCCGCGCGGACCGGCGGGTGTTCGAGGAGCTGCTGGCACGGGCCGACGTGGTCGTCACCGGCTACCGCCCGGGCACCCTCGACCGCTTCGGCCTCTCCCCCGAGGCGCTGGCCGAGCGCAGGCCCGGCGTCGTCCTCGCCCAGCTCTCCGCGTGGGGCGAGGACGGGCCGTGGGCCGCGCGGCGCGGCTTCGACAGCCTGGTGCAGGTGGCGACGGGGATCGCGGCCGTCGAGGGGTCGCCGGAGCGGCCCGGCGCGCTGCCCGCCCAGGCCCTGGACCACGGCAGCGGCTATCTCCTCGCGGCGGCCGTCCTGCGCGCGCTCACCGAGCGGTCGGCCACGGGCGGGACCCATCTGGCACGGCTCTCGCTGGCAAGGACGGCGGCGTGGCTGATGGGGACGGGGGCACACCAGGCTCAGCAGGCACAGCAGGTACAGAAGACCGCGTACGACGGTCCCGGGCCCTGGCTCACCGAGACGGACGGCCCGCTCGGGCGGCTGCGGCACGCCGTGGCCCCGGTCTCCTTCGAGGGCGGCCCGGACAACTGGAGCCGACCACCCGGAGCTTGGGGCGCCGACCGGCCCGCGTGGCGCTGAGGGCGGCCGGTCGCGGCGGAAGCGTACGGATCTGACCGGCCCGGATCGGACCGGATCGGACCGGTATTGCCCCACTTGTCCCCCAGGAGTTGCCCGTCCCGCTCACAGCTGGTGAAGATCTTGTGGTGAGTTCCATACGACCGTCCGTCGAGCCCGGAGGCGACGCGACGACCGGCATACCGGCCACCGCTTCCGTCTCGCACCGCGCCCCGCGCCGCCGCCCTCCCGTGGGGCGCGCCGTGGCCGTGCTCGTACTGGTGGCCGTCGCCGCGCTGATCCCGCTGCTCGGCCCCTCGGTCGCCCTGCGCGACACCGGCGAGGCACGGGCGCCCGGCACGGGCGGCATCACCTTCCTGCGGGCGGTCGTGTTCGCCGCCCTGTGCGTGCAGCTGGGCGAGGTGTTCGCGACGCGGCTCGCCCGCCGCGTCCCGGGGGCGCCGCTGCACCGGGCGCCGCGCGGGTGGGCGGCGTACGCGGCGTGGGCGGGGTGCGCGGCGGCGCTCGGGCTGGCCACGGTCGTGGCGAACGGCAACCTCGTCCCCCAGCGGCTCGCGGACCTGGACATCGGGCGGCTGTACGACTCCCGCGACGGATGGCTCGCCCTGCTGGAGGTCAACGCCTTCATCGCGGCCGCGCTGTGCGCCCGCTCCCGGCGCCCCTCGGCGGGCGCGCTCCCCCTGGCCGCGGTGATCCTCGCCGAGGCGCTGCGGGCCCACCCTCCCGTGGAGGACTCCGCGCTGGTCGGCAGCGGCCTCACCCTCGTGCACCTGACCTGTGGGGCGCTGTGGGCGGGCGGGTTGCTGCACGTCCTGCGGATGCTGCGCCGGTGGCGGACGACCTCTCCGGAGGAGGGCCTCGCCGTTCTCGGGCTCTACGCGCGCGTGGCGGCCGTTCTGTTCGCGGCGATCACCGTGACCGGCTGCTTCAGCACGCTGCGCCGGATGCCGCCCGGCACGGTGATGGACCAGCTCACCGAGACGGCGTACGGCCGCACGCTGCTGGCCAAGGTACTGGTGGTGGCCGTCGTCGCCGTGCTCGCGCTGCTGGCCCGTCAGCGGTTGCGCGGCACCGGCGCCCCTCTGCGCGCCTATGTGCCCGCGCGCGGGGAGGTGGCCGCGCTGGGCGTCGTCGTGGCGCTGTCGGCGCTGTTGACCGCGGTGCCGGTGCCGATCCGCTGGTGATCCGCGAGCAGGAGGGCCCTGGCCAGCAAGTACTGGGCAGCGAGGTACGTGAGCATGATCGCGAAGTCGGGCCGGGGCAGTTGCGGCCACTCGGCGACGCCGGTCGCGATGAGCGTGTCCGACAACAGGAACAGCGCCCCTCCGAGGCCCGCCGTGAGGCCCAGCGCGGTCGCGCGGAACGCCATGGCGGTGAGCAGCACGCTGTAGCCCGCGACGGGGCCCCGCATGTCGGACGGCAGGTCCGGCCAGAGCAGCGCCACGGTGCCGACGAGCGCGAGGGCGTACGCGGCCACGAGCGCCGCCCCGCGCGCGTGGGGCGAGCCGCCCACGCGCGCGGACCGCTCCGTGTCTCCGTACCGCTTGAAGAGCACCAGGTAGCAGATGTGTCCGGCGGCGAAGGAGCCCATTCCGGCGAGGAAGGCCGGTTCGGCGTCGAAGAGCAGGAGCGTGTCGCCGCCCCAGCCGAGGAGGAGGGCGACGATCAGCAGGCGCGGGCCCCGCTGTACGCCCACGTACGCGGCGAGGAGCGGCATGAGCAGCGGCTTGAAGACGGCGTGTCCGTAGTCGGAGTCCGCGAGGAGCGCCACGAGGTCCGCGAGCGCGGCGAGGGCGAAGGCGCCGAGGAGCAGCCGGGGCGCGGGGCGCGCCGTCACGTCGCCGGCTCCGCGACAGCCGACTCCGTGACAGTCGGCTCCGCGACAGCCGTCTCTGCCACCGGCGTCTCCGCGACCCGCGTCTCGGGAGCCTTCGGCTGCCATCCGGGGCCGCGGAAGACCCGCCCGGCGCGCTCGCGCCAACTGGTGGCCGCCCTCAGGTCCCTGGCGATGGCGACGTACTCGTGCGTGGCGACGCGCAGCGGGTTGTACGTGTTGATGTTCTTCGTCAGGCCGTACACAGGACGGTCGGTCTCGGCGACCCAGGAGCCGAACAGCCGGTCCCAGATGATGAGGATGCCGCCGAAGTTGCGGTCCAGATAGCCGCCCTGGGAGGCGTGGTGGACGCGGTGGTGCGAGGGCGTGTTGAGGACGAACTCGAAGGGGCGGGGGAGCTTCCCGACGCGTTCGGTGTGGATCCAGAACTGGTAGACCAGGTTGGCCGACGAGCAGAAGGCGAGCGCCGCGGGATGGACGCCGCAGGCGATGAGCGGCAGGTAGAACGGCCACACGGTGAGGCTCGTCCAGGGCTGGCGCAGCGCCGTGGTGAAGTTGAACTTGCGGCTGGAGTGGTGCACCACGTGGCAGGCCCACAGGATGCGGATGACGTGGTGGCCCCGGTGCGACCAGTAGTAGAAGAAGTCCTGCGCGAGGAGCATCAGCGGGATCGTCCACCACAGGACGGGCACCCGCAGCGGCGTCAGCGTGTAGACGGCCGTGTAGACCGCCACGATCGGGATCTTCCACAGGAAGTCGAAGGCCAGGCTGCCGAGGCCCATGGTGACGCTGGTGGCGGCGTCCTTGGTCTCGTACCCGGCGGCGTCCTCGTCGGGGTGGATCCGGTGGCTCACGATCTCGACGACGGTGAGCAGCACGAAGGCCGGTATGGACCACAGCACCACATCGGGCAGGTTCGGGGACATGCGTGCACCGTAGAACGGCTCATCGCCCGCGACTAGAGGTTGTTACCGACAAGTATTACCGGCGGTACGGGAGGAGTTGTTGGTGATCCTCGCCAAAGGCCCCGCGTCAGACCCCGGCCGCTCCCAGCAGCGCGCCCGCCCCGTAGGTCACCGCCATCGCGAGCGCGCCGCCCGCCATGTTCCGCAGCACGGCGCGGCGCACGTCCGCCGCGCCCAGGCGGGCGCTGCTCCAGCCCGTGAGGCCGAGGGCGCCGAGGACCGAGACGACGGTGACGCCGAGGCGCCAGTCGGCGGGCGGGAGGACGATCGCGAGGAGCGGCAGCAGCGCGCCCGCGGTGAACGCGACGAAGCTGGCCCAGGCCGCGTGCCAGGGGTTGGTGAGGTCGTCGGGGTCGATCCCCAGCTCCACGCGCGCGTGGGCCCGCAGCGCGTCCCTCTCGGTCAGTTGCTCGGCGGCCTCGCGGGCCACGTCACGGCTGAGTCCGCGCTCCTCCAACAGGTCGGTCAGCTCGCCCAGTTCCGCCTCGGGTTGTTCGCGCAGCTCGCGCTTCTCCACAGCGAGGGCGGCCCGCTCCGAGTCGCGCTGCGTGGACACGGAGACGTACTCGCCCGCGGCCATGGACATGGACCCGGCCAGCAGTCCGGCCAGGCCCGCCGTCAGCAGGGTGTCGCGGGCATCCGTGGCGCCCGCGACACCGACGACGAGGCCCGCGGTGGACACGATGCCGTCATTGGCCCCCAGCACGGCGGCCCGCAGCCAGTTGAGCCGTGAGCCGAGGGCGCCGCCGTGCGCTTCCTCGTGCGTTGCTTCCGTCACGCAGGGAGCATCGCATCACCCGCGTCACCAGACCCGTACCGACCCTCCCGGCGCGAACACCGGGCTCGTGGCGCCTGCGGGTGCCTCCTTGAGGGGTTCGTCCAGTTCCTGGACCGTGGGTCCCACGCGCGCGGCGATGCGGCCGAGCCGCTCCAGGTCGAAGCCGTAGACGCCGGCGGCGTTGCCGCCGGCCATCGCCGCGATCTCGTCCCTGGGCAGGCCCGCGTAGGCGCGGCGGAGGCCCTCGCGCGAGTGCGGGTAGGTGCCCTCGTCGTGGGGGTAGTCGCTGCCCCACATGATCTTGTCGAGGCCGATGCGGTCGCGCAGGGCCGCCTCGTGCGGGCGCATGAAGCTGGCGCCGACGAAGCAGTTCTCGCGCCACACCTCGGAGGGGCCCTTGCCCATCGCGTCGGCCAGGCCCGCCCCGAACTTCGACTCGGCCGTGTCGGCCGCACCTGTCCTCATCTCCGCCGCGACCAGGCGCGAGTGGTAGTAGTCCAGCATGTCCAGGACGCCCGGGATCCACCCGGAGCCCTGCTCGGTGAGGACGAGCCGCAGCCCCGGGTGGCGGCGGAAGGCGCCGCCGAAGACGAGGTGCCACAGCGCCCGGTGCGAGAACCACGTCGTCTCGACCATGAACACCGCGCGCGCTGCGGGTTCCTCGCCGAGTAGCGGCGACGCCGAGCCCGCGTGGTGGTTGACCGGCACGCCCAGTTCGGCGCAGACCGCCCAGATCGGGTCGTACGCCCGCGAGTACAGCTCCGGCAGACCCGAGCCCGGCGGGGTGCCGGGCAGCATGAGCCCTCCGGTGAGGCCTGCCTCCACCGCCCCGCGGATCTCCGCCACGGCCCGGCCGACGTCGTTCAGGAGGATCTGGAAGACGCCCGCCCTGCGGCCCGGCGCCGCGGCGCAGAAGTCCGCGAGCCAGCGGTTGTGGGCGCGCAGGCCCGCCCAGCGCAGCTCGAACTCCTCGCGGGTCGGCGCCGGGGCCATCAGCGAGGCCGAGGGGAAGAACGGCGGGATGGTGTTCGGGAAGACGACCTCGGCGACGATGCCGTCCTCTTCGAGTTCGGCGATACGGCGGTCGGAGTTCCAGTTGCGGTCGGCGGTGTCCGCGAGCAGGTCCTCGTACGGATTGACGTAGGTGGCCGCCCACTCGTCGAACGCCTCGTGGTGGCGGGACTCCAGGTAGGGCCGGTAGTCCAGGAGGTCGGCGCCCGCGTGGCAGTCGGCGGAGATGACGGTGTAGCGGTCCTGGTGGGTCGGATCGCTCATGGGCTCGCTCATGGGGTCACCCCCAGCGCGGGGAAGTCGTGGTCGGTCAGCCAGTGGCGGCCCACCTCGCGCGAGCGCGCCCAGGAGGCCTCCACCGCCGTCTGGTCGTCGTGCTGGCCCAGTTCGGCCGGTGTGGGGCCGATGCGGCGGGCCAGCGGCGCGAGGACGCCGGTGTCGAAGCCGAAGACCTCGGCGGCGGCGAGGCCCAGCATGCGCCGGGTCTCCGCCACGGGGATGTCGTGGAAGGTCTTCCTCAGCCACGCGCGCGTGTCGGGCCAGGTGCCCTCGGGGTGCGGGAAGTCGCTGCCCCAGAGGATGTTGTCGACGCCGATCTCGTAGCGCTGGGCCAGCTCGCGGCGCTTGGTGTTGGTGGCGCAGACGAAGATCTGCCGGTCGAGGTACTCGTGCGGCGGGCGCTTCAGCTCCGCGAACGGGGAGAGCTTCTTGCCGCCGTGCGCGCCCAGGTAGAGGCGGTCCATGAACCACAGGAGGTTCGGCAGCCACCAGCAGCCGGACTCCGCGACGCCGAACCTCAGCCCGGGGTGGCGCTCGAAGACGCCGGACCAGAGCAGGAACCACAGCGGCCGCGCGGGCCACCACGTCACTTCGGAGACGTAGATCCCGAGGTGGTCGCCGTACTCGTGGCGGGGCGCGGCCCCCGAGTGCGTGACGACGGGCATGGCACACTCGGCCGCCGCCGCCCATACGGGGTCGTAACGCCGGTCGTGGTAGGGCGCCTTGTCGACCCACATGGAGGGGATCATCAGCGCGCCGAGCCCCGACTCCTTGGCGCGGTGGATCTCGGCGACGACGCGGTCCACCTCACCGGTGACGGGCAGCAGGGCGACCCCGCAGTGCCGTTCGGGGTGCTCGGAGACGAAGTCGGCGAGCCAGCGGTTGTGCGCCTGGGCGCCCGCCATGCCCAGCTCGGGGTCCTGGTCGCCGGAGAGGCCGAGGCCCACTCCGAAGGGCGCGGCCGTCCGGCTGTCCACGGCGTCCGCGTCGGGGAAGACGACCTCGGCGGCGACCCCGTCGCCGTCCAGCTCCTTGAGGCGCTGCGCGGTGTCCCAGCCGCCGCGCAGGCCCTCCTCGTTGTCGTTAAACCACTTGGCGGCGAAGACGTCGTTGCGGATGCCGAGCCGGGTCGCCTCCTCCCTGCGCGCGTCCAGCTCGCCGAGGAAGTCGTCGAAGGCGCGGTGGAAGCGGCTGTCCAGGTAGGGGCGGTACTCCTCGGTGGGGAGCCCGGCGTGGCAGTCGGAGGAGATGATCAGGTAGGGGTCGAGGCGGGGATCGTTCTGCTGAGCCGTCATCAGGTGTCCCTCGGTCAGTCCAGGATGAAGCTTTCGAGATACGCCGGGTCGGAGCGGTCGAGCATCGACCGCGACCTCGCCTTGATCTGCCGGTCGCTGTGCTCGCTCTCCGGAAGCAGCCAGAAGCGGCCCGCCGCGATGCCTTCGGCGACGAAGTCCGCGACCTGTTCGACGGGCGTGAACTCCACCGCCTGCCCGGCCTCCTTCATCGCCGCCTCCCACTGGTCGAGGCTGCGGTAAGGGGTTTTGCGGGGGCGCGACTTGGCGTACCGCTCGGGCCGGTTGCGGTGCGACTCCCACAGGCCGGTACGCAGCATGTGGGGGCCGGGGAAGAGCACGGACGCGCCCACGCGCGCGTGCTCCGCCTTCAGATGCGCGTACAGGGACTCGGTCATCGTCACCACGGCCGCCTTGGTGACGGCGTAGACGGAGGCGGTGGGCAGCGGTGCGATGCCGCCGTCGCCGGAGGAGGTGTTCACGACGTGACCGGGCTCGCCGCCCGCGATCATCCGGGGCACGAACGCCTGGATGCCGTGGAAGACACCCCATACGTTGACTTCGAAGGCCCACTTCCAGTCGTTCGGATCGTGTTCCCACATGCGGCCCTCGGCGCCCGATCCGACGCCCGCGTTGTTGCACAGCACATGGACGGCGCCGAAGGTCTCGTACACCTCGTCGGCCAGGGCGAGGACCTGCGCGCGGTCCCCGACGTCGACCACGCGCGCGTGCACTCTCGCCCCGTCCTCGCGCAGCCCCGCGGCGGCCTGTTCCAGGGCGTTCTCCTCGACGTCGGCGAGGACCACCTTCAGGCCGCCCGCCGCGAACCGCCGCACCAGGGCGAGCCCGATGCCGCTCGCCGCCCCGGTGACCACGGCGACCTGCCCCTCGCACAGCTCCATCTCAGCCGCTCCCCTCGGGCGGGCCGTCGAGGATCTGCGCGGGGTCGTCGTACCGCTGGTGGATGTAGGGCAGCAGGGCCCGCGCGCTGACGCGCTCCGCGACATGGCCCCGCTGGACGGTGGTCTTCTCGCCGATGGTGATCCCGGCGACCGCGCGGACCGGCAGATCGGCCACCGGGTCGTACATCGACTCGCGCAGGACGACGTCTCCGGTGACGCCCTCCAGCTTGCGCACCTTCTCGTCGCGTACGCAGTGCACGAGCACCGGATCGGCGTCGAAGCCCGAACCGTCCACCGCGGGCAGGAACTTGAAGTAGAAGTCCGTCCTGCGGGCCGGCTCCGGGAGCGGCAGCGCGCCGCTGACCGCACCGCGCACCTCCACGAACGCGATGCCGTGCCGGGCCAGCGCGGCGCGCACGACCAGGCCGTCGCGCTCGACCTCGACCTCGCCGAGCTTCTTCGGCTCCCCGAAGACCTCGCGCCCGCCGATCAGGGCCCGCTCGTGGGTCATCGGCATCACCAGCGGATACCAGCCGCCCACTCCCCCGTGCTCGGCGGCGACGGCCACCGAGCCCGCGCCGAGCGGATAGCCGGGCAGGTCGACCTTGCTGATGTTCGCCCGCACCAGGGGCCGCCCGGTGGGTTTCAGCGGGGGCGGCAGGACCGCCGCGACCGCGTCGGGGTCGCTCTCCCAGACGGCCACCACGCCCGTCGACCAGACTTCGGGGAGCCGGGAACTGGCGGTGCGCGCGGCGGCGATCTCCGCCTCGGTGCGCGCTGCGTACCGTACGCGTGCCATGTCGTACCACCCTTCGTCAGCGCGGACTGGGGCCCGCGGCCGGGACTTGCGGGGGTTCTGTAACACAGTTACAACAGGACTCGTGAAGGGTAAAGAGACGCGCACGCGGCTGAGCCGGGAGGACGTGCTCGGCGCCGCCGCGGAACTGGTGCGGCGGCACGGTCCCCGGTCCTTGACGATGCGCGGCCTCGCGGCCGAGCTGGGCACCGCCGTCACCTCGATCTACTGGCACGTGGGCAACCGCGAGTCGCTCCTGGCCGCCCTCGTCGAGCGCACCGTCGCCGACCTCGGCGAGATCCACCCCGTCGGCCGCACCCCCGCCCAGCGCGTCGTCTCCGTGGCCCGCGCCCTGCGCCGCCAACTGCTCGACCACCCGCACCTCGTCGCGATGGTCCACGAACGCGGCCTCACCGAACGGATGTTCCTGCCCGCCCAGCGGTCCCTGGTCCACGAGGTGCACGAGGCAGGCCTGCGCGGCGCCCGGGCCGCCGACGCGGTGCGCTCCGTCCAGGTCCATGTCGTCGGCCATGTCCTCGTCGAGCGCAACCGCGAACGCGCTCCCGTGCAGCGCCCCGCCGAGGAGGAGCCGTGGACGAAGGACACGGCGGAGCAGGACGGCGCGCTCGCCCGCGCGCTGGCAGGACCCCTCGATCCGGAGGCCTTGTTCACCGTCTCCGTCAAGGCTCTGGTGACGGGGCTTCTCGGACCGGGGGCATGACTGTCGGTGGCGGCCCGTATCCTCATTGACCATGCTCGAAGACCGCACGACCGCAGCGTCCGCCGCCCCCTGGCCGGCCGCGTATCCAACGGGGTACGCGGTCGTCGACGTGGAGACCACCGGCCTGGCCCGCGACGACCGCATAGTGTCGGCCGCCGTCTACCGGGTGGGCGCCCAGGGCGAGATCGAGGACCACTGGTACACGCTGGTGAACCCCCAGCGCGACCCGGGGCCCGTGTGGATCCACGGCCTCACCAGCGAGGTGCTCGCGGACGCGCCGCTGTTCAAGGACATCGCCGAGGAGTTCGCGAGCCGCCTCGACGGCCGCGTCCTGGTCGCGCACAACGCCGTCTTCGACTGGTCGATGATCGCCAGGGAGTACGCGCGCGCGGAGCGCACCGCCCCGGTGCGCCAGCGGCTGTGCACCATCGCGCTCTCCAAGGAGCTTGCGCTCCCGCTGCCCAACCACAAGCTGGAGTCCCTGGCCGCGCACTTCGGCGTCGAGCAGCGCCACGCGCACAACGCCCTCGACGACGCGCGCGTGCTCGCCGAGGCGTTCCGCCCGAGCCTGCACGCGGCGGCCGGCGGCAATGTCCGCCTGCCGCTCCTGGAGTGCCGCCCGCTCACCGAGTGGTCCGACGGCACGCCCCGCGTCGTCCGGCAGTCGACGGGACCGGCGCCCTCCTCGTCGTACCGGCCCGCCAGTTGGCGCCCCTCGCGCAAGCGACCGCCGTGCCCCTACCCGAACCCAGGGCGTTACGAACCGGGCAAACCACTCAAGCAGGGCATGCGGGTCGCGTTCTCCGGAGACACCTCCGTGGAGCGCGATCTCCTTGAGGACCGGGCGGTCGAGGCGGGCCTGCACATCGCGACGAGCGTGTCCCGCCTCACCAGCCTGCTCGTGACGAACGACCCGGATTCGGGCACCTCCAAGACCGTCAAGGCACGCCAGTTCGGCACGCCGGTGATCGACGAGGCCGCCTTCGGCCAGCTGCTCCAGGACGTGGCGCCCGCCACGGACGGGTGATCGCGGGTCGGTGACCGTCAGACGGGTGATTGCGGGCGACTCGCCCGCACACCACTCGCTCCGCACCGCCGCGGCGCCCCACCCTGTGGCGCATGGCACGTTGCGAGGTCTGCGGAAACGACTACGGCATGTCCTTTGAAGTGCACGCGCAAGGCTCGGTGCACGTCTTCGACTGCTTCTCCTGCGCCATCCACCGCATGGCGCCCATCTGCGAGCACTGCCGGTGCCGCATCATCGGCCAGGGCGTCGAGGTGGAGGGCCACTGGTACTGCGGCGCCCACTGCTCACGCGCGGAGGGGCGGGTGGGCATCGTCGACAAGGTCTGAGTGACCCCACGTCCCGGCACCCCGCGACCGAGTTGTACCGTCGTGGGGTGTACCGCTTCCTCCTGACCCGGCAGTGGGTGATCCTCACCCTTATCGCCCTCGTTCTCATCCCCGTGATGGTCGAGCTGGGTTTCTGGCAGCTGCACCGGCACGAGCACCGCGTCGCGCAGAACGAGCGGATCGCCAAGGCACTGGCCGCCGACCCGGTCCCCGCCGAGGAGCTGACCTCCCCCGGCCACGAGGTGCCGAGGACGGATCTGTACCGCCGGGTGAGCGCCAAGGGGACGTACGACACCAAGCACGAGGTCGTCGTGCGGCGCCGCACGAACTCCGATGACGAGGTCGGCTTCCACGTCCTGACGCCGTTCGTCCTGGACGACGGCAAGGTCCTGCTCGTCAACCGCGGCTGGATCCCGGCCGACGGCCCGCAGACCGCGTTCCCGGAGATCCCCGCCGCCCCCAAGGGCGAAGTGACCATCACCGGGCGCCTGATGGCCGACGAGACGTCCGCGGCCAGCGGCATCAAGGACGTCCGCGGCCTGCCGGACCGTCAGATCATGCTGATCAGCAGCGGGCAGCAGGCCGACAGCCTCGGCAAGCAGGTCCTCGGCGGCTATATCGAGCAGACCTCGCCCGAGAACCGCGGCAACACCCCCGAGCTGATCGGCGAGCCCGACCACAGCGGCATCGGCGCGCACATGGCGTACGCGGTCCAGTGGTGGCTGTTCGCCACGGGCGTCCCGATCGGCTGGGTGGTCCTGGTCCGCAGGGAGCGCCGTGACCGCGCCGCCGCCGCGGAAGCACCCACTCCGGAAGCCGCGCCCACCACCGCTTGAGGCACCCTTCGATTGACGAGGGCCTCCTCCGGGAACCCGTTCTGCGTGTCCCGCCCCATTGAAGATTACGCACTCATCGGCGACCACCAGACCGCCGCCCTCGTCGCCAGGGACGGCTCGCTGGACTGGCTCTGCCTGCCCCGATTCGACTCCGCCGCCTGTTTCGCCGCGCTGCTCGGCGACGAGGAGAACGGCCACTGGCGCATCGCCCCCACGGACGCGGACTCCTGCGCCCGCCGCGCCTACCGCCCCGACTCCCTCGTCCTCGACACCGAGTGGGACACCGAGGACGGCTCCATCCGTGTCACCGACTTCATGCCCCAGCGTGACCGCGCCCCCGATGTCGTACGCATCGTCGAGGGCCTCAAGGGCAGCGTCACCGTCCGCAGCACGCTCCGGCTCCGGTTCGACTACGGCTCCGTCGTGCCGTGGGTGCGCAAGGTGGACGGCCACCGCGTCGCCGTCGCCGGACCCGACTCCGTGTGGCTGCGCAGCGAACCGCCCGTGCGCACCTGGGGCCACGACTTCGGCACCCACTCCGAGTTCACCGTCGAGGAGGGCGAGAAGGTGGCGTTCGTCCTCACCTGGCACCCCTCGCACGAGCCGCGCCCGCCCCTCGTCGACCCGTACACCTCGCTGCGCGAGAGCCTGGAGGACTGGCGTGCCTGGACCTCCCGCTGCCAGTACGACGGGCCGCACCGCGACGCGGTCATACGCTCCCTGATCACCCTCAAAGCGCTCACCTACGCCCCGACCGGCGGTGTCGTGGCCGCCCCCACCACCTCCCTGCCCGAGGAGATCGGCGGCGTACGCAACTGGGACTACCGCTTCTGCTGGCTGCGCGACTCCACCCTCACCCTCGGCGCCCTGCTCCTCGCCGGCTACCTGGAGGAGGCCGAGGCCTGGCGCGACTGGCTGCTGCGCGCGGTCGCGGGCAACGCCGCCGACCTCCAGATCGTGTACGGCCTCGCCGGCGAACGGCGCCTTCCGGAGTACGAGATTCCGTGGCTGCCCGGGTATGAGGGCTCGGCCCCCGTGCGCATCGGCAACGAAGCCGTGGAGCAGTTGCAGCTCGACGTGTACGGCGAGGTCGTCGACTCCCTCGCCCTCGCACACCGTTCGGGCCTCGCCCGCCGCCCGCAGGCCTGGAACCTCCAGCTCTGCCTCCTGGAGTTCCTGCGCGAGAAGTGGCGCGAGCCCGACCAGGGGCTGTGGGAGGTGCGCGGCCCGCGCCGCCACTTCGTGTACTCGAAGGTGATGGTGTGGGTCGCCGCCGACCGCGCGGTGCGCGCCCTGGAGGAGGACCCGGAGCTGCCCGGCGACGCGGACCGCTGGCGGGAACTGCGGGACGAGGTCCACCGCGAGGTGTGCGAGAAGGGCTACGACCCGGAGCGCAACACCTTCACGCAGTCCTACGGCTCCACCGAGCTGGACGCCTCGCTGCTGCTCATCCCGCACACCGGTTTCCTGCCCCCCGACGACCCGCGGGTCATCGGCACGATCGACGCGGTCCGCGCCGAGCTGAGCCACCACGGCCTGCTGCGCCGCTACACCTCCGACGGGAAGGAGATCGACGGCCTGCCCGGCCAGGAGGGCACCTTCCTCGTCTGCACCTTCTGGCTGGTGGACGCCCTGCACATGACGGGGCGCACGAAGGAGGCGCTCGAACTGTTCGAGTACCTGGTGTCGCTGACCAACGACGTGGGGCTGCTCGCGGAGGAGTACGACCCGGTCTGCGGCCGCCAGCTGGGCAACTTCCCGCAGGCATTCAGCCACATCGGCCTGGTGAACACCGCCCTGGCGCTCTTCGGCGAGGACACGGAAGGATAGCGGCCATGGATCTTGGACTGAAGGACCGTGTCTACGTAGTCACCGGCGCCACGCGCGGCCTCGGCCACGCCACCGCGCGCGAGCTGGTCGCCGACGGCGCGAAGGTCGTCATCACCGGCCGCGACGAGAAGACCGTCGCCGGGGCGGCCGCCGAACTCGGCCCGAACGCGGTGGGCGTCGCCGCCGACAACGCCGACCCGGCCGCCGCGGGCCGGCTGGTCGCGGCGGCACGCGAACACTTCGGCGGCTTCGACGGCGTGCTGATCAGCGTGGGCGGGCCCGCGCCCGGCTTTGCCGCGGACAACACCGACGAGCAGTGGCAGGCCGCCTTCGACACGGTCTTCCTCGGCGCGGTCCGGCTCGCCCGCACCGCCGCCGCGGAGCTGCACGAGGGCGGCGTCATCGCGTTCGTGCTGTCCAGTTCGGTGTACGAGCCGATCGCGGGCCTGACGATCTCCAACGGCCTGCGGCCCGGCCTCGCCGGGTTCGCCAAGTCCCTGGCGGACGAGGTCGGACCGCGCGGCATCCGCGTCCTCGGCGTCCTGCCGGGCCGCATCGCCACCGACCGCCTGCGTCAGCTGGACGGGCTCTCCCCCGACCCGGAGGCGACCCGCGCCGCCAACGAGGCGAGGATCCCGCTGCGCCGCTACGGCACACCGGAGGAGTTCGGGCGCGCGGCGGCCTTCCTGCTCTCACCCGCCGCCTCGTACGTGACAGGGGTCATGGTGCCGGTGGACGGCGGGGCGCGCAGCGGCTTCTGATGGGTGCGGGCCCGCGGGGCGCGGGGCTCAGCTCACGCGTTCGGCGCGGTGCTTGACCCCGCGCAGCCGCACCGTGGCGGGCAGGCTCGCCAGGCCCGCCGAGGTGCGGGCGCGCGCGAGGACCTCGGAGGAGAACCGGTGCAGCGCCGCGGAGGGCGTGGCGTCGGGCGTGAGGACGAGGTCCACGCGTGCCCGCGGTGTGCCGCGGCGCCCGGTCAGGGCGGTGTGGGCGCGCTCGACGCCGTCCAGCACCTCGGCCTCACCGGCAAGGACCTGCTCCAGGGCGCGCCCGCGCAGCAGTGCGCCCTCGCCGTCCCCGGTCTCCACCAGGACCTCCGCGAGACGGCGCCTGCGCAGCTGTGCCGAGAGCCACCACAGGGCGAGCAGCACCACGAGGGCGAGGCCGCCGATGACCGTGGGCCAGAACCATCCCTCGTCCCGCCGGCTCGTCCGGTCGGCGGCGCTGAGCAGCACGTCGTGCCGCCCGTCGTGGATCCACCAGGAGGGCGGCGAGGCGCCGAGCCCGATGGCAAGCACCGAGCCGCCGAGGACGAGCAGCACGAGCCCGAGCAGGGCGAGGATGACGCGGTTGACCGTGCGCGGCATCGCGCTCACCCCTTCTTTCCGGGCCGGGCGACGTGGACCGAGAGTTCGGGGGCGCGCGCGAGGCCGAGGTCGCGGATGGCGTCGGCCAGCGTGGCGTCCAGGTCGCCGCGTACGTCGTCGAGTTCACGGAAGTGCGAGACGGCCCGCACGTTCACCTTGGAGCGTGTCATGCGCACTCGCGCGGACTGCACGCCGGACACGTCCATGGCGCGATCGCGCAGCATCGTGGCGGCGGCGTCGCGGTAGAGCCCGGCGCGTACGTCGGAGCCGGTGCGCCGCATCGGCAGGAGCGCGCGCTGTCCGGGGGTCGCGGCGAGCACGAGGAGCCAGAGTCCGGCGAGGGCGGCGACGGCGGCCCCGGCGAGCACCGCGGCGTCGTCCAGGGGCCGCTCGCCGAGCTGGTGTGCGAGGTCGTGCCGCCAGCGCATCGCGGAGTGGCCGGCCCGCACGGCGACGATGTCGTACAGGAGGAGCCCCGCGCCGCCGAAGATCAACAGGGCGAGGAGCGCGGCGGGGACCCGGCGCGGGGACCAGAACCGGGAGGCCTTGCCGCCGGTGTCCTCGGCCGCGAGCGTGGGCAGTGGGTGAGGGGTGGCGCCGGACGCCGGCCCGGATCCGTCCTCGCCCTGTCGCGCCTGTCCGACGACCGGCAGCGGCTGCGTGGCGCCGCTCCCCGAGGGTTCGCTCATCGTGTCCTCCCCTGCGCGGCGACGCGTACCCGCGCCGAGTGCAGCCGCTCCACCTGGACCACCACCTCGGGCACGTCCATTCCCGCCAACGCCTCGACCCGCTCGGTGACTTGCCGGCGCACGGCACCGCACTGGCGGCCGATGTCGCAGGGGTAGTCCAGTTCGAGGCTGACGCGGACGCGGGCGGTGCCGAACGGGGTCCGGCCCGCTCGCGCGGAGTCGTGCGGGGGCGCGAGCACGGAGACCGTGGCGTGCGGCGGGGCGCCGCCGGGGGGTACCGACTCCACCGCCTCGCGCGCCGCCCGCGCGGCGATCTTCGCGACGACCCGGTCGGCGATCCGGGTGGCGCCGCGCTCCCCGGGAGCGACCTGTGCCGCCACCGCTCACCTCCCCCGGTCGCCGCGGGTACGGAAGAACTCGCCGGGCTCCAGGTCCCCCTCGAGGAACCGGCCGGCCACGAAGCCGATGGCTCCCAGGGCGGCCACCAGCAGGAACGCCCCGAATCCGCCGAAGTATCCGGCGAAGCCGAGCGCCATTCCCGCCACCATGCCGATCACGGCCATGCTCATCTCGTGCGCTCCTTAGCGAGACGCGACTGAAGGTTGGTTGCTACTGGAGGCGGCCCGGAGGCTCCTCGTCGTCCTCGTCGGGCAGCTTGACGTCGCTGACCGCGATGTTGACCTCGACGACTTCGAGCCCGGTCATGCGCTCGACGGCCGCGATCACGTTCTCCCGTACGTCCTGCGCGACATCGGCGATCGGCACGCCGTACTCGACGACGATCTCCAGGTCCAGCGCGGTCTGCACCTCGCCGACCTCGGCCTTCACCCCGCGCGATACGGATTTCGAGCCGCCGGGGACCCGGTCGCGCACGGCCCCGAAGGTCCGCGCGAGGCCGCCGCCCATCGCGTGCACGCCCTCGACGTCCCGCGCGGCGAGCCCGGCGATCTTCTCGACGACTCCGTCCGCGATGGTGGTGCGGCCCCGGCTCGCGGCGTCGCCCCCGCCGCGCCCGGCCGCGCCCGTCAGGCCTTCGTTCGGGGAGTCCTTCTCCAGCGTCTGAGCCGTCTTCCGCTCTCCGGTTTCGGTCATCGCCGTGCCGTCCGTTTCGAAAGGGGGATCTGCTTTCTTTGCCCACATTAAGACGGGTTGCGCGGCAGCGCTCCAGGGATGCGGCAGGCTGGGGCCATGACGGGTGACGGTTGGACCGAGGCGGTACGCCGACAGCTGGGCCTCGGCCGGGTGCTGCCACTGGGTGGCGCGCGGGACGGCACATGGGTGACGGAGTCGGCGGCGGGCGGCGCGCTGCGGCACGCCGCGCGAGGAGTGACCGGTGTGCGCCTCGGCACGCTCCGGATCGCCCTGGCCGATCCCGGCGGCGCGTACGTCGGGGCCGTGCCGCCACCGCCGAGCGCGCTGCCGCCGGGGCCGCTGCGCGTCACGGCGGACTTCGCGGCCGCCACCGGCCGGCCGCTGCCCGCCGCGGCGGACCTGCTGCGCGCCGCGCTCCGCGGGGCCACGGACCGGCTCGGCCTGGTGGTCGACGAGGTGGATCTACGGGTGACGGCGCTGCTGGACGAGAACGCCGAGCCCGGGGACGTACGCACTGAAGCGCCTCGGGGCGGCGAGGCGTGGGCACCCGAGGGCGACAGCGCCGAGGCGCGCGCCGGGCGGGCCGCCCTGGGGGTGCTCGGGGTGACCCGGCTGACGGGGGCGCTCGGCCCTGCCGTGCATATCGAGGAGCGCCCGGCGACGGGCGCGCTGCCGCGCCGCCACGCGCGCGTGGAGGTCGCGACGGACCGCGAGCACCGCGCCCTGGACGTGGCGCTCGCGGTCCGCGCGGCAATCGCCGCCACCCTGCCGGATCACCCTTCGGTGGCCGTGCTGGTCACGGCGGTGGACTAGGGCGTGTCCGGCGGACCGGCCGAGACTCGGCATCGGCCGGGTGTCAGTCGCCGAGGCCCGCGAGGTCGCGCAGTCGGCGGCCCTGTGCGGCGCGCTCGGCGATGCGCTGCTCTTCGTAGGAGCGGTCCGTGGCGCCCTGGAGCAGTGTCTTGGTCTCGATGACCGCGTCGCGCGGCGCGGAGATCAGTGCGGCGGCCAGGTCCTTGGCGGCGGCGTCGAGTTGGTCCGCGGGCACGACGAGGTTGGCGAGGCCCACGCGCTCGGCCTCGTCCGCGTGGACGAAGCGGCCGGTGGCGCAGATCTCAAGGGCGCGGGCATAGCCGACGAGGCCCACGAGCGGGTGCGTTCCGGTGAGGTCGGGGACGAGGCCCAGGCTGGTCTCGCGCATGGCGAACTGCACGTCGTCCGCCGCGATCCGCAGATCGCAGGCGAGCGCGAGCTGGAAGCCGGCGCCGATGGCGTGGCCCTGGACGGCGGCGATGGACACGATGTCGCCGCGCCGCCACCAGGTGAACGCTTCTTGGTACCCGGCGATCGTGGCGTCGAGGACGTCGTCCTCACCGCGTGCCATATCGATGAAGGACGGCTCGCCGTCGAAGCCCTCGGGCGCGAACGCCTGCCGGTCCAGGCCCGCGGAGAAGGATTTGCCCTCGCCGCGGAGCACCACGACGCGGACACTGCCGGGCAGCAGCTGACCAGCCTCGGTCAACGCCCTCCACAGCGCGGGAGATTGGGCGTTTCGCTTGGCCGGATTGGTCAGCGTCACCGTGGCGACGGCCTCGTCGATGGTGAGGCGTACGCCGTCCTTGTCGAGAACCGGTGTCAGCTCGCTGTCGGACGAAGCCATGGGTGCCTCCGATGGGATGCAGTCGGGCCGGGCGCGGGGGCGCCCGTAAGTGACTGCACAGTAACCACCCGGGCGATCACACGATCGACCGGGTGGTCACCATCGACCACCGGACTGCGTGCCGCCGGCCGTCAGCCAGACCGCGTGCCGTCGGCCGTCAGGCGGAGGCGACCTTCTTGCCCCGCGTCGCCCCGCCGCGTCCCCGCAGCGTGACGCCGGATTCACTGAGCATCCGGTGCACGAACCCGTACGAACGGCCGGTCTCTTCGGCCAACGCCCGGATGCTCGCACCGCCGTCGTACTTCTTCTTCAGGTCTGCCGCGAGCTTTTCGCGCGCGGCGCCGGTTACCCGGCTGCCCTTCTTCAGAGTCTCGGCCACCCGAATGCCTCCTCATGGGAAGTGCGCTCTGGACTTCTCATGATCACCCCTTGCGGGCTTCCTGGCCACCCATTCGGCAAGGTCCGTACGACAAGGTTTGCCGCTCAGGAAGGGGCCACCACGATCGGAATGCGTGATTCCGCGTGTGGGATTGTGCACATCCGAACGCGCTGAGTGACGAACGGCCAGGTCAGCGGGGTGCGGGGCGGGAGAGCCGCCACCATGCCGTCGCGCCGCCAAAATCCGTGTATGACACACCTCGGTACGAGGACAGCTCACACAGATGAGGGATCACGGATCGGCCGAATGATCCATACGCAGTGGATCAGTGGTTCGATCACGCTGTGTGGACGCCCCCGGGGACGCGGCGGAACGGGCGGCGGCGGGGGTCAGGCGAGCGCGACCAGGTCCGCGTAGTCCTGGCCCCACAGGTCCTCGACGCCGTCCGGCAGCAGGATGATGCGCTCCGGCTGGAGGGCCTCCACCGCGCCCTCGTCGTGGGTGACGAGGACGACCGCGCCCTTGTAGGTGCGCAGGGCGCCGAGGATCTCCTCGCGACTGGCGGGGTCGAGGTTGTTGGTGGGCTCGTCGAGGAGCAGGACGTTGGCCGAGGAGACGACGAGGGTCGCGAGGGCGAGCCGCGTCTTCTCGCCGCCGGACAGCACGCCCGCCGGCTTGTCGACGTCGTCCCCGGAGAAGAGGAACGAGCCGAGCGTCTTGCGCACCTCGACGAGGTCGAGGTCGGGGGCGGCCGAGCGCATGTTCTCCAGGACCGTGCGCTCGGGGTCCAGGGTCTCGTGCTCCTGCGCGTAGTAGCCGAGCTTGAGGCCGTGGCCCTCGATGACCTGGCCGGTGTCGGGCTTCTCGGCGCCGCCGAGCAGCCGCAGCAGCGTGGTCTTGCCCGCGCCGTTGAGGCCGAGGATGACGACGCGTGAGCCCTTGTCGATCGCGAGGTCGACGTCGGTGAAGATCTCCAGCGAGCCGTACGACTTCGACAGGCCCTCGGCCATCAGCGGCGTCTTGCCGCACGGCGAGGGCTCGGGGAAGCGGAGCTTGGCGACCTTGTCGGACTTCCGCTCGGCCTCCAGGCCGGCCAGCAGCTTGTCCGCGCGGCGGGCCATGTTCTGCGCGGCGACGGTCTTGGTGGCCTTCGCGCGCATCTTGTCGGCCTGCGAGTGCAGGGCGGAGGCCTTCTTCTCGGCGTTCTGCCGCTCGCGCTTGCGGCGCTTCTCGTCGGACTCGCGCTGCTGCTGGTAGAGCTTCCAGCCCATGTTGTAGACGTCGATCGCGGAGCGGTTGGCGTCCAGGTAGAAGACCTTGTTGACGACCGTCTCGACGAGGTCGACGTCGTGGGAGATCACGATGAAGCCGCCGCGGTACGTCTTCAGGTAGTCGCGCAGCCAGACGATCGAGTCGGCGTCGAGGTGGTTGGTCGGCTCGTCCAGGAGGAGCGTGTCGGCGTCCGAGAAGAGGATGCGGGCCAGCTCGATACGGCGGCGCTGGCCACCGGAGAGCGTGTGCAGGGGCTGGCCGAGCACGCGGTCGGGGAGGTTCAGCGCGGCGGCGATGGTGGCGGCCTCGGCCTCGGCGGCGTACCCGCCCTTGGTGAGGAACTCCGTCTCCTGGCGCTCGTACTGCTTCAGGGCCTTCTCGCGGGTGGCACCGGAGCCGCTGGCGATGCGCTGTTCGTTCTCGCGCATCTTGCGGATCAGTACGTCGAGTCCGCGGGCGGAGAGGATGCGGTCGCGGGCGAGCACGTCGAGGTCGCCGGTGCGGGGGTCCTGCGGGAGGTAGCCGACCTCTCCGGAGCGGGAGATCGTGCCGCCCGCGGGGATGCCCTCGCCCGCCAGGCACTTGGTCAGGGTGGTCTTGCCCGCCCCATTGCGGCCGACGAGGCCGATGCGGTCGCCCTTCGCGATGCGGAAGCTGGCGTTCTCGATGAGGATGCGGGCGCCGGCGCGCAGCTCGATGCCGGAAGCGGTGATCACGGGGGTACTCCTGAACAGGGTGGACGGCGAGAGGGACGACTGGTTGCTCTAGGCCGGTGTCTACGCCGTCCAACTGAGGAGAGGAGCTGCCATGGCAGCCATTCTAACGGGCGAACGCAACTAGTTTTCTGGGCCGCTGCCGTCGCCGCGGCCCCGCTCCAGGTCTCCGTTGCCCAGCGGTGTGCGGCCCGGGACGATCCTTCCGTAGTCGTCCACCGCGATGACCTGCGAGGTCCAGGAGGTCGTGGTACCCGCGCAGGGCTGGGCGACCAGGAGGACGCCCTCGCGGCGGAGCGAGCGGGCGGGTTCGAAGGCGCAGCCCCGGCGGGCGGGCAGGACCCAGCGCAGGTCGCCGTCGGCGGCGCGGTAGGCGGCGATGCGGTGCGGGGTGACGACCGCCAGCATGCGGGCCCCCGCGGTGAGCGGCTGGAGCACTCCCGCGCCGCCGCGCGCCGCGGCTGTGCGCAGCCAGGGGGCGCTCTCGGGGATGGCGCGGTGCCAGCGCACGGAACGTCCGCCGACCCGCTCGGTATCGGTCACGAGCCCGTCGCTCCAGAGCGTGAAGGCGTGCCCGGACTCGGCCAGGAGCGTGAGGGGCCGACGCCCTTCACGCGTATACGTCCAACGCGGCTCGCCACTCCCCACGTCGTACGCCTCAACGGCCCGCCCCTTCGCGCGCAGGGCGGGTTCGGCGGCTTCGGTGTCGGGGTTCTGCTCATCCACGCGCGCGTGGACGGTGAGGCGGTCCCCGAACGGGGCGGGCCGCGAGTGGTGGGCGGCGGTGACGAGCGGCAGGGCGAGCAGCGCGAGGGCGACGGGGATCGCGAGGCGGGTGCCGGTCGGTTTCCGGGAGGGCGGGGGCGGGGC
>NZ_JODF01000045.1:0-55920 GCF_000717945.1 Streptomyces sp. NRRL S-920
GGTGGGGAACGCCGCGCAGCGGCGAAAGGGGCGAGGATGCGGTCCAGGCAGCC
Source organism: Streptomyces sp. NRRL S-920 (assembly GCF_000717945.1). Classification (NCBI taxonomy): domain Bacteria; kingdom Bacillati; phylum Actinomycetota; class Actinomycetes; order Kitasatosporales; family Streptomycetaceae; genus Streptomyces; species Streptomyces sp. NRRL S-920. The sequence continues at coordinate 54 of NZ_JODF01000045.1, forward strand.
CCAGACCAACGCACCGGCGCAGGGCCGGACACGGCAGGCCGATGCAGGGCATGGGCAGCCGCAGGTCGATGCAGGGCTCGGGCCGGTGGGTGGGGAGCACCGGGTGGTGGGGGTGGCCGGTCAGTCGCGGGGCCCCGCCGAGGCGGGCCGGGGGGGAAGAAGGGCGGGCCACGTAGTGGGCTGGGCTAGCGGCCGTCGTAGCCTGCCGTCGGCATGGACAGGCGGCGGTGCACCCTGGCCTTCATACGGGAGTCGTACGCCGGCTCCGCGAGCCCCGCCGTCTCCACCCGCACCCCCCGCCGCGCGCACTCCGCCGCGAACTCCTCGGGGCACCGCAGCGCCCTCTCCAGCACCCTGCGGCTCGGGACGACGAAGAGGTCCACGAGGCCCGCCTCGACATCCCCCCACAGCACCACGTGGTCCGCGCGCAGCCCTCGTACGACCAGTTCCCGCGTGATCACATACCCCTGCTCGGCGGCCCACCGCGCGCACATCGCGTGCTGGCTGCGCGAGTCGACCAGGAAGGGGTCGGCGTCCAGTTCCTCCAGAGGTGTGAGGCTGGCGATCGCCGCCGCACGCACCACGGACGTACCGGCACCCGTGACCTCGCCCATAGAGTCCCCTTCACCGTCCGTGCGCCCCTCACCGTCCGTCCCGGCCGCAGACCCTACTCCTGGCCGTAGGCTCATAGACAGTCGTACGAAGGAGGAACCGGGTGCCGGTCGAGGTCACGTGGTGGGGCCATGCCACCTGCACGGTCGAGGACTCGGGCGTCCGCGTCCTGACCGACCCCCTCTTCGCCCGCCGCCTGGCCCATCTGCGCCGCCGCAGGGGCGCCCCGCCGCCCCCGGCCGCGGCGGTCGCCGATGTCGTACTCGTGTCGCATCTGCACGCCGACCACCTGCACGTCCCCTCACTCGCCCGGCTCGCCCCCGGCACCCTCGCGCTGGTCCCCCGCGGGGCGCCGCGCTCGGTGCCGGGACTGACCCGCAGGCTGCCCCACCTGCGCTTCGTCGAAGTCGTGGCCGGGGACGAGATCCCGGTCGGTGACCTCGTCGTACGCGTGGTCCCCGCGCTGCACGACGGGCGGCGGCTGCCCCTCGGTCCGCGGCTCTCCCCGGCGCTCGGCTATGTGGTGTGCGGGGAGGCGCGTACGTACTTCGCGGGGGACACCGGGCTCTTCGACTCGATGGCCGAGGAGGTCGGGGACGTGGACGTGGCGCTGTTGCCGGTCGGCGGCTGGGGCCCCTACCTGGGCCACGGGCACCTGGACGCGGGCCGTGCCGCCGAGGCGCTGACCCGGATCGCGCCGCGCAGCGCGATCCCGGTGCACTATGGCACGTACTGGCCGATCGGCATGGACGCCGTGCGCCCTCATGAATTCCACGCGCCGGGGCCGGAGTTCGTGCGCCGCGCGGCTCAGCTGGCCCCCGGGGTGGCGGTGCACCGGCTCGCGCACGGCGAGAGCGTGCTGCCGGAGGTGGCCCGGTGATACTCGCCGTGGCGGCCCAGGTGGCGCCGGACAGCACGCAGCAGGCGGTCGCCTATCCGTCGTTGTTCCTGTTGGTGGTGATCGGCGCGTTGGTGCCGGTGGTGCCGACGGGCGCGTTGGTCAGCTCGGCGGCGGTGGTGGCCCTGCATCAGACGGTGCCGTTCTCGCTGCTCATCGTCTTCGGCGTCGCGGCGCTCGCGGCGTTCCTCGGTGATGTCGGCCTGTACTGGCTCGGGCGGCGCGGCATGCGGTCCAAGAACGGCTCGCGTTGGCTCGCGGCGCTCCGCGACCGGGCGCCCGAGGAGCGGCTGGCGCAGGCGCAGGCCAAGTTGCGGGACCACGGCGTGATGGTGCTGGTGCTGTCGCGGCTCGTTCCCGCGGGGCGGATCCCGGTGATGCTGGCGTGCCTGATGGCGAAGATGCCGCTGCGCCGGTTCATTCGCGGTGACATACCGGCGTGCCTCGCGTGGGCGGTGACGTACCAGCTGATCGGCATCCTCGGCGGTTCGCTGTTCAAGGAGCCGTGGGAGGGCGTCGCGCTGGCGGTCGCTCTGACGGTGACGATCAGCGCGGCGCCGGCCGTGTGGCGCAAGGTCAGACGGGCCCCCGCGTAAGGCGCCCCTGGTTCACGAGGCCCCCGGGGCCCGGTCGAGCACCCGCGACGCCCCCACCGGCAGATCCCACAGGTCCTCCCGGGGCCGCCCCGTCTTCTCCCACGCCGTACGCACCCGGGTGAGCGGTTCGAGGACCGGCTCGGCGGAGAGCAGGAACGTGCCCCAGTGCATGGGTGCCATCCGCCGCGCGCCCAGGTCACCGGCGGCCCGGACCGCTTCCTCCGGGTCGCAGTGCACGTCGCTGAGCCACCACCGCGGGTCGTACGCCCCGATGGGCAGCAGCGCGAGGTCGATGCCGGGGTAGCGCTCGCCGATCCGCTCGAACCAGTGGCCGTAGCCGGTGTCGCCCGCGAAGTAGACCCGCTGTCCTTGGGCGTCCGTCATGACCCAGCCGCCCCACAACGTACGGCAGGTGTCGGCGAGGCTCCGCTTGGACCAGTGGTGGGCGGGCACGAAGTCGAAGCGCACGCCGCCCAGTTCGGCGCCCTCCCACCAGTCGAGTTCGGTGACGCGCGTGAAGCGGCGGCGGGTGAACCAGCGGCCGAGCCCGGCGGGGACGAAGACGGGGGTGTCCCTCGGGAGTCTGCGCAGGGTCGGGGCGTCCAGATGGTCGTAGTGGTTGTGGCTGATCACGACCGCGTCGACGGGCGGCAGCGCGCTCCAGGCGACGCCCACGGGGGTGACGCGGGCCGGGGTGCCGAGGATCCTGCGGGACCAGACGGGGTCGGTGAGGACGGTGAGGCCGCCGATACGGACGACCCAGCTGGCGTGGCCCGCCCAGGTGACGGCGACGGTGCGGGCGTCGACCTCGGGCAGCGGGCCCGGTTCGAACGGCAGCCGTCCGATGTCGGCGAGGCCTTCGGGGCGCGGTCGCAGGGCCCCCTCGCGCGCGAACCTCGCGAACCCTCGCAGTCCGGGCAGCGGCGCGGTCAGCCGGTCGGCGAACGTCCTCGGCCAGCGGCGCGCGGCGCCGGGCGCGGGGAGCGGCGGGGGCGGTGGGGACGGCGTGGGTGTCCGCGCCTGCTCCTGCACCTGCTCCTGGGTCTGCTGCTGCGCCTGTGGGGTCACCGAGGAGGCTCCATTCGCTGTGTGTCCGCGCGGAGATCGTCGAAGGCCGATCCGAACATGCTCAACGCCCTTTCCACGTGCGGCAATTCCAGGGGGTCCGGCGCGCCGAGAGACACCAGGCGTTCCGAGGGCGTTGAGCCGAGGAAGGGTCCCGTGGAGAGCCGTACGCGCAGGGCGTCGATGTCGTCGCCGAAGCGGTGGCCGCCGGGCGCGGGCATGCCGAGCCGTTCACCGAGGAAGTCCTCCAGGTCCTGTGCGTCGCCGACGCCCCGGGCTGCGAGCGCCGGCCGCAGCGGGCCGAGATCGGCGTAGAGGTGGCGGCCCGCCCGCGGGGGCCTGGCCAGCGCGCCCGCGGCGAGCACGGCGCGGTGCGCGGCGTCGGCCACGCGCGCGTGGAGGCGGACGGCGGCGGCCAGGCGCGCGGTGATCTCGTCCGGTTCGCCCAGTGCGTACGTCGCCGCGGCGGCGGCCGGGGCCGCTGTGGAGGCCCCGAGTGCGGTGAGGACGTCGAGGGTGCGGGCGCGCAGGTCCGCGCCGTCCTCGGTGGCGGGGAAGCGGGCCACGGCGGCGGGCAGCGACGGGGGCAGAAAAGGGCCGGTGAGGTCGCAGAGGACGGTCACCCGCTCGTGGTCCATCTCGGCGGGGCCGATCAGGACGGTCTCGTGGGGGTGGTGCAGCGTGTCGCGCCAGGTCTCGTCGCTGACGACGTGCAGACCCTCGTCCGCGGCCGCCTCGACGACCTCGTGCAGCACTTCCGGCGGCGGCACGGTGGCGGTCGGGTCGTCGGCGACGCTGAGCACGAGCAGCCGGGGCCTGCCGCCTTCGGCGCGGACGCGCCGGACGGTCTCCAGGAGGGCGTACGGGTCCGGGACGCCGCCGCACTCGGCGGGCGTCGGCACGTGAAAGACCCCGCGGCCGAGCAGCCGCGCCTGGGGCGCCCACCAGGCGGGGCACGGGCGGGGCAGCAGGACGTCGCCGCCGAGGGCCGCGGTGAGGGCGAGCAGCAGGGGCGGGGCGCCCGGGGCGGCGGCGACGTGGCCGCGTTCGACGGCGAGCCCGCGGCGGGACCAGTAGCCGCTCGCGGCGTCCAGGAGGGCGGGGCCGCCGCCGGGGGGCTCGCCGTGTGAGCGGCCGGCGGCCGAGGCGACGGCGGAGGCCAGCTCGGGCAGGACCGGGAGGCCCGGCTCGGGCGGGGGCGGGCCGTACCGGACGGGGCCGCGGCCCGCGGAGTCCGTCCGCCTCATACGTACCTCCGTGCACTCGCGTGACTGTCTCCTGCCCCGTGGGACGGATCTGTACCCAGGGCACGGGTACGGGTCTTACCCAGGTCACGGGCCTGCACCCACGGCACGGCTCTGTACCCAGGACATGCCCGCACGTGCCCGGCGCAGCCGTACATGCCCATCACAACGCGCTCCCGTGCCCGCCGCCCGCGCTGGGCCCCGCCCGGGTGAGCGCGCGGCGGCACGGCCCGAGCCGGTCGGTGTCGACCGGCTCGGGCCTTGGTGCGGGCTGGAGAGGCGGACCTCAGCGGGCCAGGGAGACCAGCTCCCGCTCCAGGCCGCGCCCCTTCGTCTCGACCAGCGCCGCCGCGACGTCCGCGAGCTTGCGGTTCGTCGTCTGGGAGATGCGCCGCAGCACGCTGAACGCGGCGTCCGCCTCGCAGCCCAGTACGTGCATGACGATCCCGCACGCCTGGTCCACCACGGGCCGGGTGCGCAGGGCCGTGCCCATCTGGTCCAGCTCGCTCAGCGCGGCGCGGTAGTGCCGGTCGCGCACGAAGCTGGCCGTGGCCAGGTCACCGAGCGCCTGCGCGGGGCCGTGCGGCGCGTCGTCGAGCGCGCCGGGGCGGAAGCTGAACAGGCTCAGGGTGACCGTGAGCCCGGCGCGCTGGAAGGGCAGGGTGACGCTGGAGCGTACGCCGGAGTCGAGGGCCATCGCACGGTACTCGGGCCATCGCTCGTCCCGCAGCAGGTCGTCGGAGTCGACCGGTGTCCCCCGCTCCTCGGCGGCCGGGATGGGCCCCTCCCCCGAGCGGAGCTGCACCGAGACGAGACCCGCGAGGTCGGGGTGGGTGACGGCGGCGGGGTGTTCGTCGCCGCCGTCGGTGACCGTGGTGCTCGCGCCGCAGCAGGCGGGGGTGCACCGTACGGCCTGTTCGGCGAGTTCGGAGAGCCTGCGGCCGGGAAGAGCTGATTCCGGTCGGAGCAGGTCCGGGTCCGGCAAGGGCGCCATGGGGTGTTCCTCCTCTCCCCTTCGGCTTCCCCCCGGGCCCTCCGGAAAACAGGATCAGCCGTTAGGTTCAACCCATGCACCAGATGGAGGAGTTCGGTGAAGACCTCACGGATTTCGTGCGCCGTGTCGCCGCGCTGAAGTCGGCCCGCTCCGTCCCGGGGGACGGCCTCGGCAGGGTACTTGACGCGGCGATCTTCGAACTCGACCACGTGGTCGGCCAGTTGTGGCCCACGTATGAGCGTCTGAGCGCCGAGGGGCAGTTGAGCGGCGCCTCGCCGGACCGGGACGAGCAGCGGCTGCTGCGGGCCATCTTCCAGCGGATGCCGCTGCCGGTGGCACTGATCGACAGGGAGACCGCGATCCGGCGGATGAACCTGGCGGGCGCCGCCCTGACCGGGGTCCGTACGGGCTTCGCGGCGGGCCGGCCGCTGACCGGGTTCCTGATGCACGCCGACCGGGTCGCGTTCCGTTCGCAGGCCGCCGCCGTCGCCCGTGGCGAGGGCGACCGCAGTCTCGTCGTACACCTCCAGCAGAGCCCCGCCACGCCGGTCCGGGCGACGCTCACCGCGCTGCGGCCCGGCACCGAGCCGCGCACGGCCGTCCTCGTCGTGCTCCAGCCCTCGGTGACCCGCGCGCAGCAGTCGCCGAGCGTGCCGCGGCCCGTGCCCGACCTCGGTGAGGCCACCCGGCACGCGGCGCAGCTCGACCTGGCGGACGCGATGACGACGGCGCTGCTCACGGCGCCCGCCGACCGTGCGGCGGTGCTGGAGCGGGCCGCCTCGGTGCTGCACGGGCGGTTCGCGGACTGGGTGGTCGCCGACGCGGGTGCCGCGCGGCTCCGGCGTACCGTCGTGCTCGGGCCGCCGGGCGCGCCGGTCGCCGACGTGCTGGCGCAGGACCCCGCCGCGTGCCCCCTCGTGGTGGAGGCGGCGCGCGGCGGGGCGGGGTCGTTGCAGGTGCGCCCCGAGGACCCGGACGCCTTCGGGCGGGACGCGACCGGCGCGCATGTCCTGGTCCGCGCCGAGGTCACGTCCTTGCTGTGCGTGCCGCTGAGCGCCCGCGCGGACGGCCCCGTGGAGGGTGTCCTCACGCTCTTCCGGTGCGGCGCGCGCCTCGCCTTCTCGATGGCGGAGGCGCGCGCGGTCGACGTGCTGTCCCGGCACATGGCACTCGCCATGCGGCGGTAGGCGGCGCCGGGCGGTGTCAGGCGGCACCAGGAGGTGTCAGGCGGCGTCGCGCATGACCTGGTCGCGCAGCCGGTCGCAGCAGCGGCTGATCAGCCGTGAGACGTGCATCTGCGAGATGCCCATCTCGTCGGCGATGCGGCTCTGCGTCATATCGCCGAAGAACCGCATGTAGAGGATGGTCCTCTCCCGCTCGGGCAGTTGCGCGATGCGCGGCTTGACGGCCTCGCGGTCGACGACGACGTCGAGCGCGGGGTCGGGGCCGCCCAGGGCGTCGCTGAGGGAGTAGCCGTCCTCGCTGCCCGGGAGTTCGGCGTCCAGGGAGAGCGCGGTGAAGCTTTCGAGCGCCTCCAGGCCGATCTTCACGTCCTCCTCGCTCAGATGGGCGTGCTCGGCGATCTCGGCGGTGGTGGGGGCGCGTCCGGAGACGGTCTGGGAGAGGTCCTGGCGGGCGAACCGCACGCGGTTGCGCAGGTCCTGGACGCGGCGTGGCACGTGCAGGGTCCACATGTGGTCGCGGAAGTGCCGCTTGATCTCGCCGGTGACGGTCGGCACGGCGTAGCTCTCGAAGGCGGTGCCGCGCCGCGGGTCGTACCGGTCGACGGCCTTGACGAGGCCGAGGGCCGCGACCTGGCGCAGGTCGTCGAGGGACTCGCCGCGGTTGCGGAAGCGGCCCGCGAGGCGCTGTGCCATGGGCAGCCAGGCCTGGACGATCTCCTGGCGCAGGGCGTCCCGTTCGGGGCCCTCCTCAAGATCGAGAAGGCGTTCGAAGGCCTCGGTGGTGTCCGGGGCGTCGTCGTGAGAGTGGCGCGTGCTCCTGGCCGGTGCGGCCGTGTTCCTGGGCGGTAACGCGGTGCTCGTGTGGGAACGCATGGTGCGTCGCAACTCCCTTGGGGGGTGCCTGGGGATGGACGGTCACCGTGGGAGTGCGGGCGTCGGACCACGACGGGAACACACCCGGGGCGCGCGATGCGACCGCTCCCACGGACGTGCCTCCGGTCCGAAGCACTGTTTCTTCGCCTGCCCCGCGTGGGGAGGACCAAACGCCCCCGATCCGGCCGTAGGTTTCCTCCGGGTCGCCCCGGACACCCGGGGGTGACCGCCGATTCCCGACCCGCCCGGAGGGTTCCGCCATGAGTGTCACGGTCGCCGACCACATCCTGGAGAGGCTGCGCGCCTGGGGGGTAGAGCAGGTCTTCGGCTATCCGGGTGACGGCATCAACGGCCTGCTCGCCGCGTGGGGCAGGGCCGAGGACCAGCCGCGGTTCGTGCAGGCGCGACACGAGGAGATGTCGGCGTTCGAAGCCGTCGGCTACGCCAAGTTCGGCAAACGCCTCGGCGTGTGCGTGGCGACGTCGGGGCCGGGCGCCATTCATCTGCTCAACGGCCTGTACGACGCGAAGCTCGACCATGTGCCGGTGCTCGCGATCGTCGGACAGACGCACCGCAGCGCGATGGGCGGCTCGTACCAGCAAGAGGTCGATCTGCACACGCTGTTCAAGGACGTGGCGTCCGAGTTCGTGGAGACCGTGACGGTGCCCGAGCAGCTGCCGAACGTCCTCGACCGGGCGATCCGCACCGCGTACGCGCGCCGCTGCCCGACCGCCGTGATCATCCCCGGTGATGTGCAGGAACTCGACTACACCCCGCCCCCGCACGCGTTCAAGATGGTCCCCTCCAGTCTGGACCGCAGCGGCTGGACGGCGATGCCGTCGCCGACGGCCCTGGAGCGGGCCGCGGAGGTCCTCAACGCGGGTGACAAGGCGGCGATCCTGATCGGCCAGGGCGCGGCGGGGGCCCGCGCCGAGGTCGAGGAGATCGCGGAGCTGCTCGGCGCGGGTGTCGCGAAGGCGCTGCTCGGCAAGGACGCGCTGAGCGACGAACTCCCCTACGTCACCGGGTCGATCGGCCTGCTGGGCACCCGTCCCTCGTACGAGCTGATGCGCGACTGCGACACGCTCCTGACGATCGGGTCGAGCTTCCCCTACGCGCAGTTCCTGCCGGAGCCGGGCTCGGCGCGCGGGGTGCAGATCGACATCGATCCGCACATGGTCGGGATGCGGTATCCGTACGAGGTGAATCTCGTCGGCGACGCACGGGCGACGCTGCGCGAGCTGATCCCGCTGATCGACAAGGACCGGCGCGCGGTCAGCCGCGAGTGGCAGGAGGAGATCTGCGCCAACGTGACGCGCTGGAAGGACGTCATGCGGCGCAGGGCCGAGCAGTCCGCGGATCCCGTCAACCCCGAGTACGTGGCGCGCGCCCTGGACCCGCTGCTGCCCGACAACGCGCTCATCACGTGCGACTCGGGCTCGGTGGCGAACTGGTACGCGCGTCATCTGACGATGCGGGGCGACATGCGCGCCTCGCTGTCGGGGACGCTCGCCACGATGGGGTGCGGTGTGCCGTACGCGATCGGGGCGAAGTTCGCGCATCCCAACCGTCCCGTGGTCGCCCTGGTGGGGGACGGCGCGATGCAGATGAACGGCATGGCGGAGCTGATCACGGCCGCCAAGTACCACCACCGCTGGGACGATCCGCGGCTGATCGTCGCCGTCTGGAACAACCAGGACCTGAACCAGGTCACCTGGGAGATGCGGGCCATGGGCGGCGCGCCGTCGTTCCTGCCGTCGCAGTCGCTGCCCGATGTGCCGTACGCGGAGTTCGCGCGGTCCATCGGTCTGACCGGGATCCGGGTGGAGCACCCCGAGGAGGTCGAGGCGGCCTGGCGGGCCGCTCTGGAGGCGCGGGAGCCGGTGGTCATCGACTTCCGCACGGACCCGGCGGTGCCGCCGATCCCGCCGCACGCGACGTGGGAGCAGATGGAGGCGACGGCGGAGTCGGTCCTCAAGGGCGACGCCGATCGTTCCTCGATGGTGAAGCAGGGGCTGAAGGCGAAGATGCAGGAGTTCCTGCCGGGGGCGGGCAGGGCGCGTGAGGACGGGAAGGGGCGCGGCCGCCGCGGCTAGGGCGTGTCCGCAATGTCCCGCGGGCGGCGCGAACCTGCCGGGTGGGCGGGGCATAGCCGTGGGGCACAGGGGTACTTCGGGCGGAGTCACCCCGAGGAGTGTCCGACGAACGAACGAACGCATGCAGGAAGGTCAGCCATGGCTGAATTCGTAAGGGACGTCATGACGCCGGGCGTGGTGGCGGTGCGCCCCGACGCTTCTCTCGTGGAGGCGGCGCAGCTCATGCGCGCCCAGGACATCGGGGATGTGCTGGTCGCCACGGACGGCCGGGTCATCGGTGTGCTCACCGACCGGGACATCGCGTTGCGTGCCGTGGCGGACGGCGCCGATCCGCTGACAGTCAGCGCCGAGGCCGTGTGCACGCCCAATCCCGTGGTGGTGGCCCCCGGTGACGCCGTGTCGGACGCGGTCGGTCTGATGCGCGACCACGCGGTCCGCAGGCTGCCCGTCGTCGAGGACGGGCACCCGGTGGGGATGGTGAGCCTCGGAGATCTCGCGCTCTCCCAGGACCCGTCGTCGGCGCTGGCCGACATCAGCCGCGCCGATCCGGACAGCTGGCCGGGCATCCACCAGGCCTGAGGGTCCCGCCGTCGCGCACCGCGCCCCCCGCCCGCCTTCCGGCGGTGCGCGGGCCGGTGTCGGGGCGACGTGGCAGAAGTGGCAGCGGAGCGGGATCGCGTCAGGGCGAGGTGGCCAGCCGCAGGGGCGTGGCGTCGTCGCGCGTACCGTCCCCGGGGGCCGTCCGCTCCTCCTGGGCCCACCAGGCGTCGCTGCCGTCCTCGATGTAACGCAGCAGGATCCCCTCGCGCAGCGCCCACGGGCACACGGTCAGCGCTTCGAGCCCGGTCAGCTTCATGGCCGTGTGGGCCACGACCGCGCCGGCCAGGCACTGTCCCGCGCGCGCGGCCGAGATGCCCGGCAGCTGCGCCCGCCGGTCGGCGGGCAGCTGCGCGAGTTCCTTGAGCGCCCTGCCCAGTTCGAGGCGGCCCAACTCCCGCTGGACGAACGGGCCGTAGCGCCCGGGGGCGGCGCCGCACAACCGGGCGAGCTGCTGGAACGTACGCGAGGTGGCGACCGCCGTGTGCGGCATCTCCCAGCGGATCCGCGCGGCCACGTCCCGCAGCTGGTGGCGCACTTGGCGCCGGACCGCCTTGATGTCGCGCCCGCGCGGCGGGTCCTGCCCGTCGAAGAAGTCCCGCGTGAGGCGGCCCGCGCCCAGCGGCAGCGAGGCAGCGTAGTCGGGCAGCCTGCTGCGGCCGAACGCGACCTCGAACGTGCCGCCGCCGATGTCGAAGAGCACCAGCGGTCCGGCGCGCCACCCCATCCATCTGCGGGCCGCGAGGAACGTCAGCTCCGCCTCGGCCTCCCCGGTCAGGGTGCGCAGCCGAAGCCCCGTCCCCGCCTCCACGGCGTCGAGCACCTCGGTGCGGTTCGGCGCGTCGCGCACGATGGACGTGGCGAAGGCGAACGGCTCCGCCACGCCCCACCGCCTCGCCTGTGCCCGTACGTCGCGCACCGCCTCGACCAGCTTGCGGACCGGTTCCTCGCCGAGCCGGCCGTCCCGGTCCACGTCCTCGGCGAGCCGCAGCCGACGCTTCACCGTGTGGACGGGCAGCGGCACCTGCCCGTCGGCGTCCGCGACCACCAGCCGTACCGTGTTCGACCCCACGTCCACCACGCCAACTCTCATGGCAGATCGGTTACCCCGCCGCGTGCGAAAGGAATCGGCCGTGGCCTGCCGCCGCCCCACGCGCCCCCGGTGCTCGCCGGTCTCACGCCCGGCGCCCGACCAGACTCAGCAGCCGCGTCTGCGCGTCGGCGTCCGGCGGCGGCTCCAGCGGCGGGTCGAAGAGGCCGCTCTTCTCCAGCTCCGCCGCGTACGGCGAGATCTCCCGTACGGAGAACTCGACGAGGTCCGCGGGCAGCGTCTCGTCGGCGCCGATCGCCCGGGACAGGTCCCAGGCGTGCACCACCAGGTCGGTGGTCATCTGGGCGCAGTAGAAGATGGCCGGGGTGTCGCCGAAGGAGAGGTGGACGGAGCGCTCCAGGGCGCCCGGTTCGCGGAACGCGGCGCGGGACGCGGTGGCCGCGGTGTCCCAGGACGCGACCGGGTCGGGGCCGAGCATGTCGCCGTCGAAGCTGTCGCCGACGGTGTCGACCGTGGCGCCGTCACGGAGCAGCGGCGGCACCCACAGTTGCTCGGACGTGAGGTGGTTGGCCAGGTCGCGCACCGTCCAGTCGGTGCAGGGGGTGGGCACGTCCCACTGGTCGTCGTGGACGGCGTGCACCCGGTCGGTGAAGAGTCTGAGTGCCTGGCCGTGCCGGTCGAGGACGTGCGGGGTGGTGGTGTCGTGCTGCGTCATGATGGCGTGTTCCCCCTCTCCCGCGCCCCCGTGCGGGTGCGGCCGGGCGCCACCGACCTGCGCGGATGGCGGCGCAGGTACTCGGCCTCCAGTTCCGCCATGCGCTCGTCGTGGGCCCGCAGGGCGTCGTCCGAGCCGTGCAGCAGGGTGGTGTGCCGGGTCCGGTGGATGGTCTCCAGCTCCTTGATGAGCTGCTGGTCGTCCAGCTGACCCGGGTCGACTCCGTTCATGGATCGCTCCGATCGCCTCGTCGCGTCGCTCCCTGCCCCCCGGGTACCCGCTCGGCGCGTACTACCCCAGGATGCACCGGGCGAGGTCCGGGCGCGCGGTACGGAACACGGTGGGCTACCGCGCGCGCTCCACCCTGCGCTCGTCCCAGACCGGCTCGGGGGTCTCCCGGACCCGGCCGTCGCTGCCGAAGACCAGATAGCGGTCGAAGGAGCGGGCGAACCAGCGGTCGTGCGTGACGGCGAGGACGGTGCCCTGGAAGCCTTCGAGGCCTTCCTGGAGGGCCTCGGCGGACTCCAGGTCGAGGTTGTCGGTGGGCTCGTCGAGGAGCAGGGCCGTGCAGCCCTCCAGCTCCAGGAGCAGGATCTGGAAGCGGGCCTGCTGGCCGCCGGAGAGGCGCTCGAACTTCTGCTCGGACTGGCCGGTCAGTTCGTACCGCCGCAGCCGGGACATCGCGGCGCCGCGGTCCTGCGCGTGCTCGCGCCACAGGATGTCGAGGAGGGTGCGGCCGAACAGCTCGGGGTGCGCGTGGGTCTGCGCGAAGTGGCCCGGCACGACGCGCGCGCCGAGCTTCCAGGCGCCGGTGTGCGCCACGTCCTCGCCGGCCAGCAGGCGCAGGAAGTGCGACTTTCCCGAGCCGTTCGAGCCGAGGACGGCGACCCGCTCGCCGTAGAAGACCTCCAGGTCGAAGGGTTCCATCAGGCCGGTGAGGCCAAGACCCTCGCAGGTCACGGCGCGGACGCCGGTGCGGCCGCCGTGCAGGCGCATGGTGATGTCCTGCTCGCGGGGCGGCTCCGGGGGCGGGCCCGCCTCCTCGAACTTGCGGAGCCTGGTCTGTGCCGCGTGGTAGCGCGAGGCCATCTCGTGGCTGACCTCGGCGGCCTGGCGCAGGGTGCGCACCAGCTTCTTCAGCTGCTCGTGCTTCTCGTCCCAGCGGCGGCGCAGCTCCTCGAAGCGTGCGAAGCGCTCCCTGCGGGCCTCGTGGAACGTCTCGAAGCCGCCGCCGTGCACCCACGCGTCGGCGCCCCCGGGGCTCTGCTCGACGCTGACGATCTTCTCGGCGGCGCGGGCGAGCAGCTCCCGGTCGTGGGAGACGAACAACACGGTCTTGCGGGTCTCCCGCAGCCGCTCCTCCAGCCAGCGCTTTCCGGGGACGTCGAGGTAGTTGTCCGGCTCGTCGAGGAGCAGGACCTCGTCGGTGCCGCGCAGCAGGGCCTCCAGGACGAGGCGCTTCTGCTCGCCGCCCGAGAGGGTGCGCACCTCGCGGAACTGGGCCCTGTCGTAGGGGACGCCGAGCGCGGCGGTGGTGCAGATGTCCCACAGCGTCTCGGCCTCGTAGCCCTGCACCTCGGCCCAGTCGGAGAGGGCCTGGGCGTACTGCATCTGGGCGGCCTCGTCGTCGACCGTCATGATCGCGTGCTCGGCGGCGTCGACGGCCTTCGCGGCCTCCCGGATCCTCGGCTGGGCGACGGAGACGAGCAGGTCGCGCACGGTGCTCTCGTCCCGTACGGAGCCGACGAACTGCGGCATCACGCCGAGGCCGCCGCTGACGGTGACGCTGCCGCCGTGCGGCTGTAGCTCGCCGGAGATCAGCCGCAGCAGTGTGGTCTTGCCCGCGCCGTTGGCCCCGACCAGGGCGACGACCGCGCCCTCGCCGACCCGGAAGGAGACGTCACCGAGCAGCGCCCGCCCGTCCGGCAAGTAGTACTCGAGGTGCGCGGCTTCCAGATGTCCCATGGGCGGGATTCTCCGTGTCCGGCCGCCGTCGCGGCAAACCGGTTTGTGCGGCGGTAGTGGCCGCGACCGGTCCGGGTACCCGGAGCATATGACCGCAGATGTCTCCCCCTCACGTCAGGACGGCCCGCGGGCCCGGCTGCTCGCCCTCGACTACCGCGTCTTCGAAGCGGTCGCCTCCCGGCACTGGCCGGGCGCCGACCGTCTCCTCCCCCGGCTGAGCCGCAGCGCCAACCACGGGCTGCTGTGGTTCGGCACGGCCGCGGCGATGGCGGCGACCGGCACGCCGAGGGCCCGCCGGGCCGCCGTGCGCGGGGTCGCCTCGCTCGCGCTGGCCTCCGCGACCATCAACACGCTCGGCAAGCGCTCGGTGCGGCGGGCCCGGCCGCTGCTCGACTCGGTGCCGCTGATCCGGCAGCTGAAGCGGCAGCCGATCACCACGTCGTTCCCCTCGGGTCACTCCGCGTCCGCCGTGGCCTTCGCCACCGGTGTGGCGCTGGAGTCGCGGGCCTGGGGCGCGGGGGTCGCGCCCGTCGCGGGCGCGGTGGCGCTCTCCCGTGTCTACACCGGCGTGCACTTCCCGGGTGACGTCGTCGCGGGCGCGGCTCTCGGCGCGGGCGCGGCCTTCGCGGTGCGCGGCCTCGCGCCGACCCGCGGTCAGCTGCCCGCCCCGGGCAGGCCGCGTCCCGAGGCGCCCGCCCTGCCCGGCGGCGAGGGCCTGGTTCTGGTCGCCGAGTCCGGTGCGCGCGCCGGTGAGCGTGCGAGGGCCCTGGGGGCCGTCCTGCCACTCGCCGAGGTCATCACCTGTGAGCCGGACGACGTGGGCGCCGAGCTGGAGAAGGCGGCGGGCCGCGCGCGGGCCCTCGGGGTGTGCGGCGGTGACGGCTCCGTCAACGCCGCGGCGGGTGTCGCCCTGCGCCACGGGCTGCCGCTCGCGGTGCTGCCCGGCGGCAGGCCGGACCACTTCGCCTACGACATCGGCGTGGAGGAGACGCGCGACCTGTGCCGTGCCGTGGAGGAGGGCGGCGCGGTGACGGTCGACGTGGGCCGCTTCCGCTCGCCGGACGGCACTCCCGAGGAGGACAGGACCGAGGGGATCTTCCTCAACACCTTCAGCCTCGGTGTCCTCCCGGAGACGGTCCGCCGCAGCGACCGCTGGGCACGCCGCCTGGGCGACCGGCCCGCGTCCGCCCTCGCCGCCCTGCGGACGCTGCGCTCGACGCCCGCGCCGATGAGCGCCGAGGTCCGGGGCCGCAGGCGGCCGCTGTGGCTGCTCTTCGCGGGCAACGGCTCGTACCACCGGTTCGGTCTCGCGCCGGGGCGGCGGCTCGACCTGGCGGACGGGCTGCTGGACGTACGCGCCGTGCACGGCGGGCGGAAGCCGGGCGTGCGGCTGCTCGCCGCCGCGCTCGCCGGTTCCGCGGTCCGCACCCCGGTCCAGGCGGCGGTGCGACTGCGGAGTCTGCGGGTGGACGACATCGGACCGGGCACGGTGGCGGCGTACGACGGTGAACTCACCGACGTCCAGGGCGCATTGCTGCTCGACAAGCTCTCGGAGGCGCTCACGGTCTATCGGCCGCTCCCCGTCATCGGGTGACCAGATACTGATACACGGGTCTCATTATTCGGCGCGGCGGCGTAGGTTCGGCGTACCGCAGCAAGCGTGCAGCGAACCTGGAGGAGTCCGCCATGCCGAAGGAAACCGCCGTCTATACGCACGGGCACCACGAGTCCGTGCTGCGTTCCCACACCTGGCGCACCGCCGCCAACTCCGCCGCGTACCTCGTCGGTTCGCTGAAGTCGGACATGACGGTCCTCGACATCGGCTGCGGGCCCGGCACCATCACCGCCGACCTGGCGGCGCTGGTTCCGCGGGGCCGTGTCACGGGCGTCGACCACGCGCCGGACATCCTCGGCACGGCACGCGCCACGGCTGGTGAACGCGGCCTGGACAACGTGGACTTCGCCGTCGCGGACGTGCACGACCTCGACTTCCCCGACGACACGTTCAACGTCGTGCACGCCCATCAGGTGCTCCAGCACGTGGGCGATCCGGTGCGGGCGCTGAGCGAGATGCGGCGGGTCTGCAAGCCGGGCGGCATCATCGCGGCCCGCGACGCCGACTACGCGGCGATGACCTGGTACCCGAAGGTGCCCGCCCTGGACGACTGGCTGGACCTGTACCGGCGGGTGGCCCGCGCCAACGGCGGCGAGCCGGATGCCGGGCGCCGCCTCAAGTCCTGGGCCCTGGAGGCCGGTCTCACGGACGTCACCGCGAGCGCCGGCACGTGGTGTTACTCCTCCGACGAGGAGCGGGCCTGGTGGAGCGGGCTGTGGGCGGACCGCACGGTCGCCTCCTCCTACGCCGAACGCGCGGTGTCGGGCGGGCACGCGGACGTCGAGCAGCTGCGGGCTCTCGCGGCGGCGTGGCGGGAGTGGGGCGGGGCGCAGGACGGGTGGTTCGTGGTGCTGCACGGCGAGATCCTCTGCCGCAAGTAGCGCGCGTTGCGCTCCCCCGCATCCGACGCGCGCGTCGTTCTCTGCCGCATCCGGCACGCGTCGTCCTCCGCCGGGCCGCATCCGGCGTGCGTCCCGGGCGCGGGCTCGACCGGCTCTCAGCGGCGGCCGCCCCCTCCGCCTCCGCCGGTGCTGGATCCTCCGGTCGTGGAGGTGACACAGCCGGTACAGGGGCCCGTGCCCTGCCGCAGATACCGGCGCTGGTTCGCCAGATCGACCGCGAGTCGCGGCGACGTCACCTCGGCGGGGACGCCGACGCCGAACCGGCCGTAGAACGCGAGCAGGCCGGCGTCGACGCGTGCGACGGCCGCGTGGGTGCGCTCGTAGGCCACCGCCGTCAGACGGCGGACGTCGACGCGTACGAGTCGGCCGCCCTCGGGCGGGGGCCGGCCGACGCCCTCGCCCCACCGGTGGAAGACCTTCTTCACCGGGCCGTCCTCCACCAGGCCGCCGAGGTACTCCTTGACCAGCTGCACGGCCTGGTTGTCGCCCAGGTCGAGGGCGTCGAAGGTGCGGGTGATCGCGAGGGAGGCCAGCTCGGCGAACCGGTCGGTCCGCTGCTCGCGTTCCGCGGTGCGCCGCTGGGTCTCGTCGAGCTGGGCGAGCCGGCCGTCGAGGTCGTCGGCCTCCGGGGTCGGCTCGGGTGGGGGCGCCGGTTCGTCGAGCGCGAGGGTGGCGGCCTGGAAGCGGCCGACCTGCCGGGCGATGTCCAGCGCCGTCCGGTTCACGGGCTCTCCGGGCGGCGAGGGAGCGGCCCGGTCCACGGCGAGGATCACGGCTCGCAGCCGGGCGGCGGCCCGGGGGTGCGCCGTGACCTGCTGGTGGATCTCCTTGTACGCGGCTGTGGCGCCCTCGGCGTACTGCCGACGCTGGACCTCCAGCGCGTATCTCTCGGCCATCGGCCGCTTCCACGCGCCCTCGGACACCGGGGCCAGCGCGACGAGGAACAGCAGGGCGACCATGATGCCGATGCTGACCCCTGACAGGGAGCGCCGGGCGAAGTTGGCGGTGAGGCCCAGCGGCAGCCGGGATTCGCCGAAGCGCGCCGGGCGCCACCGACGCCTGAGCCGCCCGACGCGGTCCGGCCATCGCAGGGCCGCGTAACTGCCGAGCGCCAGCGCCGTGTAGACCGCCAGCCAGTACAGCCAGTGCACCTCGGTCAGTCCTTGGATCCTCTCCACGACGCCGCGTACGACGCTGACTTGGCGCGGGCTGAACGACAGTACGTTGGCCAGCCACACCATCAACACGCTGAGCACCAGGCCGAGTTCCACGGACAGGACGATGTCGGCCGCCGCCTGCACCGTCGGCCGTGCCGAGTCCTTCAGCTTGCGCCAGCCGCGCCAGGAGAGCCAGATGGCGAGCGGGAAGAGGAATCCGGCGGCCGGCACGAGAGTCAGTACGTCCCCGGAGACGAGCTGCTCGACGGCGAGGACGACGAGGAACACGCCTGGCAGATCCGGAAGGTGCCGCACGATCAGGCGCTCGGAGACACCGCACCGCTTCACCGCGAGCAGCAACGTCCAGCCGCCGAAGAAGAGCAGGACCACCAGGGGGACCAGGCGGGAGGGGAACGCGCGGAACAGGACGACGAGCAGGGCCACCGGCGGGACGGTCGCGCACAGCGCGAGGACGGCCGCGGCGATGTAGCGGCGGTGCCGGAACCAGCGGATCACGGGCTCGACGATCAGGGCGCCGACTATTTCCGGCGCGGCCATGACGGCTGCCGCGAGACCGATGCCCGCGACCGCGCCGACGATTCCGCCGAGGGCGGCCCTGACGGCGGCGAGGAGTGCGGCGCCCGGACCGTCGATGCCCTGCGCGGTGCCGAGGTGCCAGGCCGCCCACGCGCCCACCCCGAAGGTGACGTACAGGGCCAGGAGTTCCGGCACTCCGGTCAGTGGTTCCGGATCGTCCCCGGGAGCCGGCGCGGGGCCGGTCGGCGCTGGCTCGCCCGAAGCCGCCGTCTCCGGAGTCGCCGTCTCTGGAGACGGTTCGGGCGCGGCGCGGGCCGTCCGCGGTCTGCGTGCGCGCAGCCGACGGGCGAGATCGAGGAAGATCTCCAGGTTGGGCACCCGACTCCCGGGCCGCACGAAATAGGTCGGGAAGTCGCTGCCCCGCGAGGTGACCACGAGGTCGCCCTCGGCCGTGAGCGAGAGCGAGTCGACGTCCTCCCAGGCAGTGAAGTCGTCCCGGCCGCGCCTACGCCGTACGGTCAGCCCGTCTCGGCTCAACACCAGCTCTCCGAAAGGGACTTCACCGCCGTTCAGAGCGGTCTCGGCGGCCGGGGCCAGCTGCTCGTCCCGGACACCCTGCCGGACCACCGGGCCCCACTCCCCCTCCGGGGGGAGCGTGACGACCGCCCCCTCGGGGTTGGACACCTTGTAGCGGTTCGGGCCGTGCGTGAAGACAGCGGCCGACCGCCAGGGATAGACCGCTTCCGTCCCGTCGCCCGCGATCGCGACAAGGCCCTTGTCGTAGAGGCGGAACTCCACTCTCGTGTGCCGCCGGTACCTCGACGCGCGGACGGCGAACGGCACCAGCAGCGCCAGTCCGGCGAACACCGCGGCCGCGCCGCCCGCGTCCCGGCCGAACACCGCGCCGAAAAGGAGCGTCAGGAGGTAGGTCAGGGCCGAGAAGGGGGTGAGGGTCAGCAGGAGCAGCGCGTACCCGGAGGGCTTGCCGCGCCGCGGGGGGCAGGTACGGCGATGCCGCCCCAGCCCCGGACGCTCCTCCGCCCCGCCCTCCGCGTCGTCCTCTGTGTCATCGTCTGCGCCCCCGACCTCATCCATCTCGGGAAGCGTCCCACACAACTCGCGGTAAGCGCCTAGTCCTTCGGCAGGAGCGAGCCCAGCGGACCGAGGTCCAGATTCAGGTCCTCGGCCCGCAGGCCGTACCGGTCGCGCAGCTCGGCCATCCGGTCCTCCAGGAGCATCAGCGTCAGTCCGATCCGCTCCTCCTGGTCCTCGGTGAGGTCACCGGTGTCGAAGCGGCGCACGGCCTGGCGCTCCATGAGCTGGCGCAGCAGCTCGATGATGGTCAGGACCAGTTTCACCAGGTCCCGCTCCACGGTGTCCGGATCGAGGTCCATGCGTTTGCGGTCGCCGCCATCCATGGGTTACTCCAATTCCGGCCACGGTGACGGCACTTGTTCGTTCACCGAGCTGATCAGGGCGTTCAAGTCGATACGTACGAGGTCGACGTCCGCGATCCGCAGCGTGATGTCGCCCTTGATGACGACCCCGCCCGCGAGAAGGCGGTCGAGCAGGTCCACCAGGGCTATCTCACGCCGCTCGACGACCGTCATCGGGAGCGCCCCGCGTCATCGGCGCCCGTTTTGTCGGCGCCCGTTTCGTCATGGGCGGTGAAGGAGTACGCCGCCCAGGGGCCCGTCAGCTCCACCCGCAGACCGGAGGATTCCCTCTCCTCGTCCTTGGTGCGGTCCACGAGTTCGACGAACTCCTCGGAGTGCGCGCGGGGCACCAGATAGGCGGCGTTGAGGATGTTCCGTCCGGGCGCCTTGGACAGGGAGGAGTTCTGCGGGGCGTGCAGCCTGGAGTCGTCGGCCCGGCGCGACAGCTTCTCGTGCAGGGCCTGGGCGAAGGCCTCGGCGCGTTGCCAGCTCTCGTCCTGGGCGGTCTGCCGGCTGCGCCGCTGGCGCAGATAGTCGCGCCCCGAGAGCGGCTTGCTCGCCGCCGCCCCGGCGGGCCGCTCCCGCGAGGACTCCTCGCTCTCCAGATGAACCTTGACGCCCCATTCCACGCATCCGTCGATCCGGTCGAGGACCCGCCGGAAGCGGTCCGCCCCCTCCTCCAGCATGGCGCGTACGCCGCTGTCGTCCCGGAAGACGGTCGCGAGCCGCAGCGGCAGCGGGCAGGTGACACTGGTCAGCGCCGCGATCACCCGCTGGTGTGCGCGGGCCGTGTCGGAGAGCCAGTCCAGGTCCTCCAGATGCCTGCGCAGCGGCTCCTCCGCGAAGTCCCGCTCCGGCACCGGGCCCACCACGGCGATGAGGCCTTCGTGGGCGAGCTGCCGGGGCGGCACGCCGCCGACCCCGGTCAGGTCGGCGGCGAGCGGCGCGTCCAGCGGGCGGCAGACCGCGTAGACGTAGCGCAGTTCCTCACTTGCCAGGCTCACGTGACTCCTTCTCGGCGGGCTCCAGGACGCCCTGGGACTCCAGTTCCTCCAGACGCCGCCTCAACTCGGCGTTCTCCTGGGAGAGTTCCTTGTGGCGCGCTCCGGACGACAGCGCCGGGTCCTGCTCCCACCAGTCGATACCCATCTCCTTGGCCTTGTCGACGGAGGCGACGATGAGGCGGAGCTTGATGGTGAGCAGTTCGATGTCGAGCAGATTGATCTTGATGTCGCCCGCGATGACGATGCCCTTGTCCAGGACGCGTTCAAGGATGTCCGCGAGGTTGGCCCCTCCGCCGCTGCTGCCGTAGGGGCCGGGCAGGCCGCCGCCCGGGGAGGCCGTCATCGGCTGTCCCGTCCGCCGTCGGCCGACCCGGCGTACTCGCGACGCTTCTCCTCGTCGACATCGGCCTCCTCATCGACCTCGTCCTCGGGCTCGACGTCCGTCTCGTCCTCAGGCTCGTCGTCCGTCTCCTCATCGACCTCGTCCTCGTCGACTTCGCCGTCGGCCTCTTCGTCGTACTCGGCCTCGGGCTCGTCCTCGGGCTCGGGCTCGGGCTCGTCGGCTTCCTCCTCGGCCTCTTCGTCGTACTCGGCCTCGGGCTCGTCGAGTTCCTCCTCGGGCTCGCCCTCGTCCTCGTCCTCGTACTCCGCCTCCGGCGCGTCCTCGCGGTCCTCGCCGTCCTCTTCGTACGCGTGGTCCTCGTCGTACTCGGCCTCGGGGCGCTCGTCTTCGGACTCCTCATCGGCCACGGCGTCCTCGTGACTGCGGACGACCTCGCCGTCGCGGATCTCACCGCGCCAGCCGTCGCTCGCCTCGCCGCGCAGCGTGATGTGCCGGGCGAAGTGCTTGAGGTCGAGGCGTGCCCTGCGGCCCTGGGCACGCCAGATGTTGCCGGTCTTCTCGAAGAGCCCCTGCGGGTAGTACTCGATGACCAGCAGGACCCGGGTGAGGTTCTCCGCGAGCGGGTGGAAGGTGACGGCGCCCTTCGCCGTCCCCTTGGCTCCCTCGGACGTCCAGGTGATCCGCTGGTCCGGGACCTGCTCGGTGGTGTGCGCCTTCCAACTGCGCTTGGACCAGAAGACCTTGAGCTTCCAGTCGATGTCCGTGTCGCTCGCGACGGTCGCGTCCTCGACGCCCTTCGCGAAGGTGGAGAACTCCTGGTACTGCGTCCACTGGTCGTACGCCTCACGGACCGGGACGCCGACGTCGACGTACTCCAGGATGACGGTGGGCTTCTTGCCCGCGCCGCCCTTCTTGCGCTTGCCGCCCCCGACGCCCTTGACGGCGTCGGTGACCTTCTCCTTCAGCCGGCTGCCGCCCAGTTCCAGCGCGCCACGCACCGGACCCTTGCCCTCGGCGACCTTCTTGCCCGCCTCCAGCGCGAGCTTGCGGAAGCCGGGGCTCTTGCCGTCCGCGATGTCGTTCAGCTTGACGGTGGCGTCGCCGAGGCGGTGGCCCACGCCGATGAGCATGCGCTCGATCTGCGCCATGAGGTAGGCCTGCGCCTCTTCCTTCAGGCGGTCGGCGGCGGGGCCGCGCGTGATGTTGCCCAGGGGTGACTCAGCCACGGTCGCCTCCCTTCGCCCGGCCGCCGCCCGTACGGGACGCCGAGGCCGTCTTGCGGGCGCCGCCGCGAGCCGCCGAAGCCGACTTCTTCTGGGCGGTCTTGCTCTGGGCCGCCTTGCTCTGGCCGGTCTTGCTCTCGGCCGTCTTGCTCTGACCGGTCTTGCTCTGGGCGGCCCTGCTCCGGCCAGCCTGCTTCGGCACGGTCTTGCGGGCCGTCTTCTTCGCCGCGGTCTTCTTCGCGGCCGGCTTCGACGGCCTCTTGGCGGCCGTCTTCCTGCCCCGCCCGGCCGGCTCGGACTCCGCGTCGTCCTCGTCCTCGTCCCGTTCGTCCTCGTCCCGGGGCGCGTCCGCATCGTCCGCGTCGTCCTCGTCGTCCCGGCCCACGTCCTTGACGTCGTCCGGCGCCACGCCGGAGATCCGGTCCTGGACGTCGAGGGTGCGGTCGTGCAGCCGGTCGGCGAGGCCTTCGAGCTGGCGGTTCAGGAGCGATCCCGTGGCGGCCTTGCCCACACCCCGCAGATCCTCGCGCAGCTGATCGCCGATCTCCTTGAACTGCGGGTTGTTCTCCAGCTGCTGGGTCACCAGCGACCCCAGCGCCTTCGGGCTCAGGTTCAGCCGCTTGCCCGCGACCATCGTGCCGACGGCGAACGCGAACTTCGCCTTCTTCGTGCGGCCGAGGACGTATCCCGCGCCCACGGCAAGGCCCATTGCCAGTCGGTTCATTGTCTGAAGTCCTGTCCTGTGCTGTGTTGCAGCCGGTCGAGGAGTTCGTCCTCGCCCCGTTCGAACTCGTCCTCGTCGATCTCGCCCGCCTCCAGGCGCTGCTCGAGGCGGGCGAGTTCGCGACGGATGGCCGAGGGGTCGTAGTACTGCCGCTCCGCCTCGTCGACGACCTGTCTCAGCACCCAGAGGGAGCCGCGGGCCGGGGCCAGCGGCAGCATGAGCAGTTCGCCGATGAGTCCCATCGCGTCACTCCGCCGGTCCGGCGGGGCCCGGGTCGACGAAGCTGTACGGCGGCAGCGGGCCGTGCACCGTGAGTTCCAAGTGCGGCTGGGTGGTGCGGAGTTCGTCCACCGCGGCGACGAAGCCCTCGGCGGACTTGCGGCTCACCAGGAACGAGATGTTGGCGAGCCAGCCGGTGCTCTCGGGCCCGTCGGCGACCGCCTCGGCCGTCGGTTCCAGCGCGCGCCGCACCTCGACGGCGTCGCTCGCCTCGCGGGCCCGCACCGCGGAGGTGACCGCCTCACCGAGCTGCAACTTCTGCTCCTGGCTGCCGCCGCCCTGGCGCTGATTGGCCTCGACCATGGCGCGCAGCTCCGGGTTCTCCGCGAGGACCTGGTGCAGCACCGCCTGTTCGTTGTGCGTGGCCTTCACGTTGTACTCGACCTTGCCGTCGAGGGTGCGCAGCCGTTCCGTGTAGTGATCGGCGCGCTCCCCGAGCACGGATACGACGGTCTCGTCGTCCGGCGCGAGGCTGCCGAAGCGCATCGGGAGCACGGAGCCCGCGGCGCCCGCCTCCGAGAGGACGTTCTGGTGGGCGAGCAGGTCACGCCGCTTGGGCTTGAGGTCCTCGGGGGCGTCGCTCACGATAGCGGCGAGATCACCCTGCTTGAGGATGCGCACGGGGCACGCAGGCTTCCCGATGCCCTCCATGCCGTCCGGCAGGGCCGGGTGGGAGCTGTTGGCGATGCCGTAGACGTAGGTGGTCACTCCTTCTCCTCCTTGCGGCGCGAGGTCGTGGACCGCCGGGCCCGCGGGCGCTCCTCGGTCTGTCGCTGGCCTTCCTCACGGGACTGCTTGAAGGCGTCCGATATGGTCTCGGCCGCTCCGGAGAGCGCGCCCTTGGACTTGCCCTTGGCGCCGGACTCGGTGATCTCACCGACGAGGTCGGGCAGGCCGGGGTCCTTCTTCGGCCCGGATTCCAGGTCGAGGCGGTTGCACGCCTCGGCGAACCGCAGATAGGTGTCGACGCTCGCGACGACGACACGGACATCGACCTTCAGGATCTCGATGCCGACGAGCGAGACGCGTACGAAGGCGTCGATGACGAGACCTCGGTCGAGGATCAGCTCCACGACGTCGTACAGGCCGCTGGAGCCGCCTCCACCGCCGGACTGTTGTGCCGGGACTACGGTCATACCGACTGAGCCTCCTTGCTGTGGGTCCGTTACTGGTTGCCTTGTTGCCTTGTTCCGTTAGGTGTTGCGGGGGTCCGAACGTCCGCGCTCGTACCGGCGGATCCGCCGGTAACCGGTCAGCTCGCCCTGCGAGTCGAGCCGCACCTCGTACGTCGCCAGCAGGCTCATCGTGTCCGGGACGCGGGCCAGTTCAAGCACCTCGATCTCCAACAGCCATCCCTCCTCGGTGCGTTCGAAGGACGCCACCGATTCGGCTGTCATCCCGGTCAGCTCGGCGAGCTGGGTCTGGGCGGCCCGCAGAACGGCCATGGGGCCCGGCAGTTCGTCCTGCGCGGTGTCCGATGTCTTGTTGTTCTTCTCGTTCTGCGCGGTGTCCGATGTCTTGTCGTCTGTTGTCTTACGTGACGTATTGGCCATGTTCACCTCCCGGTACGTGTGTCCCGGTGTCCCTTGGCCAAACCTCGCCTCAGCCACGCAGGGCGCGCAGCTTGCGGCGGGCCGGTCCAAGGGCGCGTCCGTTGCGCGGGACGCCGGCCCACGGGTCGGTGCGGGCCTGTTCCAGGGCGTTCTCGATGGTCCAGCGGCGGGCGTGCACGGCGGGGTCGTCGAGCTGTTCCCAGGCGAGCGGGACGGCTACCGGGGCGCCGGGCTCGGCCCGCACGGAGTAGGGGGCCACCGCTGTCTGCGCGTACCCGTTGCGCTGCACGTCGAGGTAGAGCCGGTCGCCGCGCGCCTCTTTGCGGGCGGCCGTGGTGAGCCGGTCGGGGTGCGCGGCGGCGAGCGTGTCGGCGACGTCCTTGGCGAACTCGCGTACGTCGTCGAAGTCGTGGTGGCCATTGAGGGGCACGACGACGTGCAGTCCGCGTGAGCCGGTCGTCATCAGGGCGGACGGCAGGCTCATGTGGTCGAGCAGCTCCCCGAGCAGCCGGGCCGCGTCGCGCACGGCGCCGAAGTCGTCCTTCGCCGGGTCCAGGTCGAAGACCAGCCGGTCGGGGTGGTCGATTTTGCCGGTGCGGGAGAGCCAGCGGTGCAGGGTGAGACAGGCCTGGTCGGCGAGGAAGAGCAGCGTGGCGGTGTCGTCGCACACGGTGTGCGTGACCGTGCCGCCCTTCTTGGCGACCTCGGCGCGGGTGATCCACTCCGGGTAGTGGTCCGGTGTGTCCTTCTGCATGAAGCGGGGGCCGTCGACACCGTCGGGGTGGCGCTCCAGCATCAGGGGGCGGCCGCGCAGGTGGGGCAGCATGAAGGGGGCGACGGACCGGTAGTAGTCGAAGAGGTCCGCTTTCGTGTAGCCCCTCCCGGCGCCCTCGCCTTGCGCACGGCCCTCGCTGCTGCCGCCGCCGCTTCTTTCCCTGCCGCCGCCGTCGTCGTCACCGGCCGGGAAGAGGACCTTCTCCGGCCGGTGCAGCTCCACGGTGCGGCGGCCCGCCCGCACCGTCCGTACGTCGCTCATGGGCGTTTCCTTCCGCTCGGGTCACCGGGTCGGACGGACTCGTCGGGTACCCCGGGGCGGCCCCGGTAGTCGCCCCGGGCCCCCTGGCGCGGTGGGGTTCACCCTGGTCGGGAGGGTGGCTGGCACCACCGGGAACCAGGGGGACGGCGGGCGTGTCCGGCGGCGCCCCGGCCGGGAGGATCGAAGGCACCGAACGGCACTCCCGCATCAACGACCCTCTGTGAGGCCCGCCATGACGCACGACTCGGACCTGCGTTCCGGTCCGCGGCACACCCGCCCCCGCCCCAGCCCCCAGCCGTCGGCGCCGCTGGCCCGTGTGCTCCCGAGAACGGACGAGCCGCCCGCTCCCACGCCCGTCAGGGCGGCCTTCGCGCTCTGGCTCACCGCGGTCGCCGCCGGTGTCTTCGAGACGGTGCTCGCAGTGATCGGGGAGGTGGCCGACGGCGGCGCGTCCACCGGTGACCTCGCGGGCGGTCTCGCCCTGCGCGTGGCCGTGTACTCGGCGGCCGTGCTGGTCGCGGTGCGGATGCGGCGCGGCGGGAACTGGGCGCGGCTCACCCTGGCAGGCGTTCTCGGCGTCCTCGGCACGCTGTCCCTGCTCGTCGGGCCCGTACGCCGGCTGGCCGACGGGCATCGGATCGGCGAGGCCTTCCGCGACCTGGACGCCGTGGACGTCCTGTTCGCCGGGAGCCGCCTGCTGCATCTGGCGGCGGTGCTGACGGCGGTCGTCCTGATGTTCCGCCCCGCGGCCAACGCGTGGTTCAGGAGGACGGCCCGGTGAGCCCCGAGCAGCGCCGCAGGGAGATCACCGCACCACCGCCTCCTCCACCAGCAGTCGGGCCGCCGCGGCGATCGACTGGGCGTCGATGCCCGCCGCGCGCAGCTGCTCCTCGGGGGACGCCGAGCCGGGCATCGTCCGCACCGCGAGCCGGACCAGGCGCGGCACCGGGCCGCCGTCGGTGAACGCGTCGAGGACCGCGTCGCCGAGGCCGCCCTCCTCGCGGTGGTCCTCGACGGTGACCAGGCAGCCGGTCTGTGTGGCCGCCTCGCGCAGGGTCTGGCGGTCGACGGGCTTGACGGAGTACAGGTCGATGACGCGCACCGGAATGCCCTCGTTCTCCAGCAACTCCGCCGCGGACAGGGCCTCGTGGACGGTCACCCCGGCGGCGACGAGGGTCAACCGGTCGGCGTCGGAGGAGCGCAGGACCTTGGAGCCGCCGATGGGGAACTCCTCGCCGGGGCCGTAGATGACGGGCGTGTTCCCGCGTGACGTACGCAGGTAGCGCACGCCGTCGAGATCGGCCATCTGGGCGATGAGCCGCCCGGTCTGGTGGGCGTCGCACGGGTAAAGGACCGTCGAGCCGTGCACCGCGCGGAACATCGCCAGGTCTTCGAGGCCCATCTGGGAGGGACCGTCCTCGCCGATGGCTACGCCCGCGTGGGAGCCGACGAGGTTGATGCCCGCGCCGCTGATCGCCGCCATCCGTACGAAGTCGTGGGCGCGCGTGAGGAACGCCGCGAACGTCGACGCGTACGGCACCCAGCCGCGCGCCGCCATGCCGACGGCGGAGGCGACCAGCTGCTGCTCGGCGATGTAGCACTCGAAGTAGCGGTCGGGGTGTTCCTTGGCGAAGTACTCCGTGCGTGTCGAGTCGCCCACTTCGCCGTCGAGGGCGACCACGTCGCCGCGGGCGGTGCCGAGGGCGGCGAGCGCCTGCCCGTAGGCGTCGCGGGTGGCGATGTCCTCGCCGACGTCGTGGCGGGGCAGTTCGAGGTGGCCGGCGCGCTCCGCGTGCAGGGTGCGCGCCGCGGCCGGCTTGCGCACCTCGACGCGTACGTCGCGTACGCCGCCCAGCTCCTCGACGGCCGACTCCGCGTCCGGCAGCGGCTTGCCGTGCAGCCCCTCGCGGTTCTCGATGGAGGCGACGCCCTTGCCCTTGAGGGTGCGGGCGAGGATGACGGTCGGCTGCCCGGCGGTGGAGCCCGCCTCCTGGAAGGCGCGGTCGACGGCGTCGACGTCGTGCCCGTCGGTCTCGACGACGTGCCAGTCGAAGGCCTTGAAGCGGTCGGCGTAGGCCTTCAGGTTCCACTCGTGGCGGGTCGGCCCTCGCTGGCCGAGCCGGTTGACGTCGACGATCACGGTGAGGTTGTCGAGGTGTTCGTATCCGGCGTGCTCGGCGGCCTCCCAGACGGAGCCCTCGGCGAGTTCGCTGTCGCCGCAGAGCACCCAGACGCGGTAGGGGATGCGTTCGAGCCGCTTGCCGGAGAGTGCCATGCCGACGCCGACGGGCAGGCCCTGCCCGAGCGAGCCGGTGGCGACCTCCACCCACGGCAGGGCGCGGGGTGTCGGGTGCCCCTGGAGGCGGCTGCCCTCCTTGCGGAAGGTCAGCAGTTCGTCGTCGGTGAGGGCGCCCGCCGCCTTGTACGCCGCGTAGAGCAGCGGGGAGGCGTGGCCCTTGGAGAGGATGAAGCGGTCGTTGCCCGGATGGTCCGGGCGGTCGAAGTCGTAGTGCAGATGGCGGGCCGTGAGCACCGCCATCAGGTCGGCGGCGGACATCGACGAGGTGGGGTGCCCGGAGCCGGCGGCGGCCGCGGCGCGGACCGAGTCGACACGCAGCTGCTGGGCGAGGGTGGAGAGGTCACTGCTGGTCATGAGGGGGTCTCCTTGCTGTGCGGGGCCGCCTGGGCGTGGCGGCCCTAGGGGTCGCGGTCCGGCACGGGCGTTCGGGCCGTCTTCGGTGCGGGGCCTGTCGGCGCGGGCGTCCGGGGTGCCTGGGGTGCCTTGGTGTCCGCCGGGAGCGGCGACGAGCGGACCGGGCTGGGCCGGGGGGTGCCGAGCCGGGGGCGCCGAGCCGTACGCGGCCGACCCGCGCGTCCCGGCGCGGCGGTACGGCGTCCAGGAGCCAGTCTGCTGCGCCCCGGACGCGAGCGCCCGGCATGACCGCCAGGTGGTGGCCGCGCGCGCGGGCCGCGGCGACGCGCCCCGGCGGCACGGCCCGGCGCGCCCGGCGCCGGGCGGCCCGGGGGCGGGCGGCCCGGGGGCGGCGACGGCCGCCGTGTCCGCACCGGGTCGGCCGGACCTGTGGGGTCGGCCGGGGCCGCCGGGCCGGGGTGTGCGCCGCACGGTGACGGGCGGACCCGGCTCCGGCGATGACGGTGCGGGGTCGGCTCATGGTGTGCCTCCGGCGGGGTCGGGTCCGGCGGGCTCGGAACCCTCCGCGTGCCCCGGCCCGCCGGGCGGCAAACTCCGGATGCGGGGGCGCCGGGCCCGGACCGGCGGGCGCCCGGAAGCAGAGGAGGGCGGCTGCCCGGAAGCAACGCCTCCGGGGGCCGAAAACCGAGGTCCGGCACGCTTCGGACGCCGTTTGCTGCCGCGTCCCGGGGTTACCCGAGGCCGTAGTCCCTGAGTTACCCGGAGCCATAGCCCCGGCGTTACCCGGAGCCATAGCCCCCGGGTTACCCGGAGCCGAAGTCCCGGGGTTACCCCGAGCCGTATCCGACCCGTTTCCCTCGACCCTCGACGCACCGGAGACGCATCCCCACGCCCCCGGCCGCCGCGCCCTGCGCGCGCACCTGTCCCGCGCCCGCGCCCCCGAACCCCCCGCGCACGATGAACCGAGGAAGTCCCAGATGAAGGACGCAGTCGCGATCGAACGGCCCGTCGTCTCCGCGTACACGGTGCCCGCGGACGCACCCGAGGCGGACGGCACCTTCGCCTGGGACACCACGACGGTCGTCATCGTGGAGATCACCGCGGGCGACGCGACGGGCACCGGCTGGACGTACGCGCCCGCATCCGTCGCCGTGCTCGTCGACGAGCAGCTCACCCCCGCCGTCCTCGGCCGGGACGCCCTCGACATCCCCGCGGCGCACGACGCGATGACGAAGGCGGTACGCGACACCGGGCGCCCCGGCGCCGCGGGCTGCGCGATCTCGGCGGTCGACATCGCGCTGTGGGACCTGAAGGCCCGCCTCCTGGAACTGCCGCTCGTACGTCTCCTCGGCG
Organism: Streptomyces sp. NRRL S-920; assembly: GCF_000717945.1. Classification (NCBI taxonomy): domain Bacteria; kingdom Bacillati; phylum Actinomycetota; class Actinomycetes; order Kitasatosporales; family Streptomycetaceae; genus Streptomyces; species Streptomyces sp. NRRL S-920. The sequence goes on from NZ_JODF01000045.1 coordinate 29,759, forward strand.
CGGCCCGCGACGAGGTTCCCGTCTACGGCAGCGGCGGCTTCACGACGTACCACGACACGCATCTGGCGGCGCAGCTGAACGGATGGGTGCACGGCCAGCACATCCCGCGCGTCAAGATCAAGATCGGCGAGCGGTGGGGCCGGGCCGCGGGCCGCGACGTATCGCGCGTGCGCACCGCGCGTGACGTCATCGGCCCCCAGGCCGAGTTGTACGTCGACGCGAACGGCGGCTACACGCGCAAGCAGGCCGTACGGGTGGGCAGGGTGCTCGCCGAGCACGGCGTGGGCTGGTTCGAGGAACCGGTGTCATCGGACGACCTGCGGGGCCTCGCGCTGGTCAGGGACGCGCTGATGTGTGACGTGACGGCGGGCGAGTACGGCTACGACCTGCCCTACTTCGCCCGCATGATCCCGTCCGTGGACTGTTTGCAGGTGGACGCGACGCGCTGCGGCGGCCTCACCGAGTGGCTGCGCGCGGCGGCTCTCGCGCAGGCGCACGGCCTGGAGGTCTCGGCGCACTGCGCGCCGCACGCACATGCCGCGGTCGCCGCGTGCGTGCCGAACCTGCGGCACATCGAGTGGTTCCACGACCACGTGCGGATCGAGTCGATGTTCTTCGCCGGGGCCCTCGACCCGACCGGCGGCGTCGTGCGCCCGGAGGGTGGCGTCGGGCACGGCTTGGAGCTGCGCACGGCCGATGTGGAGGAGTTCCGGGTGGTGTGAGGGGTTCCGGGTGGTGTGAGGACCCTCGTCCCAGGCCCCCGTCCCCCGGCGGCCGCACACGGCTCCGGCTCCCGGCGTCCGCCGCCCGCGCCAGCGCCGTCAGCGCTCGTCGCGCCGAGGCGTCTCGGGGGCCTCGGCGGGCGCCGCGGGCACGGAGGGCGGCATCGGCGGCGGTGCGGGGGTGCCGGGGGGAACGACCGGGGCGGCGAGGCCGTCGCCCGTGACGCCCGCGGCACCCGCGGCACCCGGAGCCCCCGCTGCCGGATCCGCGTACTGGGCGGCGGCGCCGGGGTGGGCCGCCGGGCGCTCGGCGCTCGGGCGTGCCGCGTTGCGCAGCAGCATCGCGGCGACGGCGAGCAGCGCGCCGACGATCAGGGCCGCCGCCCAGTCGGGCAGCACCAGGGCGAGCGCGAGACCGGCGGCGAGGGCGGCGGCGGCGCCCGCGTAGAACGCGGTGGCGCCTGAACCGGCGTAGAACACGGCCTTGCGCCGCTGCTTCTTGGTCTGCTCGCGCAGTTCCTCCCGCAGTTCGCTACGGATCGTACGGACCAGCTCGTCGGTCAGGGCCTTGTCGAACGGCTGCTTGCCGAGGCCGGTCTGGGGTTTGTCGAAGCCAGTCATGGCGCCCCGGGTACCCGGGGCGCGCGGCCCGTAACGGCACTGTCCCGAGGGGGGGTGGGTCCGCGCGACATCACACGCGATGTGACGCAGGTCACATCATAACGGGATCACGCTTTGGGTAGGCGGCGCATGATCGCCTGGGTTCGCACCTGGGAAGCACCACCGAAACACGGAGGTATCCATGTCCTCGAAGCGACGTCGCAAGAAGAAGGCCCGCCGCAAGAACGGCGCGAACCACGGCAGCCGTCCCCAGTCCTGACGACGGGTGACGGCAGGAGGGCGGCACCGTACGGTGCCGCCCTCCACTGTGTCTGCCCGGCACGGGAGTTGAGGGAGCGTCCTCGCGGGAGGCGGTGGCGAGGGAGCGGGCAATCATGAAATCGTTGCGGAGCCGTTGGCGGGCCACAGAGGTGAGGGCGTTCCAATCATGGAGATCCTGGGAACCACGCTGCGCATCTGCGTCGAGGACCTGGAGTCCTCGGTCGCGTTCTACGAGCGCCTCGCGGGCGGCAAGGCGATGCGCTTCGAGCGCGGCGGCGTCTCCGTGGCCGCGATCGGCTGCTTCCTGCTGATGAGCGGCCCGGAGCAGGAGCTGGAGATCCTCCGCAAGGTCTCGGCGACCATCGCGGTGCGGGACGTGGACGAGGCGTACGCCGTACTGAACGCGTCCGGCGCCCGCGTCATCGCGGGCCCCGTCCCCACCCCCGCCGGGCGCAACCTCATCGCGATGCACCCCGACGGCGCCGTCTTCGAGTACGTGGACCGCCGCGCCACAGCGCCCTGACCCACCCGGCCCGACCGGCCCCGGTTCCTTCCGCGCCCCCCTAGGGCCGTACCCGGAAGTCGTAGCGCGCCGGGATCTTCTCGCTGCCGGTGGCCGCCGTCCACAGGTCGCCCAGGGTCTCGGCGCCCTCCCGCAGGTCGGCCGCCTCGAAGCCCTCGTCGAAGACGGCGCGCACCGCCGCCATGTCGCCCTCGGCATAGAGGATTTGGGCCTCGACGAGGCGGAAGCGGCCCTCGGCGCGGGTGGTTTCGTGGAGGCGGTCCCACACCGCGCGTGCCGCCTGCGGGCGGTCCGCCGCCAGCAGCGCGGATATCGCCTCGCGGCCGAGCGCGGCCGTCGCCGCCGTCCAGGCGGCGCCGTCGTCACGCCGCTCCTGGCACAGGTCGTCGAAGGCCTCCGCGTACCGGTCGGCGGCCCGCTCCAGGTGTCCCTCGACGGCGTCCGCGACGGCGAGGCATCGCAGCAACGGCCAGCGGGACGAGGCGAGTTCGAGCCCCCGCTCCCAGCTGCGGACGGCCTGCGCCCGGTCGCCCTCGTGCCACTGCGCGACCCCCAGGTGGTACTCCGTGAGCGGTCGCGCGGGCGCGGTCTCCAGCATGTCGCGCCAGTTCCGGTTGACGAGCGTCGGGCCGGGCGGGGCGACCTCGCGCGGCTCGGGAAAGGCTCCGGAGCGCAGCAGTTCGAGCCAGGGCGCCTGCTCGGCGCCGAGCGTCGACTCGTCGAAGGGCGTGCCCGGCAGCTTGTACTCGGCGCGCAGGACCTCCAGCGCGCCCCAGCCGGAGCCGACCGCCAGCACCTCCCCCGGCTCGGTGTCGGCGCGGGCCAGCCAAGCCGCGTAGGCGGCGTCGACGGCCTCCTCGGGCAGGGCGTCCGCGAGGCGCGCCCCGGTCTCGGCGCACGCTTCCGCCCAGTCGCCGTGCACGAGGTCGGCGCGGGCGGACAGCGGCCCGTACGACTCCAGCCAGCTGAACTCGGCTCCGGCCTCCAGGCGTACGTGCTCCAGCTGCGTGCGCGCGAGGCCCGACTGGATCTCCGCGTAGCCGCCGGTGCCGGGTTCGGTGAGCCACTCCTGCCAGCGCCGCCCGCCGCTGCCGGTGCCCCAGACGAAGAGCTTGCGGCCGCGCGGCAGATCCGTGGAGGTCTGCACGATCCCGTGGCCGTCCCCGTCCAGCGCGGCGATCCAGCGCCGGGCGCCGTCAGGGACGTCGTAGAAATAGTCGGCGGAGTACTCGCTGCGCGGCGGGTACGTCCGGTCGGCGCCGTCGGACACGGGCACCGGCACCCGCCGCAGCCCGCCCGGGTGGGCGAACCGCCATGCCTCGTCGGCGGGGGCGAGCACCCTGCGCTCCTCGGGCACCGCGATGTTCGACCACCAATAGACCGGCGCCGGCTTCTCGTGCGGGTTGCGGATCCGCACGCCGACGTGGAGGAAGTCGGAGTCCTCGGGGAGCCACAGGTCCACTTGGAAGGGCAGGTCGCGCAGCCGCTCCCACTCCCACAGGCGCAGCATCTCACCGCCGTCGGGCGCGGTCACGCGGGCGGCGTGCACGGGTGCGCACGACAGGGTGGTGTGGCCGGTGGCGCCGATGCTCCACTCGATGCCCCCGGAGAACCACGCGCCGTTGAGTGCGAAGCCCGCGGGCTGCAACACCGGGTTGCGGTAGAGGAGTTCGCGTCCGGTCGGCTTGTGGAGGAGGGAGTGGACGCGCCCTCCATACCCGGGCAGGACAGTGGCGCGCAGCCGGTCGTTCTCGATGACGAGGGTGTCGAGCGGCGTCTCTGTGCGCTTGCGTCCGTAGCCGTCGAGGAGCCGCACGGGCAGCAGGCTGCGCAGCGGCTCGTACCCGACCTGGCGTGCCATGTCGCGCGGCAGGCCGTCCTTGGCGCGCTCGTCCGGGATGTGCGGGTCGCCGGGCGGCCGCAGCGGGGGCAGCGGGTTCTCAGGGCCGGTCGGGGCGACGGGCAGGGTCAGTACGTCACGGCGCACGGTGGTCTTCACGATCACCATGGAACACGGTCACGGCGGCGCCGCCCAGGGGCCCTTCGGGCCAGGATTGCGTAAAGGCCGCACCGCGCACGCCGAACGCGCCCCGCCGATATTCCGTGGGCGGCCCACCCCCGGCGACGTACCCTGGTCCCTTTGGCCGTGGGCCGGCCGGGAGACCGGTGGTCGAGAGAGAGAAGAGCGCGAGGACATGGGCACCCAGCACACCTACCGAGTGATCGTCCGAGGGACGTGGGACGAGCTGACCGACGCGTCACGCGCGGCGCTCCTCGCGGAGGTCGAGGAACACGGCCTGGCCCGGATGAAGTTCACGCCCGAGGGCACCCTGACCTACGACCGCGCGCTCAAGCACTTCTCGCTGCGCTATGTGGTGGTCTCCGACGCCGAGGACGGCGAGGAGATGGCGGGGGCGCTCGCCGAGGAGCAGGCCGAGACGATGCTGAGGGAGCGGGGCCTCGGCTTCCGGGACCTGCGGTCGAGCGTGACGGACATGGACACCATGAAGATCAACCGAAAGCCTTCACGCCGCTGACGGGGACCGGCACCGGCGCCATGTCGGCGGTGATGGCCCAGCGTTCGTGGTCGCGCCAGGCCCCGTCGACGTAGAGGAAGTCCGGGGAGAAGCCCTCCAGGCGGAAGCCGGCGCGGCGCACGAGGGCGATGGAGGGGGCGTTGTCCGGCTGGATGTTGGCCTCCAGGCGGTGCAGCCCCAGCTCCCCGAAGGCGTACGCCATGACGAGGCCGAGTCCCTCGCTCATCAGCCCGCGCCCCGCGGCATGCGCGAAGGACCCGTAGCCGAGGGCTCCGCTGCGGAAACCGCCCCGCACGATGTTGTTGATGTTGATGAACCCCGCGATGGCCCCACTGTCGCGCTCGCACACGAGGAAGCCGGCCCTGGCCGGGTCCTCGTCGAGCGCCTTCGCGTACGCGCGGTAGGTGTCGTCCGAGGCCGGCGGGAAGAGCCAGGGCCGGTGCAGTTCCCGGCTCTCGCGGGTACGCGCGGTGAATTCGGCAGAGTCCGCGCAGGTGAAGGGGCGTATGGCCACGCGGGAGCCGTCGGCCGGTCGGGGGGCTGTGTCGGGCATCGGGCCACGCTACCCGTGGCTACCCGTGTGCCGCGAAGCCCGGCGGCCGGGTCACCCGGCGGGGCACTTCTCGGCCTTCTTCACGACGCCGATCGTGACGGCCTGGCCGTTGAGCTGCCGGCCCGCGGCCGGGGACTGGGAGCACACCTTCCAGTTGAGGGGCCACAGGACCGTGCGGCGGTAGCCGCTGACGTCGTGGACGTCGACGCGAGTGCGGTAGTCGAGGGTCGAGAAGACGTGCACCAGGCCCCGCCCCCGGAACTCCGGCATCGGCGGGCCCGCGGCCGCGGCGGTGGTGACCGTCATGAGGGACGCGGCGAGCGCGCCGCCCGCGACCACGCCCGCGCGCCTGGCCCGGGCCCTCACTTGCGCCTCCCGACGAAGTAGACCCCGCACAGGGCGCCGATCAGCCCCGTGCCGAGCAGGGCCATCCACAGGGGCATGGTCACTTCGGGGATCAGCAGGCGGATCTTGGTGCTGCGGGTGTTCTCGAAGATGAAGACCAGGGTGAGGACGGCGACCGCGGCGACGGCGACCCTCCCGGGCGTCATCAGCCCGCCGCCGGTGCCGCCCGCCCGGGAGCCGCCCGTGGAGGTCTTGGGGCTCATGATGTGGACCCTTCCGTCGGAGGTACGTCCGGCCTCCCCCGGCACCAGCATGGGCGGCTGGGCCGGGTTCGCGCGCGGTGGGCGTGCCTCCGGGGTGGGGCGGTGGGCCGTGCGGGTGACGTCAGCGGGCGGCCACGGGCGGAGCCAGGACGCTGGTGCCGTTCGACGCACAGGAGATTGCTACCGACCGGTAAGCACCTGCTCGGCACCTGGTCTGACGCGCGTCAGCGCGTCAGCGCGTCAGGCGAGCGCCGGCACATCCAGTGTCAACGTGCCCGCGTCCGCGTCCAGTTGGCCCGGTACCCCGAACGGCACGGTCAGCGCCCCGTCGCAGTGCCCGAACCCGAACTCCTCGACCATGGGCACGCCGAGCCCGCCGAGCCGGTCGGCGAAGAGCGCCCGCAGCTCGTCGTGGGGCCCGCACTGCTCCCAGGAGCCGAGTGCGATGCCCGTGACGCCCTCCAGCAGGCCGGCGCGCAGCAGCTGCGTGAGGCTCCGGTCCAGGCGGTAGGCCTCCTCGCCGATGTCCTCCAGGCACAGCAGACCGCCACGCGCGGACGCCCGCGCCCCGGTCGTGCCCAGCTCCGCGGCGAGCAGCGAGACGCAGCCGCCGAGCGTGACGCCCCGGGCCCGGCCGCCGACCAGCGCCTTCGCGCGCCCCCGTGCGGTGATCACCTGGGCGGCCTCCGGAGTGAACAGGGTCGTGCGCAGATGCTCCTGGGCGTGCGCGTTCTTCAAGAAGTCGGCCGCCGCGGTCATCGGGCCGTGCAGCGTGACGATCCCGAGCCTCGTGGCGAACGCCTCGTGCAGCGAGGTGACGTCGCTGTAGCCGAGGAACACCTTGGGTCCGGCCGTCCGCGTGGCCGCCCGCATGGCCGCCCAGTCGACGAGGTCCACCATGCGCTGGACGCCGTACCCGCCGCGCGCGCAGAACACGGCGGCCACGGACGCGTCGCACCACGCCCGCTCCAGGTCACGGGCGCGGTCGGCGTCCGCCCCCGCGAGGTAGCCGAACTCCCGGTGGGTGTCCAGGACATGGGGCATGACGACGGGATCCAGGTCCCAGCCGCGCAGGATGTCGAGGCCCGCTTCGAGCCGGTCCTCGGGGACGGGGCCGCTCGGCGCGACGACGGCCACCCGCGCGCCGGGCGTGAGGCGCGCGGGCCGTGCGAGGGATATCACTTGCCCAGCTCCAGGGTCGGCACGGTCCCGGCGAGGTCCAGCCCGAACACCTGGGCGTAGAGGGAGAGTTCGGCTTCCAAGGCGCGGACCATGGTGCCGACGCGGCGGAAGCCGTGCCCCTCCCCCTCGAAGGCGATGTAGGCGTGCGGGATCCCGCGCCCCGCGAGCCGGGCGAGGAAGCGCTCGGACTGCGCGGGCGGACAGACCACGTCGTCGAGCCCTTGCAGGATCAGGAAGGGCACGGTGACACGGTCGGCGTGCTCCAGCGGCGAACGCTCCGCGTACCTTCCGGGCACCTCGTCGAGCGGTCCGACGAGGGAGTCCAGGTAGCGCGATTCGAGGTCGTGGGTCTCCCCGGAGCCGAACGCGGCGAGGTCGAGCACGGGGTAGATGATCGTCCCGCAGGCGTAGACGTCGGTGGTGGTCAGCGAGACGGCCGCGGTCCAGCCGCCCGCGCTGCCGCCGCGGATCGCGAGCCGGGCGCGGTCCGCGGTGCCCTCGTCGGCCAGCGCCAGCGCGACGGCCGCGCAGTCCTCGACGTCGACGATGCCCCACTGCTCGCGCAGCCGGTCGCGGTAGGCGCGCCCGTACCCGGTGGAGCCGCCGTAGTTGACCTCGGCGACGCCGATGCCGCGCGAGGTGAAGTAGGCGATGGCCAGGTCGAGGACGAGGGGCGAGCGGCCGGTGGGGCCGCCGTGCGCCCACACCACGTAGGGCGGCAGTTCGTCGTCGGGCGCGACGTGGCCGGGGTGGTGGGGCGGGTAGATGTGCGCGTGGACGGTGCGTCCCGCCGGGCCCGAGAAGGTGCGGATCTGGGGCTCCGGGTAGTACGTGGGGTCCACCGGGTCGCCGTGGGCGGCGCCGACGACGCGGGCGTGTCCTGTGCACGTGTCCAGTTCCACGACTTCGTACGCGCTGCGCGGGCTCGCGGCGATGCCGACCACGCGGGGGCCGTGCGCGGCGAGCGTCGAGGCCCACTCCGTCCAGGGGCCGGCCGCGTCGACGACCTCGCCGGTCTCGGGGTCGAGTATGCCGAGGGCGGTGGCGCCCGTGCCGTGCACGACGGCGATCAGGCCGGTGTCCAGCGGCGCGAACCAGGTGAGGCCGACCTGCCACAGCGGGCCGGCGAACTCCTCCTCGCGCGGGCACAGGGCCTGTACGCCGGTGGGGTCGTCCGGGGCCGCACGGTACAGGTTCCACCAGCCGGTGCGGTCGCTGGAGAACAACAGCCGTCCGTCGGCGGCCCATTCGACCTGGGCCACGGACTCCTCGGGGCCGCCCGCGAAGGTCCGGGGCGCACCGAACGCGCCGTCCGGGGAGACGTCGGCGAGGATCAGTTCCGTGCCGTCCCACGGCATGCGGGGGTGGTCCCAGGCGATCCAGGCGGCGCGGGTGCCGTCCGGCGAGACACGGGGGCCTGTGACGAACCGGTGGACGCCGTCGGACAGTTCGCGGACGGCGCCGCGGTCCTCGGCCGCCGAGCCGTCGAGCGGCACGGCGGCGATGACCCGGCGCACGTCGGTGGGCGCCTCGCCGGTGAACTCCTCAAGGACACACCAGACTTCGCCGCGGTCGGGGCGCAGCACCGGATCGGCCCAGCGCAGGCCGCCACCCACGGCCGAGAGCGGGGTCAGCGGCCGGGGCGCGGCGTCCGGGACGTCGGGTTCGCACGCGTACAGGCGCTGGTCGGCGAAGTTCGCGAAGACGAGCAGCGGCCCCTCGGGGCGGTCGGCCCCGGCCCAGGGGCGGCCGCCGTACTCGACGACGCGGCTGCGCACGTTCCACGGCGCGGGCAGCACCGAGCGCTCCTCGCCGTCGGGCAGCCGCCGCACCAGGGCGCGGCGCCCGCCCTCGGTGGGCCGCGGCTCGGTCCACCAGGCCTCGGCGCCGACGAAGCCCACGTACCCCGGGGCGCCGTCGTGGGTGGCGGCCAGCTCGGCGTCGATCGGCGAGGGCCATGATCCGTACGCCCGGGTCTGCGTCATGTCCTTTACTTCCCCCATTTTCTAGGCCGTGCGCAGAAAGCGGTCGAGGACGCGGACGCCGAAGTGCAGGGCGTCGACCGGAACGCATTCGTCGACCCCGTGGAAGAGTGCCTGATAGTCGAAGCCCTCCGGTGTCCTCAGCGGCGAGAAGCCGTAGCCGGTGATGCCGAGCCGCGAGAACTGCTTGGCGTCCGTACCGCCCGACATGCAGTACGGCACGACGTGCCCCTCGGGCGCGAACTCCTCGACGGCCGCCCGCATCCTCGCGTACGTCGGCGAGTCGACCGGCGCCTGGAGCGCCACCTCGCGGTGGTGGAACTCCCAGTCGACGTCAGGGCCCGTCAGCAGGTCAAGCGTGTGGCGGAACTCTTCCTCGCCGCCGGGCAGAAACCGGCCGTCGACGTAGGCCACTGCCTCCCCAGGAATCACATTGACCTTGTAACCCGACTGGAGCATCGTCGGGTTGGCGCTGTTGCGGACCGTCGCCTCGACGAGCGCGGCGGTCGGGCCGAGCTTCTCCAGGAAGGCGTCGACGTCGAAGCCGGGCGCCTCGGGGTCGGGTTCGAGGCCGTAGAGCGCGGCGAGTTCGACGAGTGAGGCGCGTACGGTCGGGGTGATCCGCACCGGCCACCGGTGCTCGCCGATGCGGGCGATGGCGGCGGCCAGTCTGCTGACCGCGTTGGCGCGGTTGACCTTGGAGCCGTGTCCGGCCTTGCCGCGCGCGGTGAGCTTGAGCCAGCCCGTGCCGCGCTCCCCCGCCGCGATCGGGTACAGCTGGTTGCCCCGCCCGTCGTGGAAGGTGAAGGCACCCGATTCGCTGACGCCTTCCGTGCAGCCCTCGAAGAGCGCGGCGTGCCGGTCGGCGAGGAACCCGGAGCCGTCGACGGCGCTGGCCTCCTCGTCCGCGGTGAAGGCGATCACGATGTCGCGCCTCGGCCGCACTCCGGCGCGTGCCCAGCCCCGTACGACCGACAGGATCATCGCGTCCATGTTCTTCATGTCGATCGCGCCGCGGCCCCAGACGACGCCGTCGCGGATCTCCCCGGAGAACGGGTCCACGCTCCAGTCGGCGGCCTCCGCGGGTACGACGTCCAGGTGGCCGTGGACGAGCAGGGCGTCGGCGCCGGGGTCGGTGCCCTCGATGCGGGCGACGACGTTGGTGCGCCCCGGGGTGCGCTCCAGGAGCGTCGGGGTGAGGCCCGCTTCGGCGAGGCGTTCGGCGGCGTACTCGGCGGCGGGCCGCTCGTGGCAGTCGCCCCCGCCGCGGTTGGTGGTGTCGATGCGGATCAGCTCGGAGGTGAACGTCACGACCTCGTCGAGCGTCAGCGCGTCCACCTGATCCCCGGGCTCCTGCTCCTGGTCCTGCTGCTGGCTAGCCATACTGCTCCTCCACGGCGGCGGAGGCGATCGTCGTAACCGCCTTGAAGGTACGGATCCCCTCGTACATCGTCTCGCTGTCGTACGCGACCTTGCGCTCCCCCGTACGGCGCACTCCCGGTACGACGGTCGTGGCCATCGACAGGTGCTCGGCGTCGAACTCGACCTCCACGGTGAACGGGCCGCCGGCCACCGGCTCGTGGCGCACGGCGAGCGCGGCGGCGTCCTTCGCCGCGGCCCGGATGTCGGCGGTGGTGCGGGCCGGGGTGCGGCATACGGCGGCGTACCGCGAGACGTGGTCCTTGACGGCGACCTTCAGCGCGCCGGGCGCGTAGCCGAGGGCGTCCTCGCAGGCCACGTCGTCGCCGGTGACGAGCACCACGGGGACGCCGTACTCGGCGACGACATGGGAGTTGAGCAGCCCTTCGCTGGCGCGTACGCCGTTGAGCCACACGCCGGTGATCTGGTTGGAGAGGTAGGTGTGCGCGAGGACGCCCTCCATGCCGGCGCCCGCGTGGTAGCCGATGAACGCGATGCCGTCCACGTCGCCGTGCTGGACGCCCTCCACCATGGAGAGCGACTTGTGCCGGCCGGTGAGCATCTCGGCCCGCTCGTCCAGCTCTTCGAGGAGCAGATTGCGCATGTTCCAGTGCGCTTCGTTGATGAGCACGGCGTCGGCGCCGCCGTCGAAGAATCCGAGCACGGCGGCGTTCACGTCCGAGGTGAACATGGTCCGGCACCGCTCCCACTGCGGGGTGCCCGGCAGCACATCGGCCGGCCAGGTCACGCCGGTGGCGCCCTCCATGTCGGCGCTGATGAGGATCTTCACAACTTTCCACCATCCCCTCGGGTCTGAGCCACAGACAGCTCACACTGACATCACCCGTCGACATCAGTTGCCGGGCTACGCCGCAGCGTGAGTGTAAAGGGACGCGCGTCCCCGCCCTCTCCGAAGGAGCCCCCGTGCCCGAACAGCCCGTACTCGTCCTGGATCCTGCCAGTTCCGACCACCATGCCGAGCACGAGGCCCTGCGCGCCCGCGGGCCAGCCACGCGCGTGGACGTCCTCGGCGTGACGGCCTGGTCGATCAGCGACCCCCAGCTCCTCAAGCAGCTCCTCAACAGTGCGCAGGTCTCCAAGGACGCCCGTGCCCACTGGCCGGACTTCGCCGAGGCCGTTCCGACGTGGCCCCTCGCCCTGTGGGTGGCGGTGAACAACATGTTCACCGCCTTCGGGGACGACCACCGCAGGCTGCGCCGCATGGTGGCGCCCGCCTTCAGCTCCCGGCGCGTGCGGGCCATGCGTGCCGACGTCGAGTCGATGGTCGACTCGCTCCTCGACGATCTCGCGTCCCGCCCGGCCGGGGAGAGCGTGGATCTGCGCGAGCACCTGGCCTACCCGCTGCCGATCGCGGTGATCGGCCGCCTCATGGGCGTGCCCGACAGCCGTCGCGAGAGCTTCCGCGCCCTGGTCGACAACGTCTTCTCCACCACCCTCACCGCCGCGCAGGCAGCCGCGAACACCGCCTCCCTGTACGAGGCCCTCGACCAGCTGATCGCGGCCAAGCGCGCCGAGTCCGAGCCGGGTGACGACATGACCTCGCTCCTCATCGCCGCGCGCGACGACGAGGGCGACGGCAGCGGTTTCACCGACGCCGAGCTGCGCGACACGCTGCTGCTGATGATCAGCGCCGGGTACGAGACCACCGTCAACGTCATAGACCAGGCCGTCACCGCCCTGCTGACGGACCCCGAGCAACTCGCGCACCTGCGGGCCGGCCGCGCCGACTGGAACGACGTCGTCGAGGAGACCCTGCGGCACGAGCCCGCCGTCAAGCACCTGCCGCTGCGCTTCGCCGTCGCGGACATCCCCCTGCCCGACGGGCGGACGATAGCCCGGGGCGAGGCGATCCTCGCCTCCTACGCCGCCGCCAACCGCCACCCCGACTGGCACGGCCCGACCGCCGACCGCTTCGACGCCACCCGTCCCTCGAAGGAGCACCTGGCCTTCGGCCACGGAGTGCACTTCTGCCTCGGCGCCCCGCTCGCCCGCCTCGAGGTGGCCACCGCCCTCCGGTCGCTCTTCGAGCGGTTCCCCGACATCGAACTCGCGGTCCCGGCCGAGGAGTTGCGGCCGCTTCCCTCGCTGATCAGCAACGGCCACCGCTCCCTGCCGGTCCGCCTGCGGCCCTGAGAGGGCCGGGTCAAGGGTTGCGGGTGTCCTCCGCCGAGTCCGTCAGGGCGGCCATGCGGCGGAGGACGTCCGGGCGTACGACGACGAGAGCGCGCTGCCTGCGGATGACGACCCCGCGCTCGCGCAGTTCCTTCAGCAGGCGTGCCACCGTCTCCCGTGATCCGCCGATGGTCCCTGCCAGCTCCTGCGAGGTCAGGGGCACCGTGACCTCGATGCCCTCCTCGGTGCGGCGGCCGTGGCTCCGGGCGAGGTCGAGCAGCAGTTCGGCGAAGCGCTCGCGTGCGGTCGCCGAGGCGAACCGCAAGCGGCGCCGGTCGGCCTCCCGGGTCTGGTCGGTGCTGAAGCGGAGCATCTCCAGGGCGGCTTCGGGCGACCGCTCCAGGAACGCCCGGAACCGGGCGCCTTCGACCACGACCGCGCCGACCGGCCCCAGCGCGGTCACGGTGGCCGAGCGGGGGCGGCCCCAAAGGGCCTCGCCCTCACCTACGATGTCGCCCGCGCCACGCAGGGCGAGCAGCGTCTCGTAGCCGTTGGCCGCGGTGGCCGAGACCTTGACCCAGCCGTCGACGATGAGCAGGACGTGGGTGGACAGCTCGCCCTGGCTCAGCAGCACCTTGCGCGCGGCGAAGGACCGGTGGTGGCCGAGGGAGATGAGGGTGGTGCGGTCTTTCGCCTTCAGGCGGGCCATGAAGGGCGTGCGGTCGGACGGGCCGCCGGGGCCGGGCGCGGGCGGGGCGGCGTCCGGTTGGGGGGCGGAGTCCGGTTCGGGGGCGGGCCCCGGGTCCGGGGTGGTCACGTCGAACCGCACGATCGGCGTAACGGAGACGGTGAGGCCGGACTTGGCCGTCACCAGGCCGACGACAGCGCCTGTCTCGTCCAGAACCGGTGAGCCGATCCGCACGACGATCGCCTCCAGCAGCCGCAGGCTGACCGGCGACACCGCTCTCGCCCTCGTGCGGAAGAAGTCCGCCCGTCGATCGCCCGTGGTGGTCACCACCGTGTACGTTTCCGCCGGACGCAGCGGGGTCCCGAAGCGGCACTCGACAGGGCCATCCGTTCGAGCGGTCCACAGAGCGCCCGCCAGCTCCAGCACTGCCAAGTGGCCCGCCACCGCCACCACCTGCGCGTCGACCGCATGATTCCCGTCCTGGGTGACGGTCAGTCGGCCCTCGCCCCTGATGTAGGGCGCGATCACGGTCCGTCCCGAGTCGCCGAGGACACCGACGTACAGCTTGCGGGAGTCCTCCGCGAGGATCTTCACCAGATCGCCGGCCGGGTCCGGGTGGGCGGACGACGCGCGGATGAGTGCGTCGCGGAGCAGCGCCGGGGGTTCGCCGGGGCAGCCCGGGGCCAGTACGTTGTGCGCGAAGTCGTTGACGGCGTAGGCGCCCGTGACCAAGTGGGACCGGGGTTCTTCCCGGCGGTGCCTCCGCAGGAAACTGAGACCGGGGGCCCACTCGCTCGTCGCGAAGTCGAGTGCGTGCGCCAGCCAGATGGGGTCGTCACCGAGGGCGCTCCACTCGCTGACCGTGAGGTACGCGGGTACCACCTCGGCGAGCGTCCCGGCGGGCAGCGGCGCCGCATGACCCAGGCGCCGGGCGTCCACCGCCGCGTCGATCACGGCTCGCGCCCCCGGGGGCGCCGCGCGGTAGCGGTCCATGACGTCCGGGCCGAGCGCGAGGCAGCGCGGCACGTGTCCGTCGGGGGAGCGTTCCAGCGCCGCCGCGAGGTGGTGATCGGCTTCCGCGGCCTGGCGGGCGCGGTGCAGTTCGGCCGCGCTGAAGGCGGCGGGGACGTGGATCTCCCGCGCGGCGGGGTGCAGGGTCCCCTCCGCCCAGGACGACGTGGCGATGGTGGCGAGCACCAGGGGGGAAGCCCCGCCCCGGTCGAGGAGTTGGCCGGCGTTGGGGAACCTTTCGAGGCCTTCGAGCAGGACAGCCGTGCGGGGGCGCAGCGTGCCGAGTCTCTCCAGGACCTCCTCGTCCGAGCCCGGAACCCAGAAGTCCCACCCCGGTGGCAGCTTCCGCAGGGCCTCGACGGCCGAACGCATCATGCCGGACCACGCTTCCCCGGTCAGCACCACGAACATGGGCTCGCCCCCGAGGGCGCGGGCGATGAGGTCGTGCAGCTCGGCGTCGAAGTCGCGGGGCACATAGGTGGCGGGCAAGGTGGTGCCCGTATCCCGGGCCGTGGCCCCGGACGTGTCCGGCTCCCCCGGCACCGGCACCGGCGGAACCACCGCCGCCGCCGGCTTCTCGGCGAACGGCACCGCCCCCGCCCGGATCCGTCGCCCGCCCGTGCCGTTCGCGGTCGTACGCACAGCCGGGAAGTCGCCGCCCCCGGCCTCGCGGCGGCCGACGAACTCCCCCACCTGACGGCGTACCAGTTCCTGGACGGCCGTGATGTCCGGGCGCAGTTGGGCGCCGAGCAGGGCCTCCCGTACGCCCGGCAGGAAGTGGAACTCGAAGCGGTCCGGGTCGAAGGTGCCGTCCGCGCCGGGCCAGGGCGCGAAGAGGCCGCTCAGGGCGACTTCCGCGAGGTGGCCGTGGACCGACTGAGGCAGCATCACCCGGCGGACCACGCTCATCACCGGGAGGGTCAGCGGCACGGCGGACAGATAGCCGGCGAGGTCCTGGGCGGCGGGTGAGGCGCCCTCCTGGAAGCGGCGGATGGCCTGCGCGGGATCGGCCCGGCCGGGGGCCTCGATGGGGATGTCCGGCTCTCCCGGGCCCGTGCGGGCCACGGCGTCGGCGCCGACGGCCGACCGGGCGATCGTCAGGCACGGCACGCGGGTCCAGCGGCCCGCGCCGGACAGCAGGGACGCCAGCGCCCCGAGCCCGGCCGGGGACGCCTCGACGACCGGGATCGCGACGCGGTCCGCGAGGCCGCCGGCGCCCGGGGCGGCGGAGCGCGCACGGGCCCTGGCGGGGAGGGTGTTCCCGGGCCTCGCCAGCCGCCACGACGCGTTCGGTGCGGCAGGTCTGGCCGCCCGGACGAGTACGCCCTCGGGGGTCACCGCGCCCCTGTCCCACAGGCGCCTCGGCAGGAGGTTGAGGACCGCGAGCGCGCCGTGCGACGCCCACTGGCGCAGCACGGCCTCGACGCCGGGACCGCTCCAGCCCGCGGCGACGGTGTCGGTCACCACCAGGACCAGGCGCCGCCCCGACGGGTCGGCGATCTCGTGGGGGCTGCGGGGGGCGCCGCCGGAGCGCCGCGCGACGGCCGGGGTGGCGCCCGCCCCGGTGCCGGTGAGCGTCCAGACGCGTACGTCGCGGAAGATCCCGCTCTGTTCCAGGGCGCGGCGCAGCTCGGTGACGACGTCGTGCCAGAGCAGCATCGAGTGGTGGGTGTCGACGACGAGGGCCAGGTCGAGCCAGCGGCCGCGCTCCGGTTTGAGGACGGCCACCGTCATGCGCTGCTCGGCGCTCGCGGTGACGCTGCGCTCCTCGTCCAGTTCGGTCGGCGCCCTGCGGTCGGCGACGGCCCGGCGGCCGAGGGGGCGCAGGGCCCGCATCAGGCCGAGCGGGTCCTCCAGGGCGGGCGCGCGCGGCACCAGGACGGCTTCGCCGCGCCGCCCGCCGGGGCCGGGGGCGCTCCCGGCCCGCGCCGGCGTGTCCTCGACGGCGCCCGCGCTGTAGTACGAGGCGCCCGCCGCTTCGGCGCCGCTCGCTGCCACGTCGGCCTGCTCGCCGTCGGCGGTGGACGCCCCCGTGGCGCCAGGGGGCTGCCGCTCCTGGGCGTCGATGCGCTCGGCGAGCCACAGGATGTCGGCGAGTTCCTCGGGGCCGACGCCGTCGTCGGCCCGGGACAGCGCGGCGAGCAGGTCGTCGATCATCGCGGGGGCCTCATACGGACGTCGGGCCGGTGAGTCGCTGCAAGACCGTTTCCAGGAATTTCTCGCGCTCGTCGGCCGCGCTCCAGGCGCCCCGCATGCGCAGTTGCACGGCGTTGAGCAGCTGGTCGGTGGCGAGGTCGCCTTCCTTGCGCCGTTCGACGAACGCCTCGACGAGGTCGCCGAATCCGTCGTCGCCGTCCAGGCCGAGGCGCTGTCGCACGATCTGGGTGAGCTTCTCCTTGCCGGGCGGTTCCATGTGCAGGCGGATGCAGCGGCGCAGGAACGGCGGCGGGAAGTCACGTTCGCCGTTGCTGGTGAGGATGACGACGGGGAAGGACCGGCAGCGCACCCGGCCGTCGTGCACCCAGGCGCGCTCCTGGGCGTCGTCGTGCGTGCCGATGCGCACGGACCGCTCGTGCCGGGCGACCCGCGCCAGTTCGGGGATGTCGAAGGAGCCCTCCTCGAAGACGGTCAGCAGGTCGCCGGGGAGGTCGATGTCGCCCTTGTCCAGCTCGTCGACGAGCAGCACCCTCGGCCGGGAGTGCGGCAGGAGCGCGGTGCCGAGAGGTCCGAGGCGGAGGTAGGGCTCGATGGATCCGCCGCCCGTTCCGGGTGCCTCCTGGAGCTGGCGCAGATTGGCGTCGTGCAGCCGTCCGATGGCGTCGTACTGGTAGAGGCCGTCGCGCAGCACGGTGCGGCTGGTGATGGGCCAGTGCAGTACGGGGCCCAGTTCCAGGTCGGCCGCGATGCTGTACGCGAGCGTGGACTTGCCGATGCCGGGCTTTCCGGTGACCAGGAGGGGGCGGCGCAGGTACAGGGCCGTGTTGACGGCGTCCTTCTCCTCGGTGTCCGGGACGTATCCGCGGCCGCGGCGCTCCGTCTCCCGCCAGCTGGGCGTGTCGGTGTCGGGCGGGGGCGCGTACTCGTAGTCGGAGAGGTGTCCGGGCGTGAAGTCCCGCCACGGGGGCCGCTGTTCGGCCAGCTTCCTGTTCCGCTCGTCGGCCGTTCCCGGCCCTTGGTAGATCCACCACTTCTTGGGTGTCATGTTCTTGGCCGTCATGACAGTGGCCGCCTTTCCGGTACGCGTTCGGGGTCGTCCCACAGGAGGGCCGGCGGGGACGGCGGCCGGGTGTCCGCCGCCGCGGCTCCCGGGCGGGGTATGCGCAGGGCCTTCAGGACGCCGGGGAGGCGGCCGACGTCCGGCGTGCCGGTGCCGCCGCAGGTGCGCAGGGCGGTGGCCAGTTCGCCGCGGGGGCGTCCTTCGCGGCCGGGACGCGGCCAGAGCGCGATGGGGATACCCGCGTCGAGCACGGCGTCCAGGGCGTCCATCAGGTGCTCGTCGGAGACTTCGGCGAGGACGCAGACGGGCGGTTCGGTGGCCTGGAGGCAGGCGCCCAGTTCCCCGGAGACGTCGCTGTCGGTGACCTGCTGGACCGCCTCGGGGTGGGCGCCGCCGTGGGACTTGAACCACTGCCACTTGCGGTGCCAGTGGCTGCCCGCGAGGCCGTCGCGTTCGTCGGGGCAGCGCACGACGACCTCGTAGGACCAGCCGAGTTCGACGGCTTTGCCGCGCCGTCCGATGGGCAGCCGCCAGCGCTCGAACTCCGTGGTGAGCAGGCCGTAGGGCACGTGGAACTCGATACGGGCCGGGGCCGCCGCGCCCCCGGTGAGGAGCTGTCCGGCGAGGTGCTCGCGGACGGCGTCCAGGGTGAGCGGCAGCTCGGCGTCCCTGACGGCCTCGAAGGCGCCGTCGCGGTGCAGCCACATGCGGGTCCAGTAGCCGCCGCCCGCCGGGTCCTCGGTGAGGCGTACGTGCAGTGCCGCGGGTTCGGGGTCGGCTTCGGGGGCGGCGGGGACGGGGGCGGCGCCGAGGCGTTCGCGGGTGGCGTCGACCCAGGCCTCGGCCCGTTCGGCCCAGGCGGGGTCCGGTGAGCGGGCCGCGAGGTGGCGTACGAAGGGCAGGGTCAGGGGCAGGTCACCGCGCCGCCCCTGGCGGGCGTCCAGGTCGTGGGCGATGCCGGTGAGGCCGCCCGTGGGCAGGCCCCGGTGGGCGGGGAAGACGCAGCCGGTGATCTCGAAGGCCCAGCGGTACGCGTCGTGCGTGTGGGCGGGTGTGCCGCCGCCGCGCAGCAGCGGTCCGAGGGTGTTCCAGGCGGTCTGGTCGAGGTGGGCCGCGGTGGCGGGGGCGGTGCCCGGGGCGGCCCAGTGGTCCCCGAAGATCGTGGAGTCGTCCCAGTCGCGGTCGACGAGGAACTGCGGGTTCTGCCAGGCGTGCCCTGCGGCGCGCAGTTCGCGCAGGTCGGCCTGGACGGCGCGGGCGAGGGCGACGGCGCCGTTGACGCTCTCGTCCAGGGTCCGTTCGGCGAGGCGCCGCATCAGGGTGTCGGTGAACTGGCCCGCTCCCCGGTCGGCGAGGTTCTGGGCGAGTTCCCCGGCGCGTGCGGCGTACAGCGTGAACTGGCGCCGGTGCGGGTTGAGTCGTAGTCCGCCGTACTCGGAGTCGCCGAAGGTGAGCGACCTGGCGCGGTCCGCTTCCACCCGGCAGGCGTCGCCGAGCACGATCTGGCGCGGGAACCGGTCGGCGGGGACCTCCGACTTCCACCACCGCAGCGCCGCCTCCAGGTTGAGGTGGACGGTCCGGGTGGTCGTGGCGTCGGTGTATGGCAGGAGGAGCTGTCTGCGCGGGTCGAGGTAGCCGTGGCCGGCCCAGTAGATCCACAGCAGGTCGCCGTCGCACGCGGGGAGTTCTTTGAAGAGGATCCGTTCGACGTTCTCGCGGGTCGGTACGAGGTGGTGGCGGGCGGGGGCGGGCGTCGCGGCCTCGGTGCGGTCCAGCGGGGAGAGGAGCAGGTGCACCTGGTCGGCGGGGACCCGGGCCGGGCCGGTGAGCCAGTCCGCGACGCGCTCGGCGTCGCGGGCGGCGCCCGGCAGGTCCCAGCGGGCGCTGATGTCGTACGACTCGATGCCGACGACGAGTGCGAACACGCGGCGCGGGTCGACCGGTCGGGGTGTTTCGGTGGTCACCGCTCGGCCCCGGCCTCGATCCCCGTCCTGATGCGGTCGTACACCGCGTCCAGTTTCCAGTAGGCGCTGTGGCTGAGCGGGAACGGCTGGCGGCTGCGCACCTCGTGGTCGGTGACGCGGGGGTCGCCGGGGAAGACCGGTTCCGCGCGGTAGGCGAGGAGGTCCTTGCGGTCGTAGATGTTCAGCCAGTTCGGGAAGCCGGGCGGCAGGCGGTCCGCGGCGGGCGGGAGGCCGGTGAGGGCGCCCAGTTCGTGCAGGAACGGCGCCTGGGAGCCGACGGTCACCAGGAGCAGCGCCGGGGTGGGCGGCGGGGCCTCGCCCGGCGTGCCTGCGGCGGCGAGGGCGTAGAGGTCGACGAGTGCGATGCCGCCGAGGCTGTGCCCGATCACGACGGGCGGCTCGTCGCTCGCCGCGATGCGGCGCGCCAGCGAGTCCCGCAGGGGGCGGCCTCGCGCCTGGTAGCGCAGGATGTCGCCGAGCGCGGGAACGGTCCCGCCGGTGAGCGGGGGCCGCCAGTGGTCGAGGGCGGGCTGGACGGTCAGCTTCAGGGCGAGGGCGCCGAGGACGGCCGCGGCCCGGCCGCCCGGGAAACGTCCGGTGCCCCCGAGGCGGTCGCCGATGAGGTCGACGAGGCGGTCGCGTTCGTCTCCGGTGCACAAGGCGTCGTCCCCGGCCGCGCGCAGCACCGCGGCGACGACGGCACGCGCCGCGACCGCGACCAGCTCACGCGCGGCCACGGCGTCGTGAGCGGCGGCGCAGGCCCGCGTGAACTCGGCGGAGTGCGCGACGACTTGAACCGCGCCGGGGAAGTGGGGGGCGAGACCGGTGGCCCGCAGAAGCGCGGTCCGCTCGGTGGGGGTGGGGGCTGGGGTGGGGGCGGGGGCGGCGGGTGCGGTGGCAGCGTCCGGCGCATGGCTGCTCGCGGGAGCGGCTTCGGCCGCATGGCCGCTCGCGGCAGCAGCTTCGGCCGCACAGCCACTCGCGGCAGCGACTTCGGACACGCGACCGCCCGCGGCAGCAGCTTCGGACACGCGGCCGCTCGCAGAAGCGACTTCGGACGCACGGCCGCCCGCAGGAACGACATCGGCCCCACGGCCGCCCGCGGCAGCAGCTTCGGCCCCACGGTCGCCTGCGGGAGCGGCTTCGGACACGCGGCCACTCGCGGGAGCCACTCCGGACACGCGGCTGCTCGCAGAAGCGACTTCGGACACGCGACCGCCCGCAGGAGCGACTTCGGCCCCACGGCCGCCCGCGCCAGCAGCTTCGGCCCCACGGTCGCCCGCGGCAGCGACTCCGGACACGCGGCCGCTCGCAGGAGCGACTTCGGACACACGGCCGCCCGCGGCAGCAGCTTCGGACACGCGGCCACTCGCGGCAGCAACTTCGGACACGCGACCGCCCGCGGCAGCAACTTCGGACGCACGGCCGCCCCCAGGGGCCGCCGGCGGCGCAGGCGGCAAGGTCGGAGCGGGTTCGAGCGTCAGCTCGGCGAGCCTGGCGGCGACTTCCTCGCCCGCGCCGCGCACGCCGGGCATCCCGAGGCCGTCGTCACCGGCAGCGGCGATCTGCGCCAGGACGCGCAGCTCGCAGAGCGGATCGGTGAGCAGCAGCTGCCAGGCCGCTGCCTCCTCGTCGAGCGGGCCCCAGCTCTCGGCTCCGCGCACCCCGTCGACACCGGGGATCGAGGCGCCGCCCGCCGCGAGGGTCGCGCCGTGGTCGCCTCCCCAGTAGGGGGCCTCGACGCGGGCGCCGGGGAACCGGTCGGTCAGCTTGGCCGTCACGAGCCGCGTCAGCTGTTCGTAGCGCTCGCGCCGCACACCGGTCCCGTGGACGAAAATGAACCGCATGCGCGCCGGACCTCCCCCTTGTGCCGCCTGCCAGCAGGAGGATAGCGGGTAACCGTGCGGCCACGCAGCGGAGTTGAGGCGGCGATCTGGCCCCGTGACCCCACCCCGTCTTCCGCGTGAGCGGCGTGGCCAGATCCTTTCGGGTCGGGGCCATCCGGCCACTGGTTGGCGCCGGGGCGGGGCTCGCAGGATCGGGGCATGAAGGTTCTCTGGATTTTCGCCCACCCCGAACAGCGCTCACTGGCCGGCTCCCTGATGGCCGAGGGGCTCCGCACGCTGGAGGCCCTCGGCCACGAGCACCGCGTCAGCGACCTGTACGCCATGGGCTGGAAGGCCGTGGTGGACGCCGACGACTTCGGATCCGAGGGCTCCCGCCCCACGCCGCGCGATCGCCTCTTCGTCGGGGCGGAGCAGGAACGCGCGTACAAGGAAGGCCAGTTGAGCGCGGACATCCGCGCCGAGCAGGAGAAGATCACCTGGGCGGACACGCTTGTCCTCCAGTTCCCGCTCTGGTGGTTCGGGCCGCCCGCGATCCTCAAGGGCTGGTTCGACCGCGTCCTGGTGCAGGGCTTCGGATTCGGCCTCAAGGGGCCCGACGGCCGCACCTTGCGGTACGGGGAAGGCGGCCTCGCCGGGAAGCGCGCGCTGGTCGTCACCTCGGTCGGCGCCCGGGAGTCCGGCTTCGGCCCGCGGGGCATCCACGGGCAGCTGGACGAGGTGCTGTTTCCGTTGCTGCACGGCACGTTCTGGTACACCGGCATGGCCGCGCTGCCGCCCTTCGCGGTCTACGGGGCGGACCGGCTCACGCGGGCCGGCCACGCCCGGAGCACGGAGGCCCTGCGTGAACGCCTGCGCACACTGGAGACCACACCGCCGCTGCCCTTCCGCCACGAGAACGGCGGGGCGTACGACGAGGATCTGGTGCTGCGCCCGCGGTTCGCCCCGGGCCGGTCGGGAGTGGGCGTGCACCGCTGAGGCAGGACCGGCCCGGCAGGGCGCTGCCGCCCCTCAGCCGAGGTCGTCGTCCCGCGCGGGCAGGTCCCGCGCGCCGAGGCGCAGATGCTCGATGTGGTAGACGGCCTCGTCCAGGAGCTGGGCGACGTGGTTGTCGTAGAGGCTGTAGACGATACGGCGGCCCTGCCGCGAGCCGGTGACCAGGCCGAGGGCGCGCAGCAGGCGCAACTGGTGGGAGACCGCCGACTGTTCCATGCCGACCGCCTCGGCGAGCGCGCCGACGCCGCAGGGCCCCTGGCGCAGCTTGGTGAGGATCATCAGCCGGGACGGGGTGGCCAGCGCCTGGAGAGTGGCGGCGATCGTGGCGGCGGAGTCCGCGTCCAGGTGCGTCACAGGGGTGATCTTGCTGTCGACTCCGTGTCCCATGCGGCAATCCTACTCGTCGTACAGTTGAAGACCTCTTCATGTGTTCCGCTATGGTGGGTGTGCCGCTTCCCCGACCGACCATGAGGTGTGCTCCGATGTCTTCCGCTCTGGTGGGCGACCGGCCGGCTCCGGCCTCCGCGCAGGCCGCGCCCGCGAAGGCGCGCCGCACCCGGCTCGTCGCCCTGCCCGAGGTGCGCTGGGCGGCGCTGGCCACGGCCGCGTTCCTGCTCGCGTTCCCGCTCGACCTCGCAGGGGCCCCCGCCTGGGCGTGGGGCCCGCTCTACGCCCTGTGCTACGCGGCCGGCGGCTGGGAGCCGACCGTGGCAGGGCTCCAGGCGCTGCGGGAGCGGAGCCTCGACGTCGATCTGCTGATGGTGGTCGCGGCTCTCGGCGCCGCGGCCATCGGGCAGTTCCTCGACGGCGGACTGCTCATCGTCATCTTCGCGGTCAGCGGCGCGCTGGAGGCCCTGGCGACCCGGCGTACCGCGGACTCCGTGCGCGGACTGCTCGACCTGGCCCCCGCGATGGCGCTGCGGCTGCCCCCGGACGGCGCCGACGGGGCCGGGGGCGGCGAGGGTGCCGAGGAGCGGGTGGCGGCGGACTCGCTGCGGATCGGCGACACCGTGCTCGTACGGCCCGGGGAGCGGCTGCCCGCCGACGGTACCGTGCTCGACGGCAGCAGCGAGGTCGACCAGGCCACCATCACCGGTGAGCCGCTGCCGGTCGCCAAGGAGACGGGCGACGAGGTGTTCGCCGGCACGCTCAACGGCACGGGCGCGCTGCGGGTGCGCGTCGGCCGTGACCCCAAGGACTCCGTCATCGCCCGCATCGTGGCGATGGTCGAGGAGGCGAGCGAGACCAAGGCGCCCACGCAGCTCTTCATCGAGAAGGTCGAGCAGCGGTACTCGGTGGGCGTGGTGGTGGCCACGCTGGCGCTCTTCGGCATTCCCCTCGCGTTCGGCGCCGCCTTCACCGAGACGCTGCTGCGGGCCATGACCTTCATGATCGTGGCCTCGCCCTGCGCGGTGGTGCTCGCCACCATGCCGCCGCTGCTCTCCGCGATCGCCAACGCGGGGCGGCACGGCGTGCTGGTCAAGTCCGCGGTCGTGATGGAGCGGCTCGGCGCGGTGACCAAGGTCGCCCTCGACAAGACGGGCACGCTCACCGAGGGCGCGCCCCGCGTCACGGACATCCGCGTGCTGCCGGGCACCGGCCTCACCGAGGACGAGGTGCTCGCCCTGGCCGCGTCCGCCGAGCACTCCAGCGAACATCCGCTCGCCCGTGCCGTAGTCGCCGCCGCCCGGGGGCGCGGGCTGCCCCTGGAGAGCGCCCGGGACTTCGCCGCTGCTCCGGGGCTCGGTGTCCGCGCGGTCGTCGCGGGCCGCGTGGTCCAGGTCGGCAGCCCGGACCGGCTCCTCGCCGACGCCGAGGCGGACTCCCGTAGGGACGAGGCCCCCGGAGACGCCAGGACCGCCGTCCTGGTGGCGGTCGACGGCACCCCCTCGGCTCTTCTGCGCCTGGCCGACCTGCCGCGCCCCGGAGCCGCCGAGGCCGTCGCGGGGCTGCGTGAACTCACCGGTTCCGCGCCGGTGCTGCTGACCGGCGACACCCAGTCCGCCGCCGCGCACCTCGCGGCGGAGACCGGGATCGAGGACGTGCGCGCCGGGCTCCTTCCGCAGGACAAGGTGGCGGCCGTACGGGAGTGGGAGGCGCGGGGAGAGCGGGTCCTGGTCGTCGGGGACGGAGTGAACGACGCGCCCGCGCTCGCCGCCGCGCACAGCGGGATCGCCATGGGCAGGAGCGGCTCCGACCTGACCCTGGAGACCGCCGACGCCGTGGTGGTGCGGGACGAACTCGCCACCGTGCCCGCGGTCGTGGCGCTCTCCCGGCGGGCCCGGCGCGTGGTCGTGCAGAACCTGGTCATCGCCTCCGTGTGCATCGGCGCCCTGGTGGTCTGGGACCTGGCGGGACACCTGCCGCTGCCGCTCGGCGTCGCGGGCCACGAGGGATCGACCGTCCTGGTCGGGCTCAACGGGCTGCGTCTGCTGCGCCGTTCGGCGTGGCGCCAGGAGGGCGGCACGGCCGGCAGACGCCGCTGAGTTCCAGGGTGTGCTCCAGATCGGCGAACCCGGTCGTCTCACCGAGGCGGTCCGCCCAGGCCTCGACGTCCCGCGCGTCGACCGGCTGACTGCGGCCGCAGCGGCGGCAGATGAGGTAGTGCCGGTGCTCGTCGGTGGGCCGCCGCAGATAGAGCCGCTCACCGGTCTCGTCCCGTACGACGTCGACGAGACCGGCCCGGTCCAGAGCCCGCAGCGCGCGATAGACGGTGGTCAGCCCGACCGCGCTGCCGCACCCGGCGAGCAGGGCGTGCAACTCCTGCGCGGAGACGAACTCCCGGCACCGGCCGAGGGTTTCGAGCACGGCGTCCCGCTGCGGAGTCCGGCGCACACCGACCCCCGGCCTCGCATGCTCCGCGCCCTCGGGCATGCCCCCCGGCCTCGCATGCCCCGCCCCCTCGGACATGACCCCCGTACCACCGCCCGCCCGGGACCGACGCGCCCCGCCCATCACGGCATCCCCTCCCCCATGGCCGCGGGCAGGTCGGGCGTCCCGCACGCCGTGCCGCGGAAGCTGAGTGTGCGGTAGACCCGCACGCCGCCCGCCAGCTCCGCGCACGCCTGGGCCGCCGCCGTGACGCGGCGGGTGTACGCGGGGTCCGTGGCGTCGAGGAGGATGCCCAGGGTCGTACCGCTGTGCCCGACGGCGATGCCCAGGCCGCCGACCTCGCGGCAGACGGCCCGCATCGGGTCCAACAGCCTCTTGTGGCGCAGGCGTTGGTTCATCAGGGCGCTGCGGGTCGCGACGCGGCCGACCTCCGCGAGGTCCCGGTCCCGCACCGCGTCGGTGAGGCTCGCCAGCAGGCCCGCGTAGGCGCGCCGGTCCGCGGCGGTGAACGGCTTGGGGATGCGGTTGAAGTCCACCGTGTCGACCGAGCCGCCCTCGTCGACGCCGACCACGGCCATGGCGGGCAGCGACCCGAGGACCGCGCGGAGCCGCACGCTGCGGTGGTGGAAGGCGACGATCGCGGGGTACAGCACGCCGTCGGTGGGTTCGATGCGGGCCAGGAGGCGTTCGATCCGGGCGGGCGGCATGGCGACGTCGAGGGCCCGGCCGACCGCCCGCGCGGTGGCGACGAGATCGGCGGAGGAGCTGGCGAGCCCCTTGCCCTCGGGGATCACACTGCTGACGGTGAGCACCCCGCCGCGCGCTGACCGCGCCCCGCGTGGCGCCAGCTCCGCGATCATCCGGGCCAGTTGGAGCGCCTTGGTCTTGCGCGGCGGCCAGACCTCCAGCTCCCCCGAGTCGGACTCCTGCCGGAAGGTGGCCATGGTCCAGCGGGCGACCGGCAGCGTCACGAGGAAGTCCCCGTCCTCCTCCGGCAGCACCCCTTGGAGCAGCTCACCGAAGGTGCCGAAGGCGGTCCCCACCCCGGCGCCCACCCCCGTGCCGGTGC
>NZ_JODF01000046.1:0-54962 GCF_000717945.1 Streptomyces sp. NRRL S-920
ATCGACCGATTCAACTGCCCTTGAGCAGCGCGAATACACCTACACGTCAGTGACATACAACGCCGAACATCCCAGTGACATCACGGCCGAACCTCACAGGTGAGCTTGAAGAGCGGCGCAAGACCCTGCTGGACGCCCCCGAGGCCGGGATGGTGTGGGAGCCGGGCGAAGAGGCATGGGAGAACAAGCTCGCCGTGCTCCGGTCCTACCACCGGGCTACCGGGCACCTCGCACCCCGTCAGGACGCGGTATGGGGCGAGAGCGAGGCCAAGGGCATGGTGCCCATCGGGCAGCACATGGCCAACCTCCGCCGCAAGGACGGCCTCGGCAAGGACCCCAAGCGGGCGGAGGAACGCGCGAAGCAACTGGCCGCGATCGACCCCGACTGGAACTGCCCCTGGCCACTCAACTGGCAACGCCACCACCGCCACCTCACCGACCTCGCCGCCGACGAACCCAACGGCCACCTCCCCCACATCGCCCCCGGGGTGCTGATGGACGGTGATGATCTCGGCAGGTGGCTCCAACAGCAGAAGCAGCCGAGCACCTGGAAGCAGCTGTCGACCGAGCAACAGCAGCGACTGACCAAGCTGGGCATCACGCCGCTCGAGGCGCCTCCTGCCGCCGCGGCGGCCACGCGTGCGACGAAGGGGCAGAGCAAGGCCCAACAGGCATTCCATCGGGGCGTACAGGCCCTCGCGCAATGGGTGGAACGGGAAGGCGCAGACCGTCCGGTGCCGCGCGGGGCCAGCGAAGAGATCGCGGTCGACGGCGAGGCGGAGCCGGTGACCGTGAAGCTGGGCGTATGGATCTCCAACACCAAAACGAGGAGAGACCGGCTCACGGCGGAGCAGCAGGCCGCCCTCGCCGCCCTGGGCGTGCCGTGGGCGTGACGCTCGCGTCGGCGGGTCGTTGAGCCGGTCGGGCATCCCAGAGCACCGAGAGACCCCGGGCCGCAGAGGCCCGGGGTCTCGTGTCTGGCCAGTGGCGAGGGCCGCTCCCGCGGCACGGGTCAACGCCGTTCGGCGGTCTGTCCCGGGGTGGCCGCCCTGTTGCGCGCGGGCTTGCCTTCGTTCCTCTTCTCCGTGCCCACGAGAGCCGGGTTGGCGAGGGAGTCAGTGAGGCTGGGCGGAGGTGGTGGCGGAGGAGGTGGGGCTGGGTTCCCCTGGTTCTGTGTGTCTGTCATGGCCGCCAGTGTGCAGCACGAGACTGACAGTGGAGAGGACGATCGCGGCGGCGACAGCGGCCAGGGCGACCGTCCATCGTTTGGTCTTCCGCTGGTGCAGGCGGGCGTTCTTCTCGAACATCCCCACACGCGTTCCGGCCAGGGCCCCCAGCGTCGCGCCCTTTTCCGAGCGTGCGTAGGTGTCCAGGACGTCCCGCGGCTTGATGTCCTCGTACTCGGCGAGGTTGAAGACCGAGATGCCGAAGCCGGCGGCCACCGCGTACGCCGCGAAGGCCGCGGTACCGGTGAACAGCTCGAAGCTCCGGGAGGCCAGGAACTGGGCGCCTGTGGCCGCGAAGCCGACCAGGAAGATCGCCTTCGTGTCCACCTTCACGCCCGACTCCGACTGGCGTGCTAGACGCGCCGCGAGTTCGCTGTTGATCAGCTCCAGGGTCTCTTTCTGATCCTCAAGCTCTTGCGGCGTCATCGTCATGTCCTGAGCGTATGTAGTGCGGAGCGTCCGTTCAGGGTGCCTCGATGAACGGCAGTCCGACTGCGGCGAGCTTCGTCTGGAGGTTGATGTCGTCGCTGGCCACGTAGACGGAAGAGCCGGGATGCCGGGACTGCAGCAGCAGGGTGGAGGCCACCAGGCGGTCATCAGGCACGTCTAGGTCCAGCCAGTTCGGCAGCCCGTCGCCCTTGGGTTCGATGTGCTCGAAGACGGCGTGCACGTCGCCGGCGACTCGGACGCCACGCCGCACGTCGCCGTTGGTCCGCAGTCCCTTCAGGCGGCGGTCGGCCTTCTTCGCCGCATCTCGGACATCGGGGTTGCGTCCGGCGCGCTTGTGGTCGTCCAGTTCCCGCAGGACAGCGGGCATCAGGTGAACCATGTACCGCTTTCCCAGCAGCGGCGTGTAGATCGCCACGTCGGGGTCGTCCAACAGCACGTTCGTGTCGACCACCAGGCGCACCGCCCATGGGTCAGAGGGCAGCAGCTCACCCAGTTTCCGGAGTGTGGTCACTGCGTCGCGCACGTGGTCGGTGGCCTTGTCGATGGTGGCCGGCACCGTTTTGTCACGCGGGCGCTCAAGCCAGCGCCGCAGTAGGTCAAGGTTCTCCTCAAGGCGCTTGGTGACCTCGGGAGTCGGATGCGGGAAAAGCAGGCGGAACAGCGGCTCCCAGTCCCGCACGCGCCCCAGCAGTTGCATTCGTCGCGCCTCGAGTTCGGGGCTGCTGGGCACCCATCCCCATTTGGGAGCGCCAAGGTGCATCACGTAGTCGCGTCCGCGGTTGGGGTCGGTGTTTCGGATCTGTGAGTCCGCGAGGATCTGCACGAAGTCCGCTTCGATCAGGTCCAGGTCCGTCCGGAGGCGATCCAGGTAGGTCGGTGGAGCTGCTTGCGTGGCCATCTGCCGATGATGTCGCACGCCACTGACAGCCCTCACCGGTCGGATGTCCCAGAGCACCTCCGTCGCCGGGCTGACGGGGGCGCGGCGGGGCGCGGCGGCACTGGCCGACGCGCAACCGGGCTGGGCGCGCCCCGATCCCCGGCCGCGACCGCGCCGCCCATCCCGCCCGTCCCTTCCTCCTTCACTCCAGCCAAGGGACATGGGCAGAGCAGCCGCAACGGGGATGTCAGCGATCCGACCACGGCAAAACAGCGTGGTGACCTGCGCGGACGCGGGGACGATCCTGCGGGCCGCGCAACACCTAGCGCAACATCCAGCGCAACAGATAGGCGCAACCCTTGGCGCAACCTCGTGCTCCTGGTCGACCGGGGCGACCGCTCACGCGGAGCGTCCTCTTCGACTACAGCCCGAACTGGCTCATCAGGTCCGCGCACAGTTCGTCAGCACTGCTGCGTCCTTCGTCATCCGCCGCCGCAGGGGAAAGCACGGTGTGAGCGGGCTGGAGATGGTGGGGCCTGCGGGTGTACGGCAGCTCCGTCTCCGCCCCATCTCCCCAGGTTGAGGTGAGCGGTGTCATGGCCCTGGGTCCGTCTGGAGAGATGATCAGCGAAGTCAGTTGCAGGGTGCTGTCCAGGCGCAACTTTCGCTGGTGCTCCTGCGCGGTGCCGATGAAGTCGTAGCAGCATGCCGTCACCAAGCGCTCGGATACTTGGAGGACGTCGTCCTGTCCTGGGAGCTCCTCGCCCCCCGCGCGGATGAAGGACAGATTGGCGGCCATCACCACAGTGCCGTCGTAGTGCAGCTCAGTGATGATCTCTCGGTTCATGGGTGACTGGAGGTTGTTGCACACCCAGCGGCGCAGGCCGGGGCGCGGGTTGAGTCGGGTGTCCGGCCCCATCCCGACCAAGGGGCCTGGCACCAGATCTCTCGCGTGCAGAACGCGGGCTCGCATCTTGGCGGCCTCCAAGACCTCCCGTGCCTGATCCCGGCTCATCGTGTAGGCCCCGCGTGGCAGGGGCCTCTGGGGTCGGGAGACCGCGATGAACCAAGCTGAGGGCACGTGGGCGTGCGCGGTGACGGTCTGGGTGGTGAAGTCGATGTGGCGCTGGATCTCTTCTTCTGCCCGGCCGACGCGGGCGAAGCGGTCGCGGTAGGCCCGCTCGATCTGGTGCTCTGCCATCCAGGCGGTGTGGTCCTTGTCCCGGTAGGGGACGACCGCAGCCTGCTGTTCCTTGTCGCGTGCTGCGCCGCCGTACACGAAGTGCGGTGCCATCTCGCTGGCCGGCACATCGACGACCAGGACCGTCTTCGTCCCGTCGGTCAGCTCGAATATGTCCAGGTCCGGCAGGTAGGGCTGGACGTGGTTGCGGATCCACTGGGCGTACTGCTGCCGGTTGACCCCGTCGGGGTCGATGCCCGTCAGGACGGTCGTCTTGTCCTGGACCCCGAAGATGATCAGTCCGCCACGAGTGTTGGCCATGGCGGCGACGTCCTTGGCGAACTCGTTCCACCGACCGTCCCGGGGCGGCTGAGGAAGCATCTCCTTCCAGTCCAGGTCGTCGGACTCCTCCAAGTTGTCCGCTGCGGCCTGGCGGACCATGTCGAAGGTGAGGGGACCGGGCGGGCATCCGAGGTGTTCGTGGAGTCTTGTCCATGTGTGTGCCATGCGCGGCAGCGTAGAGGGCGTATCGAACCCTGTCAGAGACGCTTTCCCCCTCGCGATGGCGGTCGGTGATCAACCACGCCAGGAAACCCGCCGTCAGGAACAAGGCCGTCGTGCTGCACTTCGCCCAAGCCGCGCAGGGTCCAGAGTCCCGCCCGGGGCCTCAGCAACCGATCGCCAAACGTGAGGTCAGATCCTGGTCGACGGCAACGTACGCCGATAGCGGCCCGTTGCTGACGTAGCTGAGTTCACCCCGCAGTACGGCGGACTGAAGGTGTGCACGCACGGTCTTGCGGTCGCGCTGCGCAACGACGGCCGCGTCACCAGTCCGTAGCCCTGCGGTGCCTTTTGGTCGGTCCAGGCGAGGACGGCCTTGACGAGGCTCTCGTACGGTTCGCGATCGAGCGGGAGCCCGGCTTCGATCAGGCCGTCGGGGTCATGCAGGACCGTGTGGCTGCTGGTGTGCATGGCGGGCCTCGCTGCCGGGAGCGTCGTGTGCGGGTGGCCTGCGGTCACCGCTGGGGGTCCTCGCTGCCGTCGGCTCCGTCGTCCTGGTCCTCGCCGTGCTGGCCGAGGAACGGGTGAACTCCGCGGGCAGGTCGTGTCCGAGCGGGGCCAGGCCGACCACGCCGTTCCGCAGCACAGCCTGCAGGCATTCCTGGACAGCGCGCACCACTGGTCCCTCGCGCGGCCTGCCACCGTTCCAGTACGACTGACAGATGGGGTCGGTGCCCTGCACTGGAACCAGCGGCGGTCGCGCAGCTCGGCAAGCCGCAGCTCATCGCGGCGGGCCAGCGGATCGTCGGCGCGCAGGACAACGCCGACCGGATCGCTCCGCAACGCACGCACGGTCAGGGCGGTCTCGTTGAACGGCGCCCGGGTGAGAGCGACGTCGACCAGCCCAGCGCGCAGTCCGCACGTCGGGTCAGTCAGATCGGTGTCGCGGATACGGATGTCGACTCCGGGGTGGTTTCGGCGGTAGGCCGCGGCCAGCCTGGCCACTCCCGGATCGGTGCCGTCGCCCAAGATGCCGATGGTGATAGTCGCGACGCCGGCTGCTGCGCTCACGCGCACCCGGACACGGTCGGCGTGGTTGAGTAGGGCTCGCGCCTCGTCGCGCAGCACCGCACCCACCGGAGTGAGCGTGACGCCGGTGGTCGAGCGGGCCTCGAAGTCGGCGGGCAGGTCGTCCTCCGGGTTGCGCCACCGGTTCGCGCCCTCCATCCAGATCTCCCGCCGGCGCAGGGCGTCCCGCAAGCTGACCAGCACGCGCAGCTCGTACGGGATGCGCTCCACCCGGCCCTTGTCGTCGACCACCGCCGCCCGCCACTGCTCGGGCACCACCCCCTCCAGCGGCACCGTCTCCGCCGCATCGAAGAAGGCGCCCTCCTTCAACGGCTGCTCCAGATACCGCTTCAGCAGGTCGATCGCGTCCATCACCGGCCGGTAGGCGGTGTTGTTGCACTTCAGCTCCAGCGCCCGCAACAACGGCGACGGCATCCGCCGCCAGTGCGCCGAATACAGGGGCGGTCCACAAGTTGTGATTGTGGGCGCTCCGCTTGTTCAGGCGGCGGGCGCATACGACGCCCGGACTCCCCCGCTCTCGGACTAGTGGGCACCGCAACGGAGCCTGCACCCGGGCGGAGAGCATGCCAGCGTCCTCAAGCCCTCCGCGAGTACTGGCCGACGCGCTGTGCGGACGTTTCGCTGATTGGCCTCGCTGCGATCGGTACAGCAAGTTGGCTCCGTGCTGTGGTTCGCCGCAGCCTCAGCGCACGCCCCGCATCAGGACGCCCAGTCGGCGGGAGCAGAGGAGGAAACAACCTCCGGCGATCAGCGCAACGACCGCCCACAGCCCGTAGTAGGCAGTGTCTCCCATCGGTTTGTTGAGCTGAGTGACCCAACCGTTGATCGCATGCCCGGTTGCCCCCGCCATGTACCACACGCCTAGGAGCTGGCTGACGAAGGCTGCGGGCGCCAGCTTAGTGGACAGTGCGAGACCCACAGGTACGAGACACAGTTCGCCGATGGTCTGCAGAAGATAGACCGTCAGGAGCCACAGTACTGACACCTTCGCCGCCCCGTTACCTCCTGCGAACCATCCGGCGACCGCCATGACGCCGAAGGATGCGCCGACTAGCAAGAGCGCGACGCTGAACTTCGTCACCGTGCTGGGCTCCTTTGAGCGTCGTGCTGTCGAGACCCAAAGCGCGGCCAGAGCCGGGCCCATCAGGATGACGAGGGCGGGGTTTACTGACTGGAACCAGCTGGCCGGGAACTGCCAGCCGCCGAGGTTGCGATCGGTCTCGCCATCTGCGAAGAGGGACAGGAGCGATCCGGACTGGTCATAGATCATCCAGAACAGAACGGCGACGCCGAAGAACCACATGTACGCCTTGATGCGTGGTCGGTCCTCACCGGCGAGCCCGCCGTTTCTTAGGATCGAGGCGAAGTACAGCACGGGGATTCCCACTCCGAGGATGGGCATCACGTTCACGATGTGGTCGATTCTGAACGCCCCGCTTGCCATGTCTACTGCAAGGAGGACGGCGGCCCCTGCTACCCAGATGCCTGTCCGGCGGAACGTGGTGTTTCGCTGGCGCGGGTCCAAGGGGGCCGAGGGCCCGCCGATGCCCGACAAGGGCTGCCGGTTGAGGAGGAGCGTCAGCAGAGAGACCAGCATGCCGGCACCGGCGATCGCGAACCCCATGTGCCAGTTGATCTTCTCGGCGATGGTGCCGACCACGAGGGGCGCGGCGAAGGCACCGATGTTCACTCCGACGTACAGGGCGGTGAAGCCGGCGTCCTTGCGCTCCGCCATGCCGTTCCGCTCGTACAACTCGCCGATCATGGCCGCAATGTTGGGCTTGAGCAGGCCCGTTCCGACGGCCACTAGCAACAGGCCGCAGCAGAAGGTGGCGATGGTGGGAACGGCCATGGAGAAGTGCCCAAGGGCGAGGACCGCTCCGCCGAGCAGGACCGCTCGGCGGGGACCAAGCACCCGTCCGCCGAGCCACCCGCCTGGTACAGCCAGCATGTACGCGGCAGAGTTGTAGATTCCGTAGATAGCTACGGCCGTGGCTGGGGTTATGGCGAGGCCGCCGGATGAGACGAGAAAGAGGACCAGGATGCCGCGCATCCCGTTCCAGCTGAACCGTTCCCACAACTCCGCGAAGACGAGGGGGAGAACCCCCTCGGGATGGCCGACTGCCCCGCGGCGCAAGGGCTCCGTGCCACGCTCGGTTGTTCTGTTCACCGCGCCCTGGGTCACGGAGTTCTCCTGACGTGGGTCACGGGGAGCAAAGGGCGCCGTCGGCGCTCGTACTCCTCGATGTCGCTGGTGTACGTGAGGGTCTCGGTCACCGAGTCTTGGCCGGCCAGCAGGCGGCGCCGGGCGCCGGGGTCGAGGGTGAAGGACTGGGTGATATCTGCGCAGCGCACTTCCAGGTGCTGGACGTCGACGCTGAGGGGGGTGGAAGGGTCGTTTTCGATCACGCCCCACAGCCGCTCGACTACGTCCTCGGGGACGGTGGCCGTGACGACGCCCCGCATCAGTGCATTGCCGGTGAATATGTCGCCGAAGCGCGGGGCGATGACCGCCACGAATCCGGCGCGCTGCAGGGCCCAGACAGCCGACTCGCGCGAGGAGCCGGTGCCGAAGTCGGTGCCAGAGACCAGAACGGTCGCCCCTTGGTACTGGGGGAGGTTGAGTACGAACGAGGAATCGTCACGCCAGTCGGCAAATAGCGCATTGGTATGCCCGTGCCAGCTGAAGTACGGCACGTAACGTGCGGGGATGATCTGGTCGGTGTCGATGTTGCTGCGGCGTAGTGGCATGCCGGTGCCGGTGTGGGTAGTGAAGGGTGTCATGGCGTTCCCGAGGGCTCAGAGGTCGGCGGGCTGTGCGAGGTGACCCGAAACTGCGGTGGCGGCCGCGACGGCCGGTGACACGAGATGGGTGCGCGAACCCTTTCCCTGGCGTCCCTCGAAGTTGCGGTTGCTCGTGGAAGCGGCCCGCTGCCCGGGGCGCAGTCGGTCCTCGTTGAGCGCGGCGCATAGTGAGCAGCCGGCCGCGGGCCGGAAGTCCGCGCCCGCGCGGCGGAAGATCTCGTCCAGGCCCTCGGCCTCGGCTCGTGCCCGGACTCGAGCCGAGCCGGGAACGATGAGCAGGTGTACGCCGGGGTGGACGCGCCTTTCGCGCAGGACGTCTGCGGCGGCTCGGAGATCCTCGATGCGGCCGTTGGTGCAGGAGCCGATGAAAACGGTGTCCACGGCGACGTCTCGCATGGCCGTGCCGGGGGTGAGCTCCATGTAGTCGAGGGCTCGTGCGGCCGCTGTCCGGTCGGCCGGATCGTGGAAGTCCTCGGGGCTGGGGACGTGGCCGTCCAGGGGCACGCACTGGGCGGGATTTGTACCCCAGGAGACCTGGGGGGCCACAGCGGAGGCGTCGATCGTGACGCGCCGGTCGAAGACTGCGTCGTCGTCGGTGGCCAGGGAGCGCCAGTAGGCGACCTCGTGCTCCCAGTCGTCGCCCGTCAGCATGCCGGGGCAGGCTGCCAGGTAGTCGAACGTGACTGCGTCCGGGGCGATGAGTCCTGCCTTGGAGCCGGCCTCGACGGACATGTTGCACAAGGTCATCCGGGCTTCCATGGACAACTCGCGCAGAGCCTCTCCCTGGTACTCGATGATGTGGCCCTGCCCGCCGCCGGTGCCTATTTGCGTGATGAGCGCCAGGACAAGGTCCTTGGCGGTCACACCTGGGTTCAGTCGACCCGTGACGGTCACGAGCATGTCGCCAGGGCGGCGTGCCAGCAGCGTCTGGGTAGCGAGAACATGCTCGACCTGGGCGGTGCCGATCCCGAACGCCAGTGCGCCGAAGGCACCCATCGTGGTGGTGTGCGAGTCACAGCAGACAACGGTCATGCCGGGGCGGCTGAGCCCGAGTTCGGGGCCGATCACGTGGACGATGCCCTGGTCGGCCTCGCCGAGCCGATGCAGTGGGATGCCGAACTGTTCACAGTTGCTGCGCATCAGGGTGGTCTGCCGTCGGCCGGCGGGGTCCTGGATCACCTTGTCCAGGGCGACGGTGGGGGTGTTGTGGTCCTCGGTGCCCAGGTTGAGTTCGGGCCGTCGCACGACCCGGCCGGCGGCCCGCAGGTCGTCGAAAGCTTGCGGCGTGTTGACCTCGTGCAGCAGTTGCATGTCGACGTACAGGAGGTCGCTGTGCTCGTCAATGGACCGCACGATGTGCGCGTCCCAAATCTTGTGGGCAAGGGTCTGGCCCATGGGATTCCTTCACGTGTTCACTCGGCGCCACTACCGGGCGCGTTCGGGCATCGCGACGTGTTTCGCGCGTGCCTGTGCCGGTGTGCTAGCAAGGGCCTATCCGGTGGTTCGCCCGGTGTCGCACGCGTGCGACACCGGGCCGTGCTCCCGTACGTCAGGCAGGCGGGCAGCACGGTGGCACGGCTCAGTCGGCGACGAGGCCCCGGACCCCGTCCACCCAGGTCCCCTCGTGGTGCCTTGCCTTGCTTTCGTCACGGAACGCGTACGTCTTCAGCAGCCAGCGGCTCTTGGCGCGCTGTGCATCCTGTACGTCGATCTTCTCCCGGTTGTGCAGGCCGTCCTGGTTGGCGAATGAGAAGAGGTCGCCGACGAGGATGCGGTGCCGCTTCTTCTCCGCGCGAGCGAGCGCGTTCTTCAGTGCGATGAGCGCGTCCTTGGCCTCCACCGGGCTGTCGGGCGCGACGGTGGTGTGGCTGTCCAAGTAGCGGAAGCTGTGTTCGTTCTCCAGAATCGGGTGCGTCTCGGAGACGGTCAGACTGCCGTTGTTGTGCTTGGAGAATACGTCGAAGGGGGTGACGAACCAGGGGGTGCGCAGTGCCTGCTGTTCGTCTGCACTGAGGTGGGCAAGCAACGCCCGACCTTCCACGAACCCCGTGTATACGAGCTCCTCGCTCGGGCAGCGCATGCCCAGCAACGTGATGTAGTCGGCTCGGACGCGGTGGGCGGTGCGGTCGTTGTGATAGACGAGTTCGCCGTCGCTGAATCCCGTCTGCTTGCCGCTGTAGCGGTTGATGGCTACGACGTCGGTGAAGAAGTCTCCGTTGAAGCGGGAGGCGTACGCGAGCAGGGGGGTGCCTGTGAGCTGAGAGAAGAGTTCCATCAGCACTTCGCCGATGAAGGTCTTCTTCTTTGCATACTTGTCGGCGAGCGGGTCGTCGTGATCCAGGAAGGGTATTTCTGCGTCCAAGGGGCAGTTGCGCAGGGCGTGCGCGTCCGAGACGCCGTCTTCCCGTTCACGCTGGATGGTGTGGCAGGCGCCGATGAAGGCGGAGGGAACTAGCGGCCCTTCACGCAGGTCGGCGACTGCCTTGGAGAAGGCGGTGTAGTCCGCGTACGGGTTTTCGGTGACCGTCTGCAGAGCGGTGAAGAGTTCGTCGCGTTCGTTGTCGGTGAGGACGTAGGTGGGCTGCACGATGCTTTCCTTTGGTGAGCGATGGGTGCGGGGTGCGAGTGCCGGTCAACCGGGCCTAGGACGGGCAGTAACGCCGCCCGGGGCAGTCACCAGGTGACCGGCAACCGTGTGACGCCGGTGATCGACTGGTCGTTCTTGAACTCCAGTTCGGTAAAGGGCACCGCTAGCCGCAGGGTCGGCATTCTGCGCAGCAGGGTGGCGAAAACCACTTGCAACTCGACCTTGGCGAGCAGGTGTCCCAGACAGTGGTGGGGCCCGTAGCCGAAGGCGAAGTGCTGGCGGAGCTTTGCGCGGGTCCAGTCGATGGTGTCCGGGTCAGCGAAGTAGGCTCCGTCGCGGTCGGCGGACGAGGTCAGGGCGATGACGCCTTGCCCCTCGGGGATGACGACTCCGCCGATCTCGACCTCCTCCGCGGTCACGCGCACGGCGGTCTGATGCACGACGGTCAAATAACGCAGCAACTCCTCTACGGCATCGGGTAGTTGAGTCGGGTCTGCCCGTAGTGCCGCCCACTTCTCGGGATGCTCCAGCAGGGCCAGCGTGCCCATGCTGATCATGCTTACGCTGGTCTCGTGGCCCGCGACGAGCATCAGCCGGGCGGTCGCGTTGAGGTCCTCGCGGTCCAAGTCGCCCGTCAACAGGTGCTCGTGGACGAGACGGCTGAGCATGTCGTTCTCGGGCTGTTCCCGCTTGGTGTCGATGAGACGGTCGAGGTAGGCGATAAGGCCCTCCACCACCTCTTTGGTTTCCTCGGGCGTTGACTGGGTCGACATGTACCGGGTGGTGAGGTCGCGGAAGTAGGCGCGATCGTGCTCGGGGATGCCGAGCATCCAGCAAATGACCCGGGTGGGTATCTCTTCTGCGATCTTGGCCACCAGGTCGAACGGTTTCCCGTCGCCCAGGAGCCGGTCGATGATGCCGTCGGTCAGCGTCTGGATGTCGGGCCGCCAACGCTCTACCGCCTTAGCGGTGAAGTCCTGAGCGACCATCTTGCGCAGCCTGGCGTGCTCAGGTCCGTCCATACGCATGAAGTTTCGGCGACCGACAGAGCGGAAGGCGAGCCCTACTGAAGGGCGCATGAGAGGGAAGCCCTCGCGTGTGATGTCTGCGCTGAAACGCTCGTCGGTAAGGACCGTACGCACATCCTGGTAGCGGCTCACCGCCCAGATGCGCTGGCCGCTCCAGAGGGTGACCTGGCGTACCGGGTCTTCCTCCCTCATCCGCCCGTATTCGGCAGGAGGGCTGAACGGACAGCTTCGTGTTGGCGGAAACGTCCGCTCCTGCTGGTTATGAGTGCTCATCGCTCCTTCTCTCGTCTTTCCGGCACGCTGGCTCCTTCTGCCTCAGGGCCCGGCGTGGGCCGGCACCGGGTCGTCAGTACGGACACCGGACAGGACGCTCCGTGCCACGTCGTCCGCGTCCTGGTCGAACTGTGACCAGAAGCCTGGGCGGCGACCGCCCACGGTCATGAACCAGCGGGTGTGCTCGGTCGGAATGCCAAGTACGCAGATCCCTTCGTCCGTTTCCCCGTGCGTCGACAACGGGTGGTATGGCGCCTGGCTGACGTCCACGCCTCCGGTCTCGAACTCTTCGCGCGGAGCGTCAGGGGGCTCCCACGCGTTGCGGTACGGCCGGATGACGCCGCGGGCGTGAAGGTTCACCATCAGCGGTGAACTGTCCAAACGGACGTCGGTTGGCGGTACCCGGGCGTCTACCACCGTGTCCAAGAGCACGCGCGAGCCCGTGACGGCCATGGATTCCCCGGCGAACCGGTCGTGAGCGGAATCCATGCTGAAGCGGGTGTCTGGGCCAAGTACGTTGAGCACGCCGCAGTCCATCAGCGCAAGCGCCTGACGCAGCCGAATCCGCGGAGGGCCGGACACCAGGAAGGCGCTGCGCTGCGCGTACCAGCCAATGAAGTCCCGCTCGTGTGATGAAGGCCGGAGCGCAGCGAAATCGACGAGGGCACAGATCAGCCAGCGCACGTCCCGCAGCACGTCGAGTGCAGCTTTCCGGGGTGAGAGGAGATTGCCCCGGTCGGCTTCGCGCAGGTCAGCGTCGATCACCTCCGTGAGCGTGCGCCGGAAATGCTCCGTGTCGGTGAAGAAGTGTCCCCGGAACGGCTGGGCCAGCGCGTCAAGGTCGGGGGCTGGCATGGGGGACAGCCCGTGCTGCTGCGCCTGGGAGGCGACGTCAGGGAAGGCGCGTTCGGCCTCGGCTGCCACAGCGCGCACAAAGGTTTCGCGCTGGGCTGGGCCGGTGGTCGCACGATTGTGTGCCACGGTGGCGACGAGGTCCATCTCCGCGCGGAGCCAGGGGAAGACGTCGCGGACGAAGTCCAGCCTCGGGCCGGCCTTGAGTCGGGCGACACGGGACTCGGTGAAAATGGCGGGGGCGTACACCTGGTCCGGTGGTTTGTGGTTGACGCCGCGGCCAGGCATGAGGAGGCCGCTGCGCGATCCGGCGAACAACCGTGGTTCGTCACCTGAAGGCCGGTAGGCCAGTGACCCGTTCGCTGTCTCGGTGAATCGGCCGCCGCGGCCTATCGTGAGGGCCGCCATTACGTCGTAGAAGGTCAGCCCAAGGCCTATGACGCCCACGGCGGAACCGCCGGGGAGCTCGTCTAGGTGCATCTCCGCCGCCGGACCGGCTGGAACGTAGCGCAGGTGTGGGCGCCGTGCCACGAATTCTGAGCGTTCCTGGGCTGGGCCGGTCAGCCGCGTCCGGGCGTGACCCGTGGTGAGGACAACGCGATGCGCAGCCAAGACGGAACCGTCTGCCAGCTCGAGCTGGTAGCCGTGGTCTCGGTCGCCCTGGAGCCGGGTCGCGGCCTGGCGTCGGCGCACCAGACTGACTCGTTCAGGGAGCTCCGCCTCGACACAGTCGAGCACGAAGTGCAGGTAGCGGCCGTACAGGGCTCTGGGAGCATATGAGTTGGGACCGGGATAGTCTGTCGCGTACTGCTGCCACCATTGGGCCAGCGACGGCCCTGCTCCGGGGCGCCCCCGCGTGCCGGGCACGCGGGGGCCGGAGAACATAGAGATCTCGTCGGCCACAGTGTTCATCAGCAGGTATGCGGGCTGGTCGGTGCGCCAGACACGCCCGCACCCCACCTCGACGGCGTCGATGAGGTGAATGACCACCGGGGTGCGCGGCGGTGACTGGGCGAGACGCACCGCCATGCGCTCCAGGACACTGAGACCGCGCGGGCCGCTGCCGATGATGGCGACGGTCCAGGGATCGTCGCCCGGCAGGGTGTGCTGCGAGGCCAGGGAAGGGTGCATGGGTGCTGTGTCGCCAGTTCTGCCGAGGTGTTGGTAGAGGGGGCTACTCTTCGAACCGCTCAGATACCTGCCATCTGCGGTCGCGGGCGAGCGGATCGTACGACTTGGTGCCTCGGGTAGCTGCCCAGCACGTGGACGGATGTCGCTCTGCGCCGGACGGCCGCGACGGCTTCGGACACCGCTGGTTCCCGGATGTGTCCGTCCAGGTCGAGGAAGAAGTAGTAGCTGCCCAACCCCGATCCGGTGGGCCAGGACTGGATGCCGGTCAGGTTGACCCCGCGTGAGGAGAACTGCTGCAGCAGGTCGACGAGGACACCCACCGCCAGGCCTTCGGCCGACACCACCAGGCTGGTGCGGTCGTCACCGGTGGCCGGCTGGAATGTCCGGCTGTTGGTGACGACGATGAATCGTGTCACCGCGTGGCTACGCTCGCCGATATCGGAGGCGACCAAGTTCAGGCCGTAGGACTGTGCCGCGGCGTCGGACGCGATCGCTGCCACGTGGCGCTCACCGCCTTCGGCGACCGAGCGGGCAGCCGCGGCAGTGGAGGTCGAGAAGACAGTGTCGGCGCCGGGCACGTGCAGGTCCAGCCACTTGCGGCACTGTGCATGCGCGTGCGGATGACTCAGGACCGTGGTGACATCAGCCAGAGATTGCCCCGGCGGGATCATGAGGTGAAAGGTCACGGGGAGTTGCACCTCGGCACCGATGTGCAAGGGGCTTTCACCACTGACGAGTTCCTCCAAAGTGGCGGGAACGACGCCCTTGACGGAGTTTTCCAGCGGGACCACGGCGCAGTCGCTCTTGCCGGAGCGCACGTTCGCGAGTGCCGCGGGCACGGTGGCACGGGGCTCCGCGCGTATCTCCGAGGAGTTGGGCAGACTCCGGAGGGCCGCTTCGGTGAAGGTTCCGCGCGGGCCCAGATAGGTGTACTTCATGTGTCCGCGCCCGCTAGCCAGCGTGCCGGGGTGTCAAGAGAGCCTCGCGCTTCCCGAGTTCGAGTGCAAGCCGACGGCGCAGCACGGCCAGGTCCTCGCAGTCGCTGCCGCGCCGCTCCGCTATGTGCCTGAGGTAGAGGTCGTCGACCTCGCTATCGGTGAGGTGTGCGCCCAGGTCGTTCAGCAGGTGGCGCAGGATGCTGCGGCCGGAATGGCGCCCGATCAGCAGCGAGCGCCTGCGGCCGAAGATGGACGGTTCCACGTACTCATAGGTCGCCGGGTTGCTGAGGATGCCCTGTTGGTGGATGCCCGCGACCGTACCGAAGGCGTAGGTGCCGAAGATGGGCTTGTTGCGGGGTTCGACGAGCGAGATCATCTGGCGGAGCGCCGTGTAGGCCTCGTGCATGCCAGCCAGATGTATGTCGGTGTGCATCTTGTAGAAGTCGCCCTTGTAAGCGAGGACCGCGGCGAGTTCCTCCAGGGGTGTGTTCCCGGCACGTTCGCCGATTCCCCCGAGAGTGACCTGTACTTCGTCTGCGCCGTACTCGAGTCCGGCCAGGGCGTTGGCCAGGGAGAGACCGAAATCGTCATGGCAGTGGGTGGAGACGCGAATGGGGTCGGGCACCCAGCTGCGGATCTTGCCGATGAGCTCGCCATACTCCTGCGGAAGCATGCACCCAGTGGTGTCTGCCAGAATGATGCAGGTGGCGCCGGATGTGACTGCGGTATCGGTAAGTTCCTTGAGAAGTTCGTCGTCGCTGCGGCTGGCATCTTCGATGCCCACGGAGATGTGGGTGATGCCGAGCGAGGCTGCATGGGCGACTGCGGTGGAGACCTCGGCGACGGCCTCGGAGCGGGTGACCCCGCGTTTGTATTTCAGGTGAATGTCGCTGCCTGTTGCCACCATCTGCACTTCGTGGTTCTCCGTGCCGCCAGCCTCTACCGCAAGGTCGATGTCCTCACGACGGGTCCGGGAGAAGGTGGCGAATCTGGCGGTGGTGAGGGCGCGGGAGATTTTGCGGGTGGCCTCGAAGTCGCTGGGCGAGGAGGCAGGGAAGCCGGCCTCCACGCAATCGGCTCCCAACGCCTCGATTCGCAGAGCCATTTCGAGTTTCTGGTCCGGGGTCATCCCGTTCGCCGGGGCCTGTTCCCCGTCGCGCAGCGTCGTGTCGAAGATGCGGATCCTCTTGGACGTCGACTGATGATGCATGCTTCCTCCGTGCGGGCAATGGGGTGCGGAACCAGGCGCTCAGCGGAACGTGGAGAGGGCATCGCACAGGCGGTTGAACCCCGCTTCCACCGTGGCGGTGGGCGGCGCCAGCGACAGCCGGATGTGCCCCTCGCCACCGGGACCGAAGGCGGATCCGGGTGTCACGACGACGCCCGCCTTGTCGATGAGCCACTGGGCGCAGGTGTGGGAGTCGGAAAATCCGAGCGCGGATATGTCGGGGAAGAGGTAGAAGGCGCCTTCCGGTAGCGCACATTCAATCCCGGGAACCTGATTCAGCATTCCGTGTGCCCATTTCCGGTGGCGATCATACTGCTCTACCATGCGGCGCACAGGAGCATCATCGCCGAGTAGTGCGGCCACTCCTCCCCGCTGGATAAACGATCCGGCTTCCCCGACGGAGTGTTCCTGCACCTTGAGTACGGCGTTCACGAACTCGCGCGGGCCAGAGACATAACCGAGCCTCCACCCGGTCATGGCGAAACTTTTAGAAAATCCACTGACGGTGAGCGTCCGTTCAGCGCACTCGGGAAACGCGGCAGGTGATCGGTGAACTGTCTGTCCGA
The DNA here is from genome assembly GCF_000717945.1 of Streptomyces sp. NRRL S-920. NCBI lineage: Bacteria > Bacillati > Actinomycetota > Actinomycetes > Kitasatosporales > Streptomycetaceae > Streptomyces > Streptomyces sp. NRRL S-920. Next base: position 16,732 of record NZ_JODF01000046.1, read on the forward strand.
ATACAATGTCCTCATAGATTTCGTCCGAAATCACGACGAGATCATGCGCGGCGACAACTTCAGCAATATCACGCAGCTCGGGCATACTGGCTACTCGGCCGGTTGGGTTAGTGGGGTAATTGAGGACGATGGCCTTTGTCCTCGGCGTCAGCTTGGCTTGTAGGCGTTCGCGCGAGAGCGTGAAATTATCGTCGGCGCACAGCCGAACGGGTACCGGCTGGCCACCGGCCAGCCGCACCATCTGCACGTAGCTAACCCAGCTCGGTGTGGGGATGAGGACTTCGTCGCCGGGGTCGAGCACGGCCATGAGAGAGGCGAAGACCGCATGCTTCGCCGACGGCGTGATGATGACTTCGCGGTCGGGGTCGCGGGTAACCCCTAACTTGCGTGAGAGCCGATCGGTCACGGCTTTTCGCAGCTCAGGCAGGCCGCGGCTGGAGGTGTAATGCGTGAACCCCTCGTCGAGAGCGTCCCGCGCCGCCTCCAGGACGTGCGCGGGCGTGCCGAAGTGGGGATCACCGCCGGCGAGGTTGACGACCTGGCGGCCGCTTTGCCTCAGCGAGCGAGCCTGATCAGCGAGCGCCATCGTGGCGGAGCGCTCGACACGGGCGAGCTTTCGCGCAGTGCGATGTTCCACAGCGATGCCTTTCGAGTTTCCAAGAAGATTGGCGATAAGCCGCCGTGGGGGCAGCAGGGGCCCATGCCGCATCTGCAAAGTCCCGGTCGCGCGTCCACCAATTCATTGGCCGGAAGCCGTCCCAAGGACACCCGAAGACGATCACCCGCCGCAACCCTCTGTCAACCACTGCGGAACCCTCCGTTCGCCCCGCCTGCGAATATATGTCCACTTTTAGGCAACCTTTTTTGCTTTCCGTTGACCACCCTTTTGGGGTCCGGTGGCTTTACCTGGATCGAATACGCGACTGTCGGCCACCTATACGAAAGAAGGCTTAACAAGACGCCACTGACCGTCGAAAGTGGCCTGCGTCACACCCCGTTGCGGCAGGCGAGTGTGGTGTGAAAGGGTTTTCAAGCGAAATATATTGATGCTTGAATTAAGTGCGGTCACAGTCGCGTAAGGCATCCGCGAATCCTGACGTGTTCGGCAACCGCTGGAGGCGTCGGCCGCAGCGGTAAGAGGACCTTCTATGCACCAACGAAGAAGCCCCGCACGGCCCCGTGCTCTGCGTCTCCGCCCACAGATGAAGCAGGCCTCACCGGCCAAGCCGGTGCCCGATCACCATCTGGCCCGGAGCTGCTGCATGTAGTAACTCGGCCGTGCCGCTGGGCCCCTTGCGCGGTGCCCCAGCCAGGCCAGTGCTTCCCCAAAGCCCCCGTGCCGTCAGCCCGCTTACTTCAGCGACGAGGGCGACGGTCTCGGTCCCATGCCGGTCGAGGTGCGCCCGCTCCGGCGACATCGAATGCTGCTGCGTTCTCGGACGCTGTCACCGTCGATGCTCGCCGCTGCTTGCAAGCCACACGCGGCCCCCCATATATGGCGCCTCGCCCCTGACGGATTGGCAGTTCACCTCCATGGTCAGACTCCCCCTGCCGGCTGACCGCAACGCTCGGCTCCTGGCCTTCGTGTCGCTGGCGAACGCGGTTGGTCGCGGAGCGTTCGTCACCGCCTCAACGCTGTATTTCACGCGGATTGTGGGGCTGTCGCTCGCCGAACTCGGCACGGGGCTCACGGCGGCGGCCGTCTGCGGCCTGCTCTCCGGAGTTCCCTTCGGATACCTGGCCGACTGGCGGGGGCCGCGGGTAACCGCAGCGATACTGCTGGCCCTGGCGGCCTTTGTCAGTATCTGGTACCTCGTCGTGGACTCCTTCTGGCCCTTCGTGGTCTGCGCGTGTCTCATCTCCGTGTTCCAGGGCGGCGGCAGTGCCGCGCGACAAGCGGCCCTGGCCAAAGTCGTTCAAGGAGCGGAGGCAGTCACCACGCGCGCCTACCTACGCGCAATTGGCAACGTGGGCATGGGGGTTGGCAGTGGCCTGGCGGGCATCGCCCTGGCCTTTGACACTCGCACTGCCTACCTGTGCGTGATGGGGCTCAACGCGCTGTGCCTCACTCTGTGCCCTCTGATCATCCTCCGGCTGCCCCGCTCGCTAGCCGACGCGCCGGGGAACGCGGCCCGGCGCCCGGCCCTTCCCCCGCTGTCCGTGCTGCGCGATGCCCCCTACGCGGCCGTCACGCTGATCAACGCAATAATGATGGTGCACTTCCAGATCACCGAGATCGCACTGCCGCTGTGGCTGGCCCGCCATACCCAGGCCCCGGCCTCCATGGTGGCGGCCCTGGTTCTGCTCAACACCGCGTCCGTGGTGATCTTCCAGGTGCGGGTCAGCCGAGGTATCACCACGGTGGCTCACGCCGTGCGCAGTTGGCGCCGATCAGGCCTGACACTCTTGCTGGCCTGCCTCGTCTTCGCCGCATCTGCGGCCGGATCAGCCACGACAGCCGGGGGCATCCTCGTGGTCGCGGCCGTTGCCCACGTGTATGGGGAGATGGTGCAGTCGGCTGCCGCCGCTCTCCTTAGTTACGATCTCGCGCCGGCCGACCAGCACGGTCAGTACCAGGGCTTCTTCAACACCGGTATGTCCTTCTCGCAGATGATCGCTCCGGCGGTACTGATCCCGCTCACCGTGGCGTGGGGCGTGTACGGGTGGGTGGTCCTCGGAGGCCTCTTCCTGATCACAGGCCTCGCCATGGGTCCTGCTGTGCGGTGGGCACAGCGTCGTCAGACCTCAGCTTCCACCGCAAACTCCGAGGCCCCCGCGTGAACGCTGCTATGCCGAACGAAAGCACCTTACGCACGCCACCCCCTAATGAGGTTTCCTTGCCCCAACACCTGCGCAGCCCACATCCCTTCATGGAGCACCGACCGCTTCTGGTGGGCTTCAACCGCCTACTCGTCTCCGATATCGATGCCATCCTGCCGCCCGGAAGCCTGACCGTCGTCGAAGAACCCGACGTCTACCGCAAGAAGGACCTGGCCCGGGCCCGGCAGTCGCTGACCTGCGTGGGAGAGGTGATCCTCGCCCCTTACCAACAGTCCGACGAGTGCCTGGATCCGGTCCTGGCCGCCCACGCGCAGAGGCCGTTCACCGCGGTAGTACCCGGCAACGAATACGCCGTGGCGCCAACTGCACTGATTGCCGAACGCCTGGGGCTGCCAGGCGCAGGAACCAAGGCCGCCAACACCCTCTCCGACAAACTGTCGCTGCGCCGGGTGACCACAGCCGCTGGCATGCCCGGCCCTCGTTTCGAGGAGGTCCGCAGCCTCGAGGACGTCACAGCGTTCGTCGCCCGGGCATCCGGCCGAGCGGTGCTGAAACCGTCAAACCGCCAGGCCAGCCTGGGTGTCACCCTCATCGACAGCGCTGACGAAGTGGCTTATGCCTGGAAGGAACTCGTCAGCGCCGAGGAGCCCCGTCAGGTGGCCGACCGCCCGTGGAAGCATCGCTACCTCGTCGAAGAACGCCTCACCGGACCGGAGTACAGCGTTGAAGCGCTGGCGTCCGAGGGAGAGCTGATCTTCTTCAACATCACGCAGAAGACCGTCGCCCCCGGCCCGCACCCCGTCGAGACCGGGCACCTCGTTCCCGCCCCTATTCCCGCGCCCGTGCGGGAGGCACTTCTGGATTCCATGCGCCGCCTCGTCGACGCCGTCGGCTACCGCACCGGGATCCTGCATGCCGAGTGGATCGTCCAGGACGGCCAGCCGATGGTCATCGAATGCGCCGGCCGCGCGCCTGGCGACAGTATCAGCGAACTGATCAGCCAGGCCTACGGTTTCAACTTCGTAGGGGCGGCTTGGAAACTGCTCGCCGGGGACGCCCCCGAACCCCCTTCGCAGGCCTTGCAGGAAGCTGCCATCGCCTTCCTCACCTCCGCTCCCGGCATCGTCACCAGCGTCACCGGAACTGACGAGGCCCGTGCGGTTCCCGGCGTCGTGCAGGTCTGTCTCTCAGTTCGGGAGGGCGACGCCATCCCCAGCCTGCGTAACAGCTGGCTCGGACGGCAGGGATACGTCCTTGCGGTGGCACCCCCCGGCTCCGCGGCCGGAGCAGCAGCAGCAGCGGTGTCCCACATCACCATCACCACGTGCGACGGATAGGGCCGGCGATTGGCGCCCAAGCCGCAGGCTCACCGCTACTCATCAGCCTGAACGTCACTGCACCCTTAAACCCGCGGCGTCGCGCGCGGCACTGTCCGCCACCCACGACGCATTCCGTCCCGGAGATTGCACCATGCTCCTCGCAACCCCACCGGTCCCACCGCTGCCTTCCCACCAACTGTTCGTGTTTCTGCTCCAGGCCGGACTGCTCGTGCTGCTCGCCGTACTGTGCGGTCGCCTCGCCACCCGGCTCCGGATGCCGGCCGTGGCCGGCGAACTGTGCGTCGGAATCCTGCTCGGGCCGACCGTACTGGGCAATGTCGCCCCCTCGGCCGCCCACTGGCTCCTGCCCCAGGACGCCGGCCAGTTCCACCTGCTCGACGCGCTCGGCCAGATCGGAGTGCTGCTGTTGGTCGGCATCACGGGCATGGAGATGGATCTCTCGCTCATACGACGCCGTGGTTCCACCGCTCTCAGTGTCGGTTTCGGTGGCTTGGTCCTGCCCTTCGGCCTCGGTTTCGCCGCAGGTTGGGTGGCGCCTACCCGCCTGCACCCCGACGGCGTCGACCGTCCCGTCTTTGCGCTCTTCATCGCTGTGGCGCTGTGCGTTAGCGCGCTGCCTGTTATCGCCAAGACCCTTGCGGACATGAACCTCATTCACCGAAATGTCGGCCAACTCACTTTGGCCGCAGGCATGGTGGACGATGTCATCGGATGGATCCTGCTGTCCGTGGTATCGGCGATGGCCGTCGGCGGCGCGGGAGAAGACAGCATCATCAGGCCCCTCCTCGCCACAGTTTTGGTACTGGCCATCACCTTCGGCCTGCTCAGACCTTTGGCGAACCGGGTCATGAAGGCGGCCGAGCGCACCTCAGACACCGCGTTCGTCGTGGGCAGCGCGACTGCCTTCGTCATCCTGTGCGCTGCGGCCACGCACTGGCTGGGGCTGGAGGCCATGTTCGGAGCCTTCCTAGCGGGCATGCTCATCAGCGCAGGCCCGCGGAGCGTCCGTGCGCGGCTTGCGCCCCTGCGTACCGTCGTCCTTGCCGTGTTCGCGCCGCTCTTCTTCGCCACCGCAGGCCTGCGCCTGGATCTGGGTGCCCTCGCTGATCCGGTGACCCTCGCTGCCGGTGCAGCCCTTCTGCTGGTCGCCGTCATCGGGAAAATCGTCGGTGTCTTCGCGGGTGCCAAAGCAGTCGGCATCGGCACCTGGGAGTCTCTTGCACTGGGCGGTGCCCTGAACACCCGCGGCGTCATCCAGCTGGTCATCGCAGCCGCAGGACTGCGCATCGGTGTGCTGAACGCTTCCTCGTACACACTCGTCGTCCTGGTAGCCATCGTCACATCGCTCATGGCGCCTCCGATCCTGCGATGGACCATGGGCCGCATCGAGCACACGGCTGAGGAGCATCTCAGACAGCAAGACCGCTCGATACTCGACTGGCAGCCTGCCAAACAGGCCCCGGATGCCCATGTCTGAAGGGCCTTTCCCGCACGCTCACCAATCCCTGCGCATCCAGGTACGACCGCTTCTCTCGTAGGCACTTCCAGGCTGCCCACGCGCGCCGCTACCTATCTGCGTGCAGATCTCCTGACGGCATTGTCAGGGGTCGCAACGTTGTTGCAAACCCGCACCTGAACGACCGTTTCACAGAACTGATTCATCTTGAATGGGTCACGGGTTGACATGGTCTTGAATGGCTGTGCAGGATCAATTCCGAACTTGAGCCGTCGAGTTCAGCCTGGCAAGAAATCACCATAAGGTTACTCGTCAGGAGTCGGCAGTTTCCTGCTGTCTGCGCCAAAGGCTGTGCGCTCACGCACTTCGCCGTCCAGGCCGCTTCCTCACAGCCCAAACCGAGTGGCAACCGGCCGACGGCCATGGAAGCTCTCGCCCACCTTCCAAGTTCCAAGATGCGGTCCCTCCTCAGCGTGGGCCTGCCAGGGCTATACGTGCTTGACAGAAAGAGAGTAGATCTCGTGAGCAAGAAGCTTGAAGTGCTCGTCATAGGTGGAGGGCCGGCCGGATCAACGGCGGGTTCGCTTCTGGCTAAGGCGGGCATGTCCGTGAAACTCCTCGAGCGCGCCGTGTTCCCTCGCTATCACATAGGCGAATCGATCACGACGTCCTGCCGCGGAATCCTCGACTACCTCGGCGCGCTTGAGAAAGTCAACTCTCGCGGCTACACCTCGAAGTCCGGAGCGCTGCTGCGCTGGGGCAAGGAGGCCGACTGGGTCATCGACTGGACTCAGCAATTCGGCCCCGACATGCGCTCATGGCAGGTCGAGCGCGCCGACTTCGACCACGTCCTGCTCGAGCATGCCAAGGAGAGCGGAGTCGACGTCGTCCAAAACGCACGCGTCAAGAGGGTCCTCTTTGAGGGAGACCGCGCCATCGGCGCCGAGTGGATTGACCCCGAGAGCGGCGAGACCCTTACCACACATGCTGACTTCGTCCTCGACGCATCCGGTCGCGCCGGACTGATCGGTGCACAGCACCTCGACAACCGTCAGCCTCACGAGATCTTCCGTAACGTGGCGATCTGGGGCTACTGGGACGGGGGCGAGCTGCTTCCTGACAGCCCCAAGGGTGGCATCAACGTCGTCTCCTCTGACGATGGCTGGTACTGGGTGATCCCGCTCAGCGGCGACCGCTTCAGCGTGGGCTTCGTTACCCACAAGACCAACTTTGTCGAGCGCCGCAAGGAGTTCGGCTCTAGCGAGGACATGCTCCTCGCCATGATCGCCGAATCTCCCACAGTGAAGGGCTTGGTGGCGTCCGGGACCTTCCAGGGCAAGGCGCGGGTGGAGCAGGACTTCTCCTACGTGGCCGACCGGTTCTGCGGCGACGGCTATTTCCTCATGGGCGATGCCGCATGCTTCCTTGACCCGCTGTTGTCCACTGGCGTCCACCTGGCCATGTACAGCGGCCTTCTGACCGCGGCATCCATCTCCGGCATCGCCCACGGCGACGTCACGCCGACCGAGGCCCAGTCCTTCTACGAGACCCTTTTCCGCAATGCCTACGTCCGACTCTTCACGCTGGTGTCGGGCTTTTATCAGAAGCACGCCGGTAAGGACCGGTACTTCGCCCTGGCTGACTCGCTGGCTCGTGACGAGGCCGTGTCGGAGGAAACCGCCGACGTGGCATTCGGGGAGATCATCTCCGGGGGCACCGACATGCGCGAGGCTGCGGACGCCAGCGGCAAGGCCAGCGAGTCCATCAATCAGGTGATCCTGGAACAGAAGCAGCAGAAGACACCGGTACGGGAGTTGCTCGACGCCGCCGCAGAGGCGGAAGAGCGAGCCCGCGTGGCTGCCGACCAGCAGGAGCGCCTGACTCCCGACACCGCCATCGACACCAATGATCTCTACGACGTCAGCAACGGGTATTACCTGCGCATGGAGCCCCGCCTCGGTGTGGGCAAGGTCGGTGCCGACGCCTGATCGGGCGCAGGCCGGGTGCGGAGCGACGCGCACCCGGCCCATCCTGATCTACACGTCCGGCCCGCGCAGGCCCCATCGCCGGCGGCCTTGATCCGACCTGCAGGCCACCGCTATCCGCCACGGCCCATCTGAGGCACACCACAGGAGCACAAGTGGAAAATCTGATACTCAGCAATCTGAAGGTGCTCCTGCGCAGCACGCCCGAGGAATGGCTGGCCGCGACGGAGGGTACAGCCACCCTCGTCACCGGCACTGATGCCCATCACGACACGGAGTGGCTGGAACGGCACTACGGATCCGCCTTCTCCAAGATCCACGCCTTCCCGAACTACACCATGAACGATGGGGTCCTGAAGTATGTGGACAAGATCGTGGCGGAGGGCAGCTTCCGGCGCATCATCGCAATGTCCGAAGCGGACGTGATGCGTGCGGCCCTCTTGCGCGAACGGCACGGGATTACTGGCCCCAACTGGGGCGAAGCCCTCCACATGCGTGACAAGTACCTCATGAAGCAGCCCCTGAAAGAGCTGGGCATTCCGGTGCCACGAGCCCGGAAGGTGCAGAACGCGCTCGATGTCACCGACTTCATTGCAGAGGTCGGTTACCCCATCGTGCTCAAGCCTGTGTGCGGAGCCGGCTCCACGCATACGTACGTCATCGAGACGGAGCAGGAGTTGGACGACCTCCTCGAGAGAGGCTACTTCTCCGGATTCATCGTCGACAAGATGCCAGTGCTCTTGGCCGAGGAATTCATCCACGGACAGCAGTACCGTGTGGATGGCTTCTACGCTGACGGAAAGTGCCAGTACATCACTGCGGCACGTCTGATCGGAACCAATCTCGAATTCCTGAGCGGCCGACACTTCGCGAACTCCCTGCTGGACGCAGGGAGCGAACTATCCAAGAAAATAACCTCCTTCGCCAGGAACGTCTTGGAGACCGCGCTGCCCTTCGGCCCCGAGGGCATGTTCCATATGGAGGTGTGGCAGCGGCCTAACGGTGAAATTGTGTTCGGCGAGGTAGGAGCGCGACTGGGCGGCATCTCCATCTTCGAGGAGAACCGTTTCGGGTTTGAGGTGGACTACAAGATGGCCGCCGTGCGCGCACTGTGCGGTCTGGGCACGCCCAACTGGCCTTCTGCCGCAGAGCTGCAGAAGCGATTTGCCGGACACGTTGTCATCTCACCGCAAGCAGGTTTCCTCGAATCCGTCCCAGAATCCTGCCCCTTTGAGTGGGCCGTCGATTACAAGTACAAGCCCGCAGGGCAGCGATACACGCTGATGCGCGGCTCCAACGATGAGGCTGCCATGATCATGGTGACCGGATCGAGCGAGGAACAAGTCGAGAAGCGCCTGCAGGAAGCCGCGCAGTGGTTCTACGACACAGCAGTGTGGAGCGAATAAATCCATGCCATTACGCAGCCCCGCACACAGCATCGAGAAGAGAGAAGCGAAGCATGACCAGTAAGCACCTCCTGATCATCACCGGGGCGAAGAACAAGCCCGATCTTGCACGACGGGTGTCCCCGGGCGTACGCATCAGCCTCATCACCCGACAGGAGATGTGGCACAGAGTGTGGGACATGGAGAAGTTCGAGCGTGTCATCGTGCTTCCAGATGACACTGATGAAGCTGAATGGCTGGCCCTGGCGCGGACGATCCACGCTCTGGACCCGATCGACGCTATCGGCAACTTCACCGAGAAGGACCTGGAGAAGGCTGCGGCCATCGCCGCCGACCTCGGCATCAACTGGCATAGTGCCGAGGCCGTGCAAGCGGTAGGCGACAAGTTCACCATGCGGCGCAGGCTGCAGGAAACAGGCGTTGACGACACTCCGTGTGTGCTCGTGACGTCGCCCGACGAGCTGCGCGCGGCAGCCGAACGTCTGGGCTACCCGCTGATTTGCAAGCCGCGCCGCGGCATTTCGAGCCAGGGCATCAGTCGCCTGGTCGGCCCGGAGGACCTCGATGGCGCCTTCACCTGGAGCTCTGAGGGAACTCACGACCTCGACTCGACCGACCTCATCGTCGAGCGTTTCCACACCGGCGACGAGTACAGCGTCGAGTGCCTCAGCGAGGACGGCCGTCACCTGGTCGTCTCCATCACGAAGAAGTCCGCAGACCAAGAGCACTTCGTCGAGCTCGGGCACGTCGTGCCTGCGCCGCTCGACGCTCCCACCAGGAGCCGCATCTCGGACACCGTCACACGCATGCTGGACGCGCTGGGAGTGCGAGACACTGCGACGCACACCGAAATCATCGTGACTGGCGACGCCGTGCGCATTGTGGAGACCCATCTGCGCCCTGGCGGCGACCGAATTACCAACATGGTGGCAGCCGTGACGGGCGTCGACATGCCGGACGCGGCGGCGCGACGCTACCTCGGCCAGTCGGTCCTGGCCGCGGCGGAGCAAGCCGTGGCGGCGTACGAGACTGCCTCCGACAAGCAGTGCGCGGCCATCCGATACGCGATGCCCTCAACCATCGGCCGAGTGAGCGCGGTCGAGGGCGTTGAGGCGGCCCGCAAGCTGCCTGGAGTCCAGGAGGTCACTGTGATGAAGGAATCCGGTTCCGAGCTCACGCAGCTGACCGGCTCCGGCGCGCGCGCCGCCTTCGCCTGGGCGCTCGGTGCCTCTCAGGAGGAGGCAATCGCGCGTGCGCAGGCCGCCGTGGACGAACTGCGCTTCGAGGTGGAGGCCCTCACCTCGCAGTCGTAGGTCAGCTGAGCCGGGCCACCGGGGCATGAACGCCGACCTCGGTAACGATGGCTTTCTCCGGTCGTGAACATTCGCTGAACCTGCCCGTCAGCATGGGCCCCGTAGCGGGCCCATGCATGGTTGCGTACCGGCGATGGAGCGGCTGCTGCTCGATCAGCTCCCAACGGATCGGCCGCGTCAGCGAGGCGCCGAGTGCGGGCCAGCCGGGTGGTGTGTGGTCCGGGCGGGACATGCGGATGCGGCCGATGCTCTTCAGCCGCGGCAGCAAAAGGAAGTTGAGCATTCGGTGAAGACGAGCCCGACGACCGAGGCGCCGTGGGTGTCGACGTACTGGGACTCGATCTCGGCGTCGGTGCCGTGCCGCAGCAGTTCTTCGATCATCGCCGCGACCTCGGATGACGAGCAGGACTTGAGATGGGAGTAGATGCAGACGTTCTTCCGCTCGACATGCCGATGGTGAGGACCAGACGTCAAAACGGGACCGTCAAGCCGCCCTCGCGCAGGCGGATCAAACCCCTGCTCAGACACTCTCCGGCCGACGCACCATCGGCCCTCATGCCACGAGCCAACGGGCCGCCACCTGCAGTGAAAGTCCATACAGGCAGACCAGCTTGAAACCGCTCAGCATCGACTCTGATCATGGCGCCGACGCCTTGTTCACCAAGCCACTCCAAGATGAGCAGCACCGCATCCTCCACGCCGCTATCCGGGTCAGTCTTCGGCCATCGGCCCTTCGAATCAGTCACGGTCATGACCCTACTCAGCGCCCCTGGACGCGCTCATCGCTCCCCATCCTTCCCTCTCACTTCAAGATCTAATGAAGTGAGGAGACGAGCGGCTCTGGCCGTTTCCAGAGATCCCCATCAGAGGCCGGTGCGCACTGGATGCAGCCTGGGCCCACCCACCGAATCGGCTCCCTCGGCGGTCTCGCGGCGAGCGAATCAACACGGTCATCACGATTGATCACGCCGGGATCCGACAAGAGCCTCCCCAGCCCGCCGCGACGCGACTCCCGCTCAAACCTCGATAGCCACATCGCCGACCGCATGCACATGCTGCAGCCGCTGTCCTGCCCCGCCTGGTCCGGCAAGTCGACGACTCGTGGGCCGCGGCCGCCGGAGTACCCCCGCAGCATGCGTCGCGGGGCGATCACGCAACCTCGCTCACCCCCGAGCCGGTACCCCCGCGATCAAGACAGTGGGAGTCGACTGCGGCTGAGACATCGTCCTCGACGACACCATCCTCGCGGATGCTGCGCCAACACGGGCCGCATCACGAGCGGGTGGGCACTATCTCCCCGGTCGCCTGAGAGCGGGGGGGCTTCGACCCAGCCTTGCCGGCTGCCACTGTTCGCGGGTCGACGGCTTCCAGGGGCGAGCCCACACGGTAGGGGCACTCGGGATCGTCGGGCCGGTTGGGACGGTCGTGCGGCAGCAAGTAGAAGGTGCGGCGGGCGAAAAGGCCGCTGTCGGCGCTGCGCGGCGCGTCCGGTGTCAGGTTGGAGTAACCGATCATGCGGCCGTCGCGTTCATAGCGCGGGCAGGTCGCTGCGGGCATAGCCGCGCGGCGGAGCGCGGAACGGCCTATGGGGCTGTGGGCCGAAGCCGGGGAGAACCTTCTGCGGATCGTGCCGCTGATCGGTCCGGATGCGCCGCCGGCGGACGAATTCGAGGACTGCCTGCTGTGCCCTGGCTGCTACAGGCCCGTCTACGAGAGCTCTTCCTCGCACACCTTGATCGGTGCCGGTCCGATGCCGGTGATCGGGCTGTGCAGGCTGTGCGCCGAAGGTGCCACGCTTCGCTCGCTGCGCCAGGCCAACGTTCCCGTCGACCCGCAGCAGCGCGCCGTCCTGGAGACCGTGGCCGTCGCTATGGCGTAGCCGGGCGACCAGCTCCGGGGCAAGCCACCGTTGTGAGGTGGCTTGCCCGACCCTGTCAGCGGCCTATTGGCTCGGGGTAGCACTCGCGGCGCCCGTCCGGGCCGTCGACGCCGATCTCGTACCAGGGATCTCCGCGCTGGAGCCGGGGCAGGGTGTTCACCCAGACCGCGACGGCGATGCCCTTCACGTCGTCGGCGAGCGCCCGGAGGCGGTTGTCTAGCAGGTGCTCCTCCTTGCCCGCCAGGACGACATGCAGGCGCGGGAAGGTCTGGGAGCGGGTGTAGCGGTGGCGCTGCCAGAACGGGAACGTGTTGCCGATCGTGCCGCGGGCGCCTTCCCAGACGCGGTGTCCGGCGTAGCGCTCGTAGTCCCAGACCTCACGTGCGAGCCGAGCCTGGGACATGGTGCCGTTGTCCAGCTCGAAGAGGCGCACCTCGCTGGTCTTCGGCGGCAGCGCGAAAACAGCGTCGGTGTTAAAGCTCAGACCCGTCTCCTTGATGGCGTGGGTGACCTCCACCTGCCAGCCGGTCAGATGCTTGCCCCGTTCGACAAAAACATCCGAACCTAGAACACCGCCCGCGCCATGGGACTCAACAACCTGTCCGTACCCGAACTCGCCACCCTGTTCCGCGCGAAGGCGCCTTACCCACCCACTGGCGCCCCGTCCTGCGCACCCACCCCCTCAAAACCGCACTCCCTACCCCGACCGCCACTCCAACCGGCGCTGCTCCCTCGCTCCAGAGTCCCGCATGCGCTGCCCGGTCGGGAGTCCACCTGTCCCCCGTTATCGCATGTCTGGAGGCGTATGCCCCCTATTCTGGCTCTCGGTGCAACTCAACTACGGGGGAGGAAACTTGAAGGTCACCTTGCAGGTTGTCGGCGGCACGGACGAGGGAGAGGCGCGGTCTCTGCACGAATGGCTGCTCCTCGACCGGAAGGTCCGCAGCACCGCGCAGCTGAGCCTGACGTCCTCGGCGCAGCCCGTTCCCGGTCAGCAGGGCATGGTCTTCGACATCGTGTCGCTGGCACTGGGCAGCGGCTTCAACGCCGCCGCGCTGGGAGTGTCCATTGCCTCGTGGCGGGCCACCCGGCCCCAGCCCCCGGCCGTCACGATCGAGCGTGAAAACGGCGCCAAGGTGACCATCACCGGCACCTCGCCACAGGAGGCCCAGCGTCTGGCGGAGCAGTTGCTGGGCGAGCAGTAGGAGGAGCGCCCGTGTCCAGGCTTCCTGTGTCCGACAGATCCCAGGCCCTGTTCATCGGTGTGGACCGGTTCGACGCTCTGGAGGATCTTCCGGCGGTAAGCCGGAACCTGTCCACGCTCGCTGATCTCTTTGCCGGCGAGGTGTGGGGGCTGGGCCCGTCCCGATGTCACCAGCTGCTCAACCCTGCGTCAATGCGGGAGGTCAACGACCTCATCTTCCGCACGGCCCAGGACGCGTCGGACACCTTCCTGCTTTACTACGCCGGGCACGGACTGCTCGACCTCAAGGGCCGCCTCCATCTGGCCATGCCCGACAGCGACCAGGCATCAGTCCATTCGACGGCCTTCCCCTACGACTGGGTGCGCATGGGCCTGGCGGCGAGCCCCGCCCAACGGTGCATCGTCATCCTGGACTGCTGCTTCAGCGCTCGCGCCATGGGCGTGCAGGCCTCCGGAGCGGGCATGGCGGAGCTCGCCGAGGCGGAAGGCACCTACGTGCTGGCCGCCGCGGCCGAGAACGCTGTCGCCCTGGCCCCGCCAGGGGATCCGTACACGGCATTCACCGGTGCTCTCGTACGCGTGCTGACCGACGGCATCTCCGATGCCCCGGAGCTGCTCGACCTCGACACCGTCTTCATGGGCATGCAGTCCATCCTGAGACGGCAGGGACGCCCCGCCCCCCAATGCCAGGGCCGCAACCAAGTGGGCCGCACGTTCTTCGTCAAGAACCCTGCCTATGTAGCAGAAGAGGAAGAGACATACAGCCTGCCTGGCCCCTTTGAGGACCTTCACCAGGCCCGGAATCTGGCGGACACGCTGCAGGCCGTCGCCGACGGCGTGGTCAACAATCTTGGCTACGAGATAGCCAGCGTGCATCTCGTGCGTCCCGATGGCGATCTCGTCGTCGCCGCCTTTGCGGGCGACACCGCCGCCGAGGCGCTCATCATCGGCCGCGTCGGTTCCCGGGACGCCTGGGAGCTCTGGCTCGCCACAGCAGAGAAATGGGGTGCCCTCCGCTTCATATCGCACACCGCGGCCAGCAAGCTCGACGCTGAAGCCATCCCCCTGTGGCACACGGAGGAACAGTTCGCGCACCAGGGAGAGAAGGCGTGGCAGCCCTTAGATCGACTCTTCGCTCCCATGTACGTTTCTGGAGCCACAGGCCGGGAGCTGCTCGGCGCGATCTGCACGGACCGGCCCCGCAACGGTCGCAGGCCCAGTCCGGACCAACAGGCCGCCCTACAGTCCTATGCCTTTCAAGCCCAGATTGCGATCAGCAACGCCCGGCTCCGCGCCAACATGCAGCGCGCCTTGGTCCGCCTGGAGCGCGAACAGCAGGCAATGCGGGCCAGCGAGGAGTCCTTCCGCCAGGCCTTCGAGTACGCGCCCTCCGGCATGGCCATCGCCGAGATGGGCGGCGACCAGAATGGGCGGATCCTGCGGACGAACGACGCGCTGTGCCGCCTGCTCGGCCGCCCCGCATCCGCGATGCGCCGCTACTCCTTCTCCGACCTCGTCCACCCCGAGGACATCGGCACGCTCCTGCGCACCTCCGCCGAAGGCGGCCGCGCCGAGCTGCGCCTCGCGCGGCGCGACGGGACATACGTCTGGGCCTCCCTGCGCAACTCCGTCGTCGCGGACACCGCCGACGGACCGCGCTTCCTGCTCACCCACGTCGAAGACATCGAGGAACGCAAACTCCGCGAACTCCAGCTTCTCCACCAGGTCAGCCACGACGAACTCACAGACCTGCCCAACCGCAGCGAACTGCGCCGCCGCCTCGACGCGCGGATGTGCAGCGGCCCTCCCGAGACTGCAGAAGCAGACGAGGAAGACAGCATCGTCCCGCACAAACACCTCCTGCCGCCGCAGGATCACGGCAACCAGAACAGAAGCGGTCTGGCCGTCCTGGTCTGCGACCTCAACGGCTTCAAATCCATCAACGACCGCTTCGGGCACCACACCGGAGACGCAGTTCTCATCGAGGTCGCCCGCCGGCTCGTCAGCGCAGCCCCGCCCACCGCTAACGTCGCCCGGATCGGCGGCAACGAGTTCACCGTCCTCGCCGACGACCTCAACTCCACCAGCGCCCGGGACCTCGCGACACGGCTGCGCAACGCGATCATCCCGCCGATCAGGGTGCACGACCACGCGATCCGCGTGGGCGCCAGCTTCGGCATCAGCTGGGCCCACTGCGGCACGACCGCAGACGACGTACTGAAGGCAGCCGACGAAGGAATGTACGCCGAAAAGAGATCACGTCCCTTGCGGCCTCCACACTCACTGTGAGGCACCCTGCCCCACAGCCGCACCAGGTGCGCCCACATGCCAGCCCAGGTATACGTCACGAAGCGGCCCGACACCTCACATCATTGCTCATCCAGCCCCAAGATCTTGGCAAGATCTTTTGCAGACCCTGCCTAGGGCTGGGCTGCTGCGGGGCGGTCGCCCCGCAGGTGTGTGCGTAGTGCCGCACGCAGTTGCGGAAGCTGGGTGCGGGCACCCAGCGTCGCGAGAAAGTCCGGGACCGTCCAGCGGATCAGAGTGCCTTGGCGGGCGAGGTAGAAGCCGACTTCGCGGATGCCGTAGCGGTCGTCGTAGTCGAGGAGGAGATATCCAGCGAGCTGCTGTACCTCTTCTCGCCCTATGCGGTGGGGGCGGGTGAGGGCTTTGCAGTCGATGAGGAACCCGTTAGCGATGAAGTCTGCGTCGGCCTTCACATCAGCGCTTCCTGCGAAGATCGGCCCGCATACGCGCTGCTGGGCCGGCAGGCTCCGCAGGGGGGCGAAGGGCTCTTCTGCGAGCTTCATCTGCTCGTCGATGTCGTCGAGGACGTAGCTCGGCACGGCACTGGTCACGCCTGTGACGGTGGTGTGCTCGTCTACCTGGGCGAGGAGGTTGCGCTTGCGGGAGAAGGAGCCGTTTCGGTAGACGGCTTCGAAGAAGCCGGTGACGAAGCACAGTCTGGTCAACTCGTCGTCGTCGAGTTGTCGGGAAGCGTCTGTCAGGTGTGCATGGAGGCGGCCCAGAACGCTGGTGCCGATCATGTGGAGATTGGCGCGCACCGCGCGGGCAGGTGCTCCGTTAATGGGGAGGTCGCTGCCGATCAGTTCGACGCCGGCGATCGCGGCGGGCCCCGGGTCGGAGCCGAGGCTCAGGCGCAGCCGGTAGTCGATAGTGTGGCCGAGAGCGGCGTAGTCGGGGCGGCGTTCGTTCAGCGGCTGGACGGGGTGTGGCAGACCGCGGATGTGCTGGAGGTAGGAGGCGATGATGCGTTCTGGGTGGGGAAGGTGGCGGGCCAGGAACGTGGAGATCGGGGAGCGTGGGTACTTCAGCTGTCCGGTAAGCGGAAGCCGGGCCAGTGCGATGCCTTCGGGGGTGGCGTCTGCTGTCGCGGCGGTGGCGTGGGTCTGGAGCCGTTTGATGCCGGTGATGTCGAGTTGGGTGCGGGCCCGGGTGACGGCTACGTAGATGAGTCGGGCGGCGGCTGGGTGCACGTTGCGAGGGGAGTCGTCCTCGGGCGGAGTGAAGCCTGCTCCGATCCGTACGCGGTTCCACTCCCGGCCTTTGGCCTTGTGCACCGTGGATACGACGACGCGTGCCTGTGTTTCGTGGCTCATGCGTTGGACTGTGCGGATGATCTGCTGGGGGCCGTAGGTGTCCACGAGTTCCACGATGGCTTTGAGGTCGGCGGCGGCGGAGTCCTGTTCGGCGTACTCCTGCACTTCGCCCCAGGAGGAGAAGAGCGCGAGGTCGTGGTGTGAAGTGCGGCGGCCGGCCTGCAGGTCGATCGCTGCCTTCGCGATGTTCAGCAGGGGTTTCCCTCCGCCTGCCAGGGCGACGGGCACGCCTTGGTCCAGGAAGCGCAGGACCTCGGCGAGGGCGTCGGCGTTGCCTCGGCACAACACCGCGTCGGGGATCTCCACCTCGGTCAGTGTGGACGGTTCGGCGGCGTGGCCGGTGAGCTGCATCGTCGAGGTGGCCGCGCGGAGCCAGTGGTTGGCCACCTCCGCGATGGCCGGCCCGAACCGGAAGGACTGGGTGAGTTCCATCTGAATGCCAGGAAACCCGCTCATGATGTCCTTGGCGTGACGCCATTCGTAGATCTGCTGGGAGGGATCTCCGACGCAGACACGCTGGGCGTCCTGTGCGAGGAAGATCTCCTCGAGGACCGGGTTCGTGTCCTGTGCCTCGTCCAGCAGGACGTAGTCGGCGCGCAGCCGGGGCCGGGTGAGCGCCCACATCTTGAGGTAGTGGTCGTGCTTGAACGGGAGTGTGCCGTGCTGGGAGCAGATGTTGTCCCATGCCCACCGGGCCTTGGGCAACAGGACTCGCGCAAGGTACTGCTGGCCATGCTCGTCGAGGCCGTTGACGGTACCCAGATGACGCGCTGCGACCTGTTCGTCGGTGGAGTAGCAGAAGTGCTTGACCATCTCCATCACCAGGTGAGCCAGCGTCGTCGCCTTGAGCCGGCGCCCGCCGACGGCGAGATCACGATCGACACCAAGGAGCTGCGCGGTGCGCCATAGGGGCATGTGCTGTGAGGCGTCCAAACGGGCCTTGAAGCGGCTCCCCAGCGCGCGGTAGGCCAGCCCGTGGGAGGTGCTGCAGTGTACGTTGCCGCCGAAGCGGGCCTTGGCCTCCTGCGCGATGGGCCTGTTGAAGGCGATGTACATGCCGCGGCGGGAGGTTGCAGCACCCATCATCACCAGCGTCGATGTCTTTCCCGTACCGGCACCTGCCACCAAGGCAAGATCATGACCAGCCGCGAAGCTGTCTCGTGCTGCCGCTTGTTCCTCGGTCGCCTTCAGCGCCACCCTGTCGTCCCTTTCCGCGAGCCTGCTGTTAACTCCGTCTGCCAGACGGTCTCGGCCGGACCGGCTTTGAGCTGGTGAGCAGCATGGCAGGACGCACTGACAGCTTGTCAGAGCGCTGGGAACACTCGTTTGGAGTTTCGAAGAGGTGACCGGAAGTACGGTGTCTATGGCCTCGCCATGCGCATGCCCGCTTTCCTGCGTCGAACGGAGATGCCCGTGCCCAGAGGAATCACCATCGGTATGACTCACTACCCCACCAAGGAGGCTGTCAGGAACATCTGCCGCGGTATCGTCCAGCGATACGGCATAGGTGGTGACGTCACCGACCCTAACGACGATGCCTTCTGCCGCGACCTCCTCGAACGCCACCCCGAATACGACCTCAAGCGCGGGGTCGGCATAGCTCACTTCCGCGTCATCGCCCACACCGACCACGGCCGCAAAAGCGTCGGGATCGGCCTCGTGCGGCTCGACGGCGAAGTGGCTGACTTCTCGTGGAACGCCTGCCTCACGCCGTTCAGCCAGCGCACCCAGGTGCTTGCCGCCCTGCGGCACGCGGTTGCCGATCAAGTGACGGTTGCACGCAACGCGGCGCTCAGCTCCGGACAGCCTCTGCTCTGCTCCGTCACAGGAACGCCGATCCGGTCCGCGGCCGAGCTGCACATCGACCACGCGGCCCCGGCATTCCTCGAGCTGGCGGAGGAATTTATAGCGGACAACGGTGGCGTAGACGCCTTCCGGATACTGCCCGAGTCCGGCGCCGGAGTCAGCTACATAGAGCTGGAGGACAAGGAACTCGAGAAACGATGGCAGGAACGCCATAAGGAGCGTGCGGTACTTCGGCCGGTATTAAAGCGGGTCAACCTGTCCGATCTACGGCGAGGGAATAAGCCAGGTACCGCAACTCCATGAACCTGTTGCGGCCGTCCCACAGGGCGCAGAAACCCAGGCGGTCCGCGTAGAGCAGCGATCCCCCTGCATGCTCCAGCGCACCTCGGTGCCGCAAAGCACGACAGATCGTTGGCAGTTCACCCATGCCCTGGAGCAGGAGAAGGACCGACCGGTCGGTGACGCAGAAAGGGAGCTCATCCGGCTGTTCAACCCGCTGAATGAGTGGTCAGATGCTCTTGCCACAGCTGATCGTGCATGCCCTCATCGTGCGCTCTTGTCCATCTCCTGCGGGGCACGGATCGGCGCGCTGGCCCACGCGCCGCGTATGACCTTCCCAACCAGGGCGACAAGATCGCCAAGATGCCGTGGCCTGCAACATCCGTTGGTCATCGTGGGCATCTGATCGGCTCTATGGCCGCCCGGCTCGTCGCCGCGTTTCACGCCTGCCGGCTTTCAGATGGCGGCGAAGGCAGGGTGCAGTCGAGGGTGAAGGCTGCGACGGGTACACCCTTGTGAGCTCGCTGTGTTTGGGCCTGTTGCTGCTGGTGCTGGTCAACGGAGGTGAGCGTGTGATGAGTTGCGGGGCAGGATCGCCGCTTGGTAGCCGTCCAGCGGTCGCAGTCAAAGTAGCCGGTCAGCAGGACGCCTGCCGTACGCGGGGTGTTCAGGTAACGGCCGACGAGTTGGTGTTCCAAGGCTGTGGGCAGTGTGCTGTTCCAGCAGCCTTTGCACTCGATCACCAGTCTGACCGGGTCATGCCCACTGTCTGGCGGGGCTGGGACCTCGATCTGGATGTCGGTGCGGCGGCCGGCCAGACCCGGGCGGTCGAGCTGGACTTCACGATTGACGACGACGCGGTAGCCGCCGATGTCCTGCAGGAGGAACGCGGCAAGGATGTCGCTGAGATCTTCCTCCCAACAGGGCCACCACTCGGCTTGGGCTGCGGAGGACTCCGAGCGGTTCCACAGGGCGATGCTCAGGCCGTTGGGACGATGCAGGGCGTGTTGGAAGCGGCCGAGAGCCTCCAGCACGAGCGTCAGGAGGTGTCCTTCGTCAGTGACCCAGCGGCGTTGGTGTGAGTGCTCGGCAAGTGCTCTGAGCTGAGGGGGCGTTACCGGGGCATGCAGAGACTGCGCGGCTGCGATTGCGGTCTGCCGGGCGAGGTGGCGTAGACGCCACAGCCCTGTCTGAGAGGCCAGACGGCGCAGCTGGTGGGCGGCTTGTGGCGTGTTCTTTGCCTGGAGGAGCGGCGGAATGGATCGGATCAGCTCGCCGCAGTGGTCCTCGCCGATCCAGCCGGAGCGCAAGGGCGGGTCCAGGGTTTCCGCTGTCACATGTCGGGCGAGCACGAGGTACAGCTCGGCGAGGGCTTCCTCGGACAGGCCAGCCAACTGGTGCGGCTGGGTGTAGTGGTGGACGAGGCGCTGGCCGAGTTGGTCGATGTAGGCGCGGGCGAGCACCTCGTTGTTCAGGCGTTTGTGCACGAGCGGCCACAGTTTCGGCAGTGCCGGACAATGCAGCAGGATCTGCGCTGCCATGAGCCATCGGGTCAGGGTTTCGGGTGTCGTGGCCGGGCGCGAGGGGTCAAGGTCGAGGGCCGTCTGCAGGCGGGCGGGAGCGCTGGGGTGACCGGTGAAGGCCAGGGCGCTGGTGACGCCCTGCCAGTGTCCGGGGACGCGGTCGGGGTGGTCGGCCCAGACGGTGAGAGCGTCGACGGCGTCCGGCTGTGTGTGGACGCTGAGGCGGCGGGCCAGGTCGTGTGTGGTGTCGGCGTCCGTGTGGGGATCGCGGAGCACCTCGTCAAGCAGGGTGATCAGCGCGGGGCCAGCTTGTTCAGCGCAGTAGGGCAGGAAGGCATCCCGGACGGCTTCGCCAGGGGATGTGTAAGCGTTCGTGGTGGCCAGGGCGAGAGCCCAGCCGGCCCAGTGAGCAGGCGTCGCCGAGGGGAGTTCGTCCGGGGTTCTCAATACGGCGAAAGCGCTGAGCTCCAGCATCAGGCGCGGATTGGCGCGCCCGCCGTAGGCCAGCAGGTGCGCTGGCAGGGGCGGCGCGGTGGTCAGCACCTGCCGGGCGGCAGTCCTCAGCTCCGCATCGAGGTCGCTGCCCTGACCTGGACGGGACGGGGCGTGGTGCGCCCACAGGAGCAGCGGGTCCTCCCACAGGCGAGGAGGCTCGGTTCCGTCGCGGGTGCATCTGATCTGGTCGATGACGGTGCCCCAGGCGCGGCGGATGGTCTCGGGGCTGGCGGTGTGGACGGCGGCAAGTCCTTCGCGCAGCCGGGTCTCGCTGTAGACGCGGCTCTCGTCGCGAGTGGTATCGGCTTGTTGGCGGGGTTCTGGGTCGAGGGCCGGAGCCCAACGCTCCTTGATCTGCCGGAGGGTGGGATGGGCTCGGCAGGCTGCTTCTACCAGAGCTTGCAGCTCGGGGTCGGTCGGTGGGGTGATGGACACGAGCAGCCGGGCTAGTGCGGGTGGCACGTCAGCGAGTTGTTCCCAATGCTCCATCCAGTAGAACGCGTCGTCGTACGTGGTCAGGCCTCCACGTGGCACCGCGCTCCAGACGCGGAAGAAGTCCTTCTCGCCGAGGTGGCTGAGCAGATGGAGTGTCAGGGCGCGGCGCAGGCTGTGCTGGGCGCGCAAGGCGTCGCCCAATGCCTCGTGTTCGGTCCGTCCTTCAACGCTGTACAGCAGATCTCGGTGGTTGGCGAGCGCGATGAGGGCCTCGCTGATGAGGGTCTCGGGGCAGGGCAGTCCAGGCAGTCTGTCGGTGCCGGCCAGGGTGACCGCCCGGCTGATCAGGCTGATGGCCAGGATAATGCTGCGCCCTTGCAGCGGCTGCTGAATCGTGTCGCGGGCCCACCGCAGAGCCTCAGTGGTCTGGACGGCGGTCAGCTGGGCGGGGATGTCCGAGCGCAGCACCCACGCATGACCGTAATAGTCGTCGGCCGGATCGCGAAAGAAGTCGAGCCGTTCTCGCAGGGACAGGTGGCTGGGCCACAGTCGGGATAGGGCGGCAGCGACGACTTCCGGTGAGGGGTCATCGGCCGCCAGTTGCCTGATCCGGTCCACTGTCTGAACGTCTTCCGGTCGGAAACCGGCGAGGGCGCGCAAGGCAAGGGCGCGTAGCTCCTGGGACAGGCTGGTGGTCTCGGCGACCTGCAGCAAGGCATCGTTCAGCCCTGGATCGGGACAGCTCCGGGCCACGCGTAGCGCCGTGTACACCACCAGCGTATCCGCGTCCGGTCGCAGGCGGGACAGGAGTTGCTGCGGCAGTCCGGGGTGTTCGAGACGGTGCAGCGTGGTGTGGTCGATGTCGATCGTGTCGTCTTGTTGGACCAGGCTGAAGATGGCTTCGACGACTCGGGCCCGGTCGGCGGCTGGCCGCGCAGGCAGGTCGGCCAGGAGGAGCACCAGCGGATCGTCGCGCAGGAGGTCTTCGAAGAGGGTGCTGTCGGTGCCGCTGCGCCAGGCGGCCACTTCGCGGTGGGCCGGGTAGATGTGCCGCGCTGCGCCGTCTCCGACCCACAGCAGGCCGGCCTGGGCGCGTGGGTCGACCTGGTGGGCATGCAGGTAGTGGGCGGCCAGGAATTCCTGGTAGCTACGGTGTGTGAAGGTCCACCGCAGCAGGCCGACAGGGTCGAGCAGATGGGACTCGGTGAGCCGGCGCAGTTCGTCGGTCGTGCACCGGACCTGGCCGTCCAGCAGGCCGGGCTCAAGTCCGCCTTCCAGTTCGGCCAGGGTGATCTCCCTGCGACCTGAGCGCTGTGGGGAGGCATCGCTCAGCACGTTGTGTGTACCGAACTGCATCGCCGCCGCGACGCGGGCGGCGACCGGCAGCAGACGCTGCCCCGTGGGCTGAGCCCGCAGTTCACGTATGTCGGCCGGGCGCCGGGTCTCGGAACACAAGAGTACGCAGGCCTGCTGGTAGGCGTCTGCCGCAGTGGCCGGCGGGGCCCCTTTGACGCGCTGGTATTCGAGCAGTTGCAGGAGAGTGACGGGAGTCCTGGACAGCTGCGTCAGGCCCCGCTCGCGCAACAGGGTGCTGAAGGCACCAGCATCCAGACCGTAGTCTTCAGCGGCGACGGCAACATCGTGGCCGCTGAGCGGGGCCAGGGTCATGTGCCGTACCTGCAGCGCCGATTGCCAGTACCTCGTGAGGGTGTCCTGCAGGACGTCGGGCCAGCGCCCCGTGCGGCAGCTGAACCGCAGCCTCATATTGCTTCGCTGTTCCACGGTGAGCGAGTCGATCCAGTCGGCAATCAAGCCGCCCAGGGCAGGCAGGACGTTCAAGCCCTCGTCGACACTGTCCAGGAACACCCACCACTCCCCCGCCACCCGGGCAGCGGCCGTGGCAGCCAGAGCTGTCACAGCCTGGGACTCTGTCTGGTGCCGCCCCAGGTTCACCCACCACGCCTCGGCACCCGCAGCCTCCAGGGCCTGGTACTCCTGAACAAGCGCCACTGACTTGCCCGCGCCCCGCTCTCCGAACAGGGCGAGCACCGGCACATCCCGTAGCTCCTCCAGCCGCCGGCCGTGGTCCCCTTCCGAGGCAGGCGCGCTGCTCCGGTCCCGGCCGGGTGCCCAATCTCCCAGCGGCACAGTCTGCCGCGCCCAGGGGTAGACCACTCCGGACAAAGATGCTGTCGTCACAGTCCAGAGCGTAGAGGGATGCACTGACATCGCCGGTGACGGAGTTCGTTGGCCATCACCGAGAAGCTGCCGTGTGGAGTCGCGGATCGCGAACCCACCGCCGACAGAGCCGACCACGCCCAGCAGCTGAGCCTCTTCATGTTCAGCGCCACAACCTCTAGGCGGACCAGGCGGGCGAAGCCCCGGTTCACAGGTGGACGGTCGATGCGGCGAGCCCTCGCGGGCTGCCGAAGACGATGGTTGGCTGGCTGTCCTGGCCGTGGGTCTCGGGCGGAAGCACGGCAAGTGAAGTGACGGGTGCTGCGGTGATCAGTCGCAATATCTCTTCGCCGGTCTGGCAGTCCCAGGCCCGGATGGTGGTGTCGTCCGTGCTGGCGCTGATCAGCAGGGGCTGGGAGTGGGCCGGGTGGTGGAGGACGGTCAGGGCGGTCACTTTCCCTCGGTGGCCTTGTAGTACAGGCAGGGCTTCGCTGCGCGGTGCGGTGGGGTTCCACAGTCTGATAACGCCGTCGGCGCCGCCGGTTGCGAGGAACGGGCCTGGTGCAGCGGGCAGTGTGATGAAGGCCAGGCTGTGCGTACCGCCGATGCGACGGGGCAGGCGGGCGAGGGGCGGTTGGCCGGGGCGCAGGAACGAGACGGTGCGGGTGGCCATGGCCAGCAGGGGTGATTCACCGGCGGTTGCCGCGGCCAGGGCGCGGACCGGACCGTCGGTGTGCAGCATGTCCGTGTCTGGGCCGTAGCCGTCGTCGAAGGGGTAGTAGACGAGACAGGAGTTGCTGAATCCTGCGGCCAGGACAGGGGGTTGGGATGGTGTAGTCGGCAGGAAGAGCAGGGTGCGTGCGTGGCTGCGACGGGTACGGTCGAAGGGTGCCCGCAGGATATGGGAGTCGCCTTCTTCTGTGAGGAGGCGAAGGCTTCCATCGCTGTAGCCGACGGCGAGGGGCGTGGGATGGCGGCGGGAGGCATGCTCCGGGGCGGCCAGGGCGGTGATGTGGTGGCCGGGAACGTCGGGGGCATCGTGCGGGTACGGCGTCGGCCACCCGGTTGTGGGGGAGATCTCCGTGACGGGGCTCGCTTCAGAGCCGCTGATGAGGCGGGGCGGGCCGGCCTGCTGCGGAAGGAGGGTGACGTGTTCTGCGTGCCGGTCGGTGCTCGGGGTGTTGTGGGTGTCGTCGCGGGCGGGATCCCAGAGCCGGATGGTTCCGTCCAGGGAACCGGACACGACGAGTGGTTCCGTGCCCGTTCGCAGGACGGCCAGACCACGGATGGTCTTGGTGTGTTCGGCCGGCAGTGTGTAGAGCTGTTCTCCGTCGTCCGGGTCGACCACGGTGATGCTTCCGTCCACACCGCTGCCGAGTACCAGCAACGAGCCGTAGGCACGGTCGGGGAAGTGGGCCATCGAGGCCACTGACCGGCGGATAGGCGCGTGGGGTTGTGGTCGTCTGGTGACGGGGTCGAAGATCCGCACGCCTTTGCCCGAGCGGGAAGCGATGGCCAGACGAGGCTGGCCGTGCCGGTCGGTGAATGCCTGCAGCGCTGAGGTGCCCATGCCCAGGCCGGGCAGCCGGCCGGTGCTCTGGAGGGTGTGTGCGTCCAGGAGCGGGACGTGCGAGCCGTCTTCTCCGATGGCCAGTAGCGTCTGGCCGTCGGGCAGGGCGATGGTCTCCAGGGCGTGGACGGTGGGGGGACGGCGTTCGGGCGTGTGGGGGCGTTCGTGCACGATGACTCCGTTCTGGGGGTCCATCGTGAGCACGCCCTGCGGCGTCGCAACGGCCAGCAGGGTGCCCCGGTCCGGGTCGGTGAAGGAGGTGAGGGCTCTGATGCGGCCGCCCATCATCTTCTGGACGCGTCCGGTATCCGGGTCGCACTGCCACAGGCCGGCATCGCTGCCGGCCACGAGGAGCGAGGCGGTTTTCCTCCGGCGGCGGGCCTTCAGGACAGTCATGGCGCGGACATAGGGTCCGAGGTTGGTGAAGGGTGCGCCGAAGGGGACTCCGGTGCGCGCGTCCCACATGGTGATGGAGCCGTCGATGTGGCCGGCGGCCACGATGGTCGATTGGTCTGCACTTCGGAAGGTGACGAGCTGGCAGATGCCGCTTGGGGTGCCCGCGAGGATGTTGTTGGGCAGGTGGAGGCGGTTCCAGCGGGGTCCCAGTGATGGCGGCCGGGGCAGGGTGTCGGCGCGCGGCACGGGTTGGGCGCTGTCGGCCTGTTCGGCCAGTGCCAGGCTGTCGGCTCGGGCAGCGGGCGGGGCGTCGGCCAGGAACGGCTCGATGCGGGACCAGGCCGCCAGGCGTCGGGTGCCGGCCTGAGCGGTGGCGGGAAGTCCCAGGGCGCCGCGGATGCGGCCGTGGGTTTCGAAGGGCAGGAACGATGCGGGGATGTGCGCGTCGTCGAGGACACCGCCCGCCTCGGCGTGGGCGATCAGGTGACGGCGCAGGTAGGGATGCGGCGGCTGGGGTGCGTCGGCGAGCAGACGGGCAAAGGCCCGGGTCAGATGGGCGTGTACCTGGGTGCTGCCGGTGTCGGGGGTGTCGCCGAAACCGGGCAGGGTCTGCTCAATGAGCAGGGTCTGGGGGGCGGTGCGCAGGGTCTCGCTGACGCGTTCATGGATGGGCCGGTAGACGGTTCGGCCGTCTTCGACAGCGGTCGTCAGGTATCCGGTGAGGCGGCTGTTGCGCACCAGCCGGATCGTCGCTTCCGGGGCGTCGCAGCCGGGTTCGAGGCCGCGGACGGCAGCCGGCCACACGGTCGCCCAGGGCAGTCCGGCGCCCAGTGCGAACGCCGTGGCGCGCAGGGCAGCCAGGAGGTCCTCGGGTCTGGTGCGGGTGTGCTGGGCGACGTCCGCGAGGTCTTCTCGCAGCAGTTCCTGGGTGCCCTCGCGCAGCTGGCGGCGCCATGACACGTCGGACGGCGCGGGCAGAAAGGTACGGGCGTGCAGTTGCTGAACGGCCAGCCGGGCATCCAGGAAGGAAGGGGCAACTTCCTGTGCGACGACGGCGGCGACGGCGGCAATGGGCTGGTTGCTGCGGTGGGCCAGCCGGGATCCCGTGGCGGGTTCGGCGTGCAGCAGGGCTGCGGTGTAGGCGGCGATGTCCTCTTGGGCACTGTCGTCGTCGGTGCGCAGTGGGGCGGTTGCGTGGGTGGCCTGTCGGAGCAGGTCGAGGAGGCCCCGTTCGGCGTGTGTGTCCCTGGCCGGGAGAGTGTGGCGGGAGGGGGGTGGTGAGCTGCGGATGCCGAGGATGAGCCGGACTGCGTTTTGGCCGTCGCTGTGCAGGGCGGCGAGGGGGCCCAGGACGTCGGTGATGATGCGACGCGGGGTTCTCGCTTCGTCGATGCCGTCGACGACCACGGTGAGCGGCCGGCCGGTGCGGGCCAGGGTGGTGCGGGCATGGCCGCGCAGCAGTTCGGAGGCGTCCGTGCCGGCCGGCACGGGCTGGCCGGTGAGTGCCTGATAGAGCGCGGCGGACAGTTCCAGTGGGTCGGTGTTGCGGGCCAGCACCGCGGCGCCGATGGCGCCGATGGGCACCCGCAGTTCTTCTGGGATCGCCTCCAGGTAGGGGCGGTAGGCGGGGTTGTCGCAGAAACGCGGGTCGCTGAGGGTGACCAGGCGGGCGAGCAGCGCGCTTTTGCCGGTGCCGGCCTGCCCGGTGACGATGAGCGTGCTGTCGCTGCCGGCGAGGAAGGCGTTCATGCGGGTGACGAGTGCGGTGCGGCCGGTGAAGTACCAGCCCGCATCACCGGACATCTGGCCGCTGGCCCTGGTGATCCAGTAGTCGTCGACGTCGGGCCGTGTCCATCCGAGTTGGCTGCGGGCATCTTCCAGCAGGGTGGTGTCGGTATGGCCGGGGTTGGGCAGGCAGGGGCTCAGCTCACGGGCGGCGAGGCGACGGCTGACGCTGCGAGGCGGCCACAGGACGTGAAGGTCGGCCATCTGCGCCGGATCCCACACCGTGTCCAGGATGGTGTGGAAGTCTTCCCAGCTCAGGTGGGAGCGGGCGTATCCGTTGGCTTCGTCGGCGCAGTGGGCGTGGACGGCCGCCAGGGCGGCGGTGAAGGCGCGCAGGCGGGGTGTGCTGTCTTCGTTGCCTGCGGCCAGGACGACCAGCGAGCTCAGGGCGTGCCGGTCGGGGTGCAGGGCCTTGAGGGTGCGGTCGAGTTCTTCGGCGAGGCGGCCGGAGAAGCAGGAGTCGACCATGACCAGCACGTGTTCGGCCGGAGAGTCGAGGGCCGCAGCGATGAGTTCGGCTGTGGGGAATGCGGTGGCCAGGGGCCGGTCGGTGTGGGTGTCGGGCAGCCGGAGGAAGTGCTGTGGTCCCGCAGGGGCCAGGCCGTGGCCGGTGAGGTAGATGACGAGGGCTTCGTCGTCGGATGCAGCGATGAGGTTCTCGTCGATGAGGAACGTTCTCAGGTCATGGACGCTTTGCAGGGGTTTGGGCGGGTGGGAGGGTGTGAAGCGGCGCTGGTCGTCCAGGCGAGGGCTGTTCCACCAGTCTTCAACGACGGCGACCTGGGCGTCGATCCCGTCGCGGAAGGTCCTGCGTTTGGCCGGGGTGCCGTCGTCGTAGTCGCTGACGGCGATCACGAGGAGGCGGCGCTCGGAGGTGGCGGGGGCGTGCTCGTCGGTCATGACCAGGTGTCGGTGACGGCCCGGGCGACGGGGAGGGTACGCAGGTACTTGACGGCGGCATGCGGGTCGAGGTGGCCGTTGTCGACCTCGACGTCTCTGACCTGGTCCGTCGTCAGGGCCAGGCCGGCGGCGCCGGTGACGGCATCGTCCGGGTCGAACACGTTGATCCACCGAAGGTGGGACGCGATCTGTGTCAGCCGCCCGTCGGTGATGCCCATGCCCCGCTGGACCGTGGGGATGGCCAGGGGCGAACCGCAGGTGATGAGGGTGTGCACGGCCCCACATGCCGTGCCGGGCGCGGCGATCTCCTCGTGGCGGAGAAGGTCGTAGGCGATCACGCTGCCCAGGGAGTGGCCGATCAGGACCGTGGTGTGCCCGTCGGCGCTCTCCAGGACGTGTTTGCGGACCAGGCTGGCCAGGTCCGGTTCGGTCAGGTAGGTGTGGACCTCGCGCAGGGACAGAATGAGTTTGCTGGCCCGGCCGCCGGGCTTGCGCCGGTCATAGGCGATCGCACGCCGGGTGATGCTCGGCGGCACCTTGGGCAGTCCGAGGGTCGTGGGGTCGACCTGCGCAGCGTAGGCGCGTTCCTGCGGGGTGAGCAGGTCGTCCAAGGCCTGGACGATGAAAGCCTCCTCGTCCGCGGTGAACGGCGTCACCTCGTCAGGGAATGCCTCCCTCGTGCTCAGCCCGCCCCCGTCATCGACCAGGAGAGCCGACCAGTGCGGCACCTTCAGCACCGGCGCCAGCATGCCCTCCGCCATGGGCGTCGCGCCGCCGTGGAGAAGTTTTACACCGCGATCGAGGGCATCGCGCCAGCTCTTGGTCAGCTCCCGCTGTGATGTCTTGCCCTGCCCGATGCCGTGCACCCCGAGCACATGCTGCTGCCCCACCCGCTCCCCCACCCTCTCCCCTTGGCCTGCTGTGCCGAGAGGACACTCTACGGGTGCGACCGCATCCCAACCGGAGCACCAACCCCTCCCCATGGGGAGTTAAAGCACGCGCGGCTTCGTAGAGTGTGTAGCCCTCCCCCGCCAACGAGCCCCACGCGCCGACTACCACCCCCAGCTGGCGGACCAGCGCACAGGTCCGGCGCACCCACTCGCAAACCCAGAGCCGGCGCACCGAGGAAGATGAACCTTGTACACGACGACCCCAGCTCCATCGCAGCGCTGCTGCGAGCGAGGTATCGACGACGTCTACCCGCCAGCCTGAACGAGCTGGTCGGACCCGAGCACGGGATGGTGGGCCTGCCGCTGCACATCGCGTGGTCCGGACTGCGCACCCTCGATCTCGACCTGCCGCGCCAGCGCATGAGCCTGTACAGAACGTCCTCGCCGAAGGCATGCGTGACGACCTCTGCCGCTTCCTCACCGGGACATCCTGCTTGAGCTGTGGCCAGTGCTCCACAGGCTCATCAGCAGGGGCGTCAAGGACATCTGGGAGGAGGCATTCCCTAAACCGCGTCCATGATCACCTTCCTGGGTGCTCCCCCAGCACGCCGCAGTAGGCGTTCTCACCACAACTGCGGCAGGCGCACCCAACTTGCAGGACCGCAGGTCAAACAGCCCGAGCAGGGTCCAAAAAACCGTCGCGATCCATCTGCGGCACCGCAGGATCAACGGCGCAACAACGGTGCGACCTCACACACGCTCCGCACGGCGCCTCGTTACGCCAGCACGTCCACGCGCAATGAGTTCACCTGCCGCACCTGCACAGCGATCCTGACACACCGTTGGGGGCGCCCTGCGGGTCACCGCCTGCGGCCACGCAGGAGGCACGGTTGGACTACTGCGGCGTATCTCACTGCCCAGCGGCGGCGTTGATCGAAGCGCTGAGGAAACGTGCGGACGAGGGAGAACAGTGAGCTACTACGGCGGCGGACCGGACTGGGCAATGATCGGTGCAAAGCGTCGAGCAGAACGGGAAGCCTCAGCCGCACGGTCGGATGCAGGGCAGTGGAAGTCACGGGCGGAGGCGTTGGCATTCCTGGTCTACGAGACGGCGGATCGGGTCTGCCCCGTTCACACCGTGGGCGAGTGCCAGTGCAGGCGGTGCTGGGAACGCCGCGTCGGCGATATTTTCGGCACAGGAAGGGCGGGAAGGTCGGGCACCGCCGCGAACGCAGAATCAGCTGGTTCATTCTGGGACCTCGTCAACAAGATCGCCAGGGAAGCAGAGGAACGTCGCAGAACGACATGATCTAGCCCGTGGCTTGCATCGGGAGGCAGCTTTCGAGCAGTGTCGTGCCGCCCGCGGTGTGGTTTACACGGTCCGCACACCGCCAGGTAGCCGCCGCTGTTCGTGCGCAACTTCTGTGCGCTGTAGGAGAGGGCAGGGGGCAGGTGAAGTGGCGAGGGGGCTTTTGCCCCTTCGCCACTGCCTCCTGGCCCTGCAGCGGCCGATCAGCAGCAGCCACTGGACCGGCGGTGCCATCGGGAGCACGGCGCGCCGGAGGCCGTGTCCTGAGTCTTGGCACCGGTACCGGCCCCGTGTTCAGCGCCCGAGCGCCTGTACGGCATGTGCAGTTCGGGCCGTGCTGTCGGCGGTTGGGCGCACTGTTGTTGGGCGGTGGGGGACGTCGTAGCCGCGGCTTGATCCGGCTGCCGCCGGGCCCGCCAGGTTCAGGTGACGGTGAGTGTGCGCTGGTCGAGGTCGAGGTGGACGGTTCCGCCGTTTTGCTCGCGCAGTTGGCGCCATGCGGCATAGCCGGTGAGGATGGCCTGCTCCCAGTCCGCGGCGCGGCAGATGCTGGCCTCGAGGTGGGCGGTCATGTTGCCGATGGTGGCGAGGAGTTCGTGGTCGATGTGCTTGATGTCGGCGAGGTAGCGGTGGCGGGCGGCGTAGGAGAAGACGAGGGCGGAGATGCCTTCTTCGATGGCGATGGCGCGGCCGCCGTCTTCGGCTTCGTCGGCGCGGGGGTCGCTTTTGCGTTTGCGGCTCAGCAGGAAGCGGGTGACCGGGGACCAGCCCAGCACGGTGGCGTGGGCGAGGTGGAAGATGTCGTGGAAGCGGTAGCCGTCTTCGACGTGGGAGGCGCTGGTGAGAGGGTCACCGGCGGGAGTCCCGTCTTCCCGCGTGAGGATGATGACGGTCCGGTCGTCGTCGGTCTTGGTGGGCGTGAAGGTGAGTGAGGTCTGCCGGGGCAACTGTTCGTGCGCGGGGAAGTCGGCGTCGAAGGGGGCGTGTTCCTCTTGGGGGGTGGTGCGCCAGCGGTCTTTGACCTTCTCCAGGTTGGCGGCGGCTACGTCGTCGAGGTCGAGTCCGAAGCGGTGGGTGAGGGCGGCGATGTACCACAGGACGTCGCCGAGTTCTTCGCGTAACTGGTGTTTTCCCTGTTCGTAGGCAGGTCCGTCGCGCAGGAATTTCTTGTAGGCGGTGGCCAGGGATCCGACTTCGCCGGCGAGACCGAGAAGAGGGACAAGGACTGGGTCGGTGTCCTCTGCGGGGGGTTGGAGGGTTTTGATGGCCGCTTGCTGGTAGCGATTGAAGTCCACACGCTCACCTGTCTGATCTTGGGACAACCCCGTTGGCTTTCCCGACAGTGTGTCGTATGCTACGACAGCGCTGTTGAATATGCAGACGATTGGGGAGAGTTGTCGAACACAGGCACACCGAGCATGGACGACATCACCTCGGTCGTCATCGACTTCCTCGCCGAGTACGAGGGCGTCTCCCCCGGCGACCTGCGCTCCGAACTGGAGCAGGGCGGGCGGGAGTTGCCCGTGGACTCCCTCTTGGTGGTCGAGATCCTCACACGCATCGAGGAGCGTTACCACGTCGCCATTCCCGCAGACCGGGAAGCGGCCCAGGCGACCGGGTCTGTGCGGGCATTCGCCGCGGCGGTCCTGGACGCGATCGAAGAAAGGCAGCAGTCATGACCCCTCCCGCCTCCGACAGCCGTGAGCGCGATCCTGAGCTGGTGCGGCTCGGCGAACGGCTGAAGAAGACCCGCGACTACTTGAACATGTCCCAGCAGTTCGTGTCAGACTCCACCGGAATCCCCCGCTCGGCCATCAGTGACATCGAGCGCGGCGAGCGGCGTGTGGACAGTCTGGAGCTGAAGAAGCTTGCGCGCCGGTACCGGCAACCGGTCGCCTATTTCCTGGCCGAGGAGAAGGACGCCGACGCCAGCGAGTACTCGCTGGCGGGTCTGCCGCGAGCGCTGGCCCAACTCACCGACGGGGATGCCAGGACCGTGCTCGAGTTCGCCGAATACCTCACGCTGCGACGCGCGGCAGAACGCGAGGAACAGGACGCCGACGGCGGGAGCCCGACGGCGTGAACTGGGGCTTAGCACACCGGATCGCGTCGATCGCAGCCGTCCAGGCGCACCGCGATCTCGGCATCGACCGCACGCAATACGTTCACGTGCACCGGGCGCTGGGGGCGGCGGAGGTGATCGGGATGGCGCAGCCGATGCCCCGGCTGTTCGGCGTGTACTTCTCGCCCGCCGACAAGGGGCCGGCGGTGATGCTGAATGCCTCGCTGAACGCGGTCACCCAGCGGCACACGGCCGCGCATGAGCTGGGGCACCACCGCCTTGGCCATCGCACTGCAGCGGACGAGGAGTTCGATCCCGCGTTGCGCTGGGGCAACGGCAGCTGGCCCGAGGAGGAGAAGACGGCGGAGGCATTCGCGGCGTGGTTCCTGATGCCTCTTCCGGCGGTGCGGGCGGCCCTGGAAAGGATTTGTGGCGGCCGCCCGTCGTCTCCTGAGCACGTCTACCGTGTGGCGCGCGAACTGGGCACGTCCTACGCCGGGACCGTGCGCCACCTGGTCAACCTCCGGCTGCTGGACGCCGGCCGGGCCGGCCGGTGGGCCAAGATGCCTCCTGCCGGCTTGCGCAGCTCGCTCGCGGGAGGGGCCTCATTGCCCGCGCACGCCCAGGTGCACGTGATCACGGCGGCTTCCGCGGGGCAGATGGTGTACGCCGATGCGGGCGATGTGCTGGTGCTGCATCTGGACAACGCGCTCTTCGACGTACTGCCCAAGGGGCTGGAGCGGTGGACCAGTGATGGCACGACGCCGCTGGCAAGCGCCGTGGTGACCGACGAGCTCCCCCCGGGCGAGCAGGGCCTGATCGAGGTCGCGCTGCCGGTGCACGACGCCGCGCTGCGGCTGACGGTGGTGCGCGAAGCCCCGCGTGCCGGGGTCGACGAGACCTGGCCCGCCTGAGCCCGCCCCCCCGGATCGCACCTGCATGTGTCAGGAGGACTGATGCACACCTACACCGTGACCGAACGCGACGTCACCCAGGCCTGGGTCGCCGCCTGCAACAAGCTGGACCGCAAGGACAATCCGGACCGGACCGGCCTGCACACGGTGGTGCGCATCGCCGACCCGACCAGCGACGACCCGGCGTTCCGCGCCGAACTGGACCGGCTGCGCAGCGCTCGCGGGCTGTGGCCGCTGGAGACCGTGGCCAGCACCCTGTTCCCCGCGGCCCTGGCCGCACGGAGTGCAGGCTCGGATGAACTCGCCGAGCGCTACCGGCAGATGTATCAAATAATCAAGCGGTACCCGGGCAACCACCGCGGCACCTACTTCGGCCGCCTGGTGTCCTACCCGGCGGTGTCCAAGAGCGGTGTCGACCAGCTCGGCACCGTCATAAACCGGCTGCGCGCCCAGGCGGCGGGCACCAAGATAGCCGCCGCGTACGAAATCGACCTGTCCGCGGCCACGGACGCGGATACGGATACGGATACGGATACGGACACGGGAGAGGCTGGCGCGGACCTGCTGGTCCACACTGCCGGGAAGGACAACAGCTACATCGGCTTCCCCTGCCTGAGCCACATCTCCCTCCAGCTGGACCGCGACCGGCGGGTGCACGCCGCCGCCCTGTACCGCAACCACTTCATGTTCGAGCGTGCCTACGGCAACTACCTCGGTCTGGGCCGCCTGCTGGCCTACATCGCCCAGCAGGCCGAACTGGCCTGCGGTTCCCTGACCGTGGTGGCCGGCCACGCCCGGCTGGACGGCCCCATCACACAACTGCGCCCCCTGCTGACCGGCACCAGCCGGTTCGCAGCATGACGCCCGTACGGCGGTGGGCGTCGCATGCGGCAGCCTCAGTGTCCGGGCGAGGGCGGGCTGTTGAGCTGCCACTTGGGCGGGAACCAAGCAGGCATCGCATCGGTCTGCTGGCGGTAGGTCTGCTTGATGCGGCTGCGGCCGCTGATCCCGGCGATGTCCGGATGAGCGACCCGGGCGTACTTGTCGACCTCGCAGAATAGGTTCTGGCAGTCGATCAGCTGCAGCGGCCGCCCGCGCAGTCCCGTAAAGGCAAGGCCCAGGCGGACGAAGTGCTCGTCCTGGGTGTCGGCCATGTAACGGATGATGTCCGCCTCAATGCCGTCGGCCGCCGGCCCGAAGCACTTGCGGATGCCGTCGCGCGCGCCGGGCCCGGGGACGACGAAGGCCATCTCCGAAAACGGCATCTCGGCCGCATAGTTGAGGTCGATCACAAACTGGTAGGCCAGGAACGGCCCGATCGCCGGGAAGCCCAGCAGAACCTGGTAGGCGCCCTGCAGCGTCGGCGCGGACAGCACACGATGCGGCGCGTCGGCCGTCATCATCATCTCCAGCAGCCGCAGATGGTTCTGGTGCTTGCGCTGCTGGCCGAGCTGCGGCGGGGGCACGATGTAGGCGGCCGAGTACAACCGCTGCCCCGCGGCGAAGGCCTGGGAGAGCACCCGGTCAAAAGCGCGGTAGTCGTAAGTGTCCCACCGCACCTCTCCCAGCTCGGCGTTCAGCAGCCGCCACGTCGAGGTCTTGTTGAAGATCTTGAACAAGAGGGTCCGGAAGAAGACTTCCTCCCACCCCTGCTCACCCCGGTAGATCACGCCGCCGATGAGGTCCTGGCTGACCCGGTCGGCGGCCCGGAAGCAGTTGGTGAAGCGGTACCGCTGCAGGATCGGATCGTCCGTGAACGGTCCCGCTCCCCCGGCAAGGCGTGCCTCGTAGACCTTCTGGCGCGCCGCCGCGAAGCGCCAGTATGTATCGAACACCGGCGTCGGGGTCAGCGTGCGGCCCGCCACACGGATCTTCTCCGCCGGGCCGCGGCCTAAGTCCCTCTGCTCTGCACGCTCTTGCAGCACCGTCACCATAGCCTCAATATATATTCAATATAGATAGATGTCAGCGAGGGGGACGTGTGGAATTGCTGTGGCAGCGTCCACGACGCAAGACGCTGGTCGACTGGCCCGAGGACGTGGACTCACGACTGGACGTCCTGGTCCGGGCCGCGGCAGCGGCGGGAGAGCAGACCTCTCGTTCACAGGTGCTGGCCGCCCTCGTGACGGCAGCCGAGGCCAATCCCTCCGTCATCGCCGAGCTCCTCCATTCCTATCGCCAGATGCCCGCCGATGCCCTCGAAGCGGGCAACGCGCGTGACGACCTGCCCTCCGTGCGCTCTCCCGGGCGTAACCGCAGCAGGGGGTAATCCAGGTCAGTCCCGTCCCGCCCCAGTGCCTTGATGAGCCGCTCAACGCCGCACACACACAAAGGTCACGGATAGGCGCGTAACCCCGTCGAAAATGCGCAGAACGGGCACCGACTGCCCTGCCGGCCTGGGCCGGGAACATGCGGTGCCTACAGGATGAAGAATTGTGCACCTCCTACATACCAGGCGGCGCGCGTGTGTACGGCAGGACGCGCTCCCTTGGCATCGCCTCGCCCCTGGCTGCAGCTACGCCGGGGCCAGGTCTCGGTCGACTCCACAGTCTGCCGAGCCCACCAGCATTCCGCGGGGACCCGGAAAAGGGGGCTGCCCGTTCGGGCTGCACGTCCCCGGATGGTCTGGCCGGCGAGCCGGACGACCACGGCCTGGGCCGCTCGCGTGGTGGCCTGAGTACCAAGCTCCACCTGGCCGCCGACGCCGCCGGGCACGTCCTCGCCGTCGTGATCACTGACGGACAACGTGGCGACGCACCCCAGTTCATCGAGGTCATGGACCGCATCCGAGTCCCCCGATCCGGCGGCGGACGGCCACGTGTCCGACCGGATCACGTGCTCACCGACCGTGCGTACTCTTCCCGCCAGATCCGCGAGTACCTGCGCAAGCGGCAGATCGCGCACACCATCCCGGAGAAGAGTGACCAGGCCGGACACCGCCTCCGCCGGGGCTCAGCGGGCGGACGGCCACCCGGTTTCGACCGCGAAAAGTACAAGGCCAGACACAAGGTCGAATGCCGGATCGGACTGCTGAAACAGGCCCGCGGCGTCGCGACGCGCTACGACAAGTTGGCCGTCCGCTACGAAGCGACCGTCCAACTCACTTTGATTCGGCAGTCCCTGTGACCTGGCCGCAACTGTCTCCTCCGTTACGCCATGGGCCCGCTGGCACCAGGGCGCTGAGCACTGCCAGTAGCTGTGGCGGCTCGACCCGGTCTGGCAGATCTGACCACAGCACCCACGCGTGCGAGTCGAGGTTGGCCTGTTCCTCGGGAAGTAGACCGGCGCGTTCCAGCGAGGGCCGTTCTTCGGTGGAGCGCGCCACGAAGAAGTCCTCTGTGCCGACGTACTGCATGCCCTTCCATCGCACATTTCGTTCGACCGGCACAGACCGCTCCAAAATCGCCTCGGGGTCCAGACCGGTCTCCTCGACCAGTTCGCGCCGTGCCGCCGTCAGCGGCGTTTCACCAGGGTCAATGCCGCCACCAGGCGGTTCCCACAGCCACGTTCCGTCGACTGGATCGCGCCAGCGCAGCAGAAGCACGCGGTCAGAGGCGTCCAGGCAGATCACGCGTGCAGCGGGGCGATGCATCGTCTCCATGGCCTTGACCCTAGGCGCGCTGGAGGCCCCGATCGAGGTTTCCGGCGCTCCAGTGATCAACATTTCAAACACGCCCTAGATGGTTCCTGATGGCTGACGCGCGTGATCCCACGTGAGTTCGACGGTGCGGCGGAGGTAGTCGTACATGTCGCCTCGCCGGTACTTCTTGACAGGGCTCAGCTGTCCGTGGCGGATGTCCTCGTATTGTGTTAGATAGACGACGCGATCGGTTAGAACGATGCGGGCGATGTGGGGTTGGCTGTACAGGCGCATCTCCATTCGCCCCGAGGCTGAGTGAGCTGCCAGGTAGGAAATATTCTGCCGTATCTGCAGGCGGAGAAGCCCGCTCTGATAAGCCTGGTCGAAGCATCCGGTTTCGATCTCCCGGACGTCGATCCAGTCCGGCGGGCCGACGGCATCAGGGTCTGGAAGCAGTATCCGTACGCGTTTGGTGCCTGCAGAGGCTGCGCGCAGCGTATCTGCGAACACATGGCGTTGCAGGTCGTTACCCCGGCTGGTCATCACCGTCACCCACCTGGCTCGGGCCAACTCAGCCTGGAGATCCTCAGCCACGTGCGCTGCGTCCTTGAATGACTGTTCCAAGTCCAGGCCGAGTACGCGGGTGACGATCAACACTGTGGCATGGCGAGCAGTCCTGGACAGGACCCAGACCAACATGAGAAAGATGGCTGACCCTGCGACAGAGATCACTAATTCGCGAAGAACCCCCATGTCAGAGAAAGGTAACAGCGGTCCAAGCGCTCCCGTCAGTAGTCGACTGCAACCGCAAGGGCCTGGACCGTGCTCGTCACCACCAGACGCGCTCCGCACACCCCAGGCCGGTACGGCTGCACTGGGCGGCGACAGCGTCATTGGCCGTGCGGCCGCCTTCATCTCGCTGCGTGCGCTGTCGAACAGCGGTGAGGCCTCGGACCGACGCCGGCGTCGTGACGCACCATCGCCAATGTCGCCCTGCAACGTGTGGCCAGGCACTGCCGGTTAAACGTGAAAGCTCCCACGAGTGCCTCAACGAAGGCCAGGGACAGCGCGCGGACGCCGCACTTGAAGGCCGAGATGGTGAACTGCAACGCACCGTCCCCCCCC
>NZ_JODF01000047.1:0-90042 GCF_000717945.1 Streptomyces sp. NRRL S-920
GTCGGTGACCCGGCGCCAGCTGGCCCGCCTCGCCCGCGTCGAGGAGCTCGCGGCGGAGCTTCCCGGGGGCGGCACCCTCCACGTCCGGCGCCCCGCCCCCTCGGAACCCACCCCGGCCGCCGCCAGGACCGCGCTGACCGTGGTCAGACCCCCCAGCTCGCCCCGGATCGCGCGGCCCAGGGACGTCACCTCGCCCTCCTCGCGGGCGCGCGCACGGCAGTGGAAGGCCAGCTCGCAGGCGGACAGGCACTCGGGGGCGTACGTCGCGGGGACCGCCTCCACGGACGCCGTCAGTTCGGCGGCGGGGCGGCGGACGTCGAAGGTGACGCCCTCGGGAAGCTCCGCCGCGAGGTCCTCGACGCGGGCGAGGCGGGCCAGCTGGCGCCGGGTCACCGACAGCTGCTTGCGGACGTCGATCGCCGACGCCGTGGGGAGGTTCGAGAAGTCCTTGGGGCAGACCAGCAGGACGTGGTGCCGGACCGGCGGGGCGGGGTCGAGGCGCTCCGCCACCCGCTCCAGCGCCAAGGCGTACACCGCGGCCTGGCGCGCCGCCGCCCCCACCTTCGCCGCGTCCGCCGAACCGTCGATCATCGGGAAGGACTTGATCTCGACGACCGTCCAGCCGCCGTCAGGATGGACGACCACCGCGTCCGGCTCCAGGAAGGCGAGCGTCCCCGCGACGTCGAGCGCCAGCATGGGATGGTCGAGGAGCGTCCAGCCCCCGGACTCCGTCGCCTCGCGCAGCGCGAGCGCCGTACGGGCCGCCCGCCCCTCGGGGCCCGCCGCCGCCAGCTCGGGCACGGCCGATTCGCCGGGAACGGGCTCGGGGCCGCCGCCCAGGCGCCCGTGCGTCAGCCGCAGCAGCTCCGCGCCGCCGTCGGCCTTGACCCGGGCCTCGAACGCGTTCCCCCGCATGAAGGCGAACTGGGACTGCCCGAAACCGGAGGGCGAGCCGAGCGACCGGGCGAGCGCCGTCTTGTCCACGCCCGCCCCGTCCAGCAGCGCTCGCCGTCCGCACCCCGGGTTGGCCGCGAGCGCGGCGAGCGCGCGGGCGTCCAGCGGCTGTGCGGGGACATCGGCGCCGCGCAGCTCAGCGAGCCGGTGCCGCAGCGCTGTCCGCCGCCTCGGCGGGGCCGGCGCTCGGCTCGGCGCCTGGGCCGGCACTGTGCTTGCGCTGTCGGGGAAGTCGCTCACCCGTCGAAGTCTGGCACTCGCCACTGACAATTGAGGAGTCTGTGGCGGACGAGGCCCCGGAAACGGAAGACTCTGTGACCGACGAGACCCCGGAAACGGGTGACGAGGTCTCGGCAATCGAGGACTTCGCCGCCGAAGAAACCCCGGCACCCCCCATGAATCGCGCCCGCAGCCGCGCCATCCCCGGCTCCGTGAGCCGCCGCACAGGCCGTACGAGCAGCAGCCCGATACCCATCACGACGCCGCCCGCGACCGCGTCGAAGAAGTAGTGGTTGGCGGTGCCCATCACCACGAGCGTGGTGATGAGCGGATAGCCGACCGCGGCGATCCGCATCAGCGGCGAGCGCCCGTGCCGCCACAGCATCACGCCGCACCACAGCGCCCATCCCACGTGCAGGCTGGGCATGGCCGCGTACTGGTTGGTCATGCCGCCGAGCCCGCGCGGCGCGCTCGCCTCGGCGCCCCACCAGCCGTAGCCGCTGTACTGGGCCATGGTGTCGACGAAGCCGTGGCCCGCGCTGAGCAGGCGCGGCGGGCAGGTCGGCATGAGCGTGAAGCCGACCAGGCCGATCATGGTGGAGGTCATCAGCCACGCGCGTGCGGCGCGGTAGTGCACCGCGCGGCTGCGGAAGAGCCAGATCAGGACGGCGGGCGTGACGAGGTAGTGCAGCGAGGCGTACCAGAAGTCGGCCGGGACGCCGATCCAGGCGTGGGCGGTGAACAGACGGTTCAGCGGGCTCTCCGCGTCGAGCCGCAGGAACTGCTCGGCCCTGAGGATGCCGATGCCGTTGTCGACGGCGCCGGCGACGTCCCCCCGGGCGAGCAGCCGCCCCGCCGAGTAGGCGGCGTACACCAGCACGATCAGGGGCAGCTCCGTCCACCAGCGGAGCGGGTGTTCGGGTAGGCGCCCGGTGCCTGGCACGTCGGTCTTCGGCATCCGGTTCGTTCCCCCATCGTGTCTGTTCACTCGGCCCACTCGGCGTCGGCCGCCGCATCACTTTACGGCGTACGCGAAGGTCGCCGAGGCGTCCCCCGGGTAGGGGACGCTCAGATCGGCCGCGGGGTTGCCAGGCCGTGTGAGTGTCCGATCAAGGGTGGGTGATGATGGAGTGACGGACGCTTCGTATCCGTGCGAAGCGGCAAGAAGGCCGCAAAAGCACAGCAAGCACACAGCAATAACGCAGCACCAGTGCAGCGAGAAGCAACAACGTGGAGAGGTCACGCCCATGGCACCCCGCATCCTGCTGGCCCGGCACGGACAGACGGAATGGTCACTGTCCGGGAAGCACACCGGCAGGACGGACATCCCGCTCCTCGACGAGGGCCGCCGCGGCGCGAAGCTCCTGGGCGAGCGGCTGCACCGCGCGCCCTACGACGGCCTGCCGGATGTCGAGGTGCGCACGAGCCCGCTCTCCCGCGCGCGGGAGACCTGCGCGATCGCCGGCTTCGGAGAGCGCGCCGAGCCGTGGGACATGCTCATGGAGTTCGACTACGGCGACTACGACGGCATGACCCCGGACGACATCCGGGCCGTCCGCCCCGGCTGGATGATCTGGCGGGACGGCGTCCCCGGGGGCGAGACGCTCGCGGAGGTCTCCGCGCGCGCGGACGAGGTGGTGGAGTGGGCCAGGAGCGCCGACCGCGATGTCCTGGTCTTCGCGCACGGCCACATCCTGCGCGTCCTCGGCGCGCGCTGGCTCGGCCAGGGCATCGACTTCGCGGCCCGCATCCGCCTCAACCCGACGTCCCTCTCGGTCCTGGGCTGGGCCTACGGGGAGCCCGCCATCGAATCGTGGAACGAGACCGGCCACCTGGCCTAGCGGCCCAGGACTGCACATACGTACGTACGGCTACACCGCCCGCGGCAGCGAGGCGTGGCGCTCCAGGAAGCCCCCCACCCCCGGGGCCCTGCGGTGCGGCAGCAGCACCCGCGCCGTCGTGGCGAGCATCGACTGGATGCGGGAGGACTGCACCTCGTCGAGGAGCGCGAGGACCCGCAGGCCCGCCGTCGCCGCCTCGTCGGGGCGGCCCGCGCGGGCCAGGTCGTCGGCAAGCTCGGCGGTGTAGAGCGCGATGTTCCGGGTGAACTGCGGGGTCTGCGAGGCCGCCGTGGCCGCCGCGCGCCGCGCGTGCCGGGCCGCCCGCGCCCAGTCGCCGAGCGCCGACCAGCACTGCGCTTCCAGGCCCTCCAGCTCGGCCCGGCCGTAGAAGCTCATCCACTCCGGGTCGGCGTCCGAGCCCCCGCGGTCGAACAGGGCGTGCGCGCGGGCCAGCGACTGCTCGCACCCAGCCCGGTCGCCGAGCCCCGCCCAGCCCCCGGCCTCCCGCAGCGCGAGCAGCGAGAGCAGCCGGTGCGAGCCGTGGTGGCGGGCCGCGCGGGTGGCCGCCTGCGCCGCCCGTACCGCCTCCCGGGGCCGGCCCGCGTCCCGTGCGAGGAAGGCGGTGTTGCAGAAGGCGTGCGCCTCCAGGGCCGGGTCCCCGGCGACCCGCGCCGTGGCGAGGGCCTCGGCGTAGTGCGAACGGGCGTCGTCGAAGCGGCCCGAGTCGTGCGCCAGCCAGCCGACCGAGATGGCCAGTTCACCGGCGCCCGCGTGCAGCCGGTCCGAGGTGGACCGCCGGGTCGTGCCCGCGTCGAGCAGGGCGTAGGCGGTGCGCAGCGGGGCGGCCGCGCGGCGGTAGAGGCCGTCGGCGCCGTGCCGGTCGTCGAGCAGCCTGATCTTGCGCACGGCCTCCTCGACCGCGTCCACCTCGGCCTCGCCGATCCTGCGGCCGTGCCGGGTGGCGGCCTCGGCGGGGCCGCCCAGGGCGAGCCCGATGGGGCCGAGGGACGCGACGGCCACGGTGGCGGTCGAGCCGGTCATGAATGCGCGACGTTGCACGTCGCTCTCCTCGTGAGTCTGGATCGCGTACGGATCGCAGGCGCGGGGGTCGGACCCGGACGGATGGGACTCGTACAACTGGATCGTGGTGTGCGGCTTGTTCGTGGTGCTGGGCTGACGGGTTCCCCGGGGGTGGATCACGGTGGGGGAGGGCGGTGGTTCGGAGTCCGTGCGCGCCGCCCTGCCCCGGACCTGCGCGCGGGGCGCGAACCCCAGGTCGGCCAGCGTCCGGCCGGGGAACATGTGCAGGAACACCCGCTCGTAGGCGTAGTTGGGGCAGCGGATCTCCCCCGCCTCCACGCGCCCCACGTACCGCGCGTCGCAGCTGACCCGCTCGCCGATCTCGCGAGCGGCCCGCCGGACCGCGGCGGCGAACTCGCCGGGCGAGCGGCGCCCGCGCAGCTGCCGGAAGGCGAGGTTCGGTCGTGGGGACCGAGTGGACGATGCCATCGGTGAGGACGGTGAGGACGCCATGGCCGGACCCTCTCGTGCGGAGCGTGCCGGACCGTGCACACGCTGGCGCACTGGACGCCGCGCCCGCGCACGGGACCTCGCGGGGCTGCCCCCTGTTCCGGCGGAGCACGAACGTACCCGCTGTGACGGGGTCGACACGCGGGGTTTGGCTACAAACCGGATATCTCACCCACGATCTGCCATGAACTGCCATCCTTTGCGGCGGCGTGCCGCAGTGCCTGTTGACGCCGGATCGCGTTGAACCATGCGGAGTGGGAGACCGGAAAAGCTCCCGCACTCGCGAGGAGAGGTCCCCTTGTTGGAGATCGGCATGCAGAACAGCGACTCCCGTACGAACAGCGACGCCCGTGCGATCGGCGACGCGCCCCCGGCCTCACTGACCACGGCACGGCACCGGCCCAGCCCGGACGGCAGCACTCCGCCACGCGCCGCGGCGCCCTGCGACGACGAGTGCTGCGACCTCGTCACCGTCCCCGCCAGACAGGGGCTGGAAGCCGTCGACATCCTGCGCCGCGGCGCGGGTGACACCATCGGTCCCGTGCTGCACGACGGGAGCTGCGACACCCTCGGCTTCCTCGTGCCGCCCGGCACCGCCGACGCCTGGGACCTCCCGGGCAGCGCCTGTACCCAGACCTTCGGGCGCGGCCTGCGCCGGTCCGCGGCGCCGGACCCGGGGCCCGCCGTCCCCGAGCCGCCGGTCGCGGGCAGCGGCTGGCTGCTGCCGCCGGACGGCGAGAGCGGCCCCGTCACGGACCCCGCCGTCCTGCGGGCCGCGCTCGGCCAGGCCGCGCGCACCATCGAGGCCGCGGACAACTGCCGCTGAGCGGTCCCCGCCGCGTCCCCGCCGCCTCTGCGAAAATCCGCCCGCGTACCGGCCCGCATACCGCCGCCGGGCCGTGTCGTCCGCGTACGCCGATAATGGTCCGATGGCAAGGAACAGGCGAGCCCGGGAAGCGGCGTCCGAGGCTGTCGTCGAGAAGGTGGACGGCGGGCTCGCCGAGCTGATGCCGGACCGGGACAGGCCGCGCGCGTGGACGCTGCTCGTGGACGGCGCCCCGCAGTCCCACGTGGACCTCGACGACCCCACGTACCTCGACTTCGAGTACCAGCGCAGGCTCGGCCACATCGCCGACCTCGTCGCGCCCGCCGGCAAGCCGATACGCGCCGTGCACCTCGGCGGGGGCGCCTTCACCCTCGCCCGCTACATAGCGGCGACCCGCCCCCGCTCCACCCAGCAGATAGTCGAGCGCGACACCGCGCTCATCCAACTCGTCCGCCGCGAGCTGCCCTTGGACCCGCA
This sequence comes from Streptomyces sp. NRRL S-920, assembly GCF_000717945.1. Lineage (NCBI taxonomy): Bacteria > Bacillati > Actinomycetota > Actinomycetes > Kitasatosporales > Streptomycetaceae > Streptomyces > Streptomyces sp. NRRL S-920. The sequence continues at coordinate 5,848 of NZ_JODF01000047.1, forward strand.
GGCCCGGATACGGGTGCGCGGCGCCGACGCCCGCGAAGGGCTCGCGAAGATCGCCGACGGCTGGGCGGACCTCGTGATCGCCGACGTCTTCAGCGGCGCGCGCACCCCCGCGCACCTCACCAGCACGGAGTTCCTCACCGACGTGGCCAGGGTCCTCGCACCCGGGGGTTACTACGCCGCCAACCTCGCCGACGGGCCGCCGCTCGCACATCTGCGCGGACAGCTCGCCACCGCCGCCGTGCTCTTCCCCGAACTCGCGCTCGTCGCCGATCCCGCCGTGCTGCGCGGCAAGCGGTTCGGCAACGCCGTGCTCCTCGCCGGTGGCCAGGTCCTGCCCGTCGCGGAGCTGACCCGGCGCAGCGCGAGCGATCCGCACCCGGGCCGGGTCGAACACGGGCGGGGGCTGCGGGACTTCAGCGGGGGCGCGGCCGCGGTCACGGACGCCGCCGCGGTCGCCTCGCCGGCGCCGCCACCCTCGGTGTTCCGCTGACCGCGCGCGTCAGTACGTATTGATCTCGACCCGGGGCGCGGTGTCGTGCCAGGTGCAGAAGACGGACAGCCTGTCCGCGCCCGCCGTGAACTCCACCCGGATCCACGTGTCCTGCTTCCACGTCTGCACGGACCAGCCCGCCGCCGGGGTCGCCGAGACCAGCGTCGCGGAGTCCTCGCCGAGATCGAGGACGACCCGGCCGCCCCGGGTGCCGTAGCTCTTCACCGTGCCCATGCCCGTGCCCGTGCCGGAACGCGCGGGCGGGGCGGCTTCGGAGGTCCTGGTGCGGGACCTGGACGGTTCGGGGGACTTCGGCGGGCGGGGGGTCTTCGTGGCTCCACGGGGCTTCGGCGGCTTCTCGGCCGGCGGCGGCTCGGGGCGGCGCGTCGAGGAGGACAGCGGCTCCGCGCGGTCGGCGCCGCCGTCGTCGGCCGTGAGCGGCAGGGCGCGCGGCGGGTCGTAGGCGGTGCCCGCCAGCACCGTGTGGACGCCCCACCACGACAGCGTGACCGCCGCGCCCGTGGCGAGCGACCACGCGACGGCGTGTACGAGTCCTCTGCGCATCGCGGGCCATACTGCACCACGCGGCGACGCCGTGTCCCGTGCGAAATTCGCTCTCGGGTTCGACGGGGGGCGAGCGGTCCACGGCGGACCACGTTCCTCCGTATGGCGTACGGTGCCGCCCATGGCAAGTGTGCTCGTCGTCGAGGACGACCAGTTCGTACGCTCCGCCCTCATCCGGCACCTGACCGAGGCGTCGCACACCGTGCGCAGCGTCGGCACGGCCCTGGAGGCGCTGCGCGAGGTCGCCCATTTCCGCTTTGACGTGGTGATCCTGGATCTCGGCCTGCCCGACCTCGACGGGTCGGAGGCGCTCAAGATGCTGCGCGGCATCACGGACGTACCCGTGATCATCGCCACCGCGCGGGACGACGAGGCGGAGATCGTACGGCTCCTCAACGACGGCGCCGACGACTACCTCACCAAGCCGTTCTCCGTCGAACACCTGTCGGCGCGGATGGCCGCCGTGCTGCGCCGCGCGCGCGGCACGGCCGGTGAGGCGCCGCCGAGCAGCGTGCTCCAGGTCGGCGGGCTCTCCATCGACCCGCTGCGGCGCCAGGCCGATCTCGACGGGGCGCGGCTCGATCTGACCCGCCGCGAGTTCGACCTGCTCGCCTTCCTCGCCGGGCGGCCCGGTGTCGTCGTGCCCCGCAAGGAACTGCTCGCCGAGGTGTGGCAGCAGAGCTACGGGGACGACCAGACCATCGACGTACATCTGTCGTGGCTGCGGCGGAAGTTGGGCGAGACCGCCGCGCGGCCGCGTTACCTGCACACCCTGCGCGGGGTCGGCGTGAAGCTGGAGCCGCCGGCGGCGGAGCCACCCCGGTGAGATGGGCCCTCGTCAGGGTGTGCCTGGCCGTCACGGCGATGGTCGTGGTGGCCTTCGCGGTGCCGCTCGGCCTCGTCGTCAAGGAGATGGCCAGGGACCGCGCCGTCTCGAACGCGGAGCGGCACGGCGCGGGCATGGGCCCCACGCTCTCCATCACCACCGACCGCGAGGAGCTGACCCGGGCCGTCGCCACGTCCGAGGCGGGCGGCGACGGGCGGATGGCCGTGTACGTACCGGAGGTCGGCGGCGCCCCCGCCTTCGAGGTCGGCGATCCGCGGGCGGGCGCGCGGGCCGTCGAGGCCACCCGCGCGGCGGGCCGCGCGCGGACCGCCGAGGTGCCCGGTGGCTTCGTGGTGCTCCAGCCGACCGCGCTCAGCTCGGGCACGGCGGTCGTGGAGATCTTCGTGCCGGAGGCCGAGGTCAGCAACGGCGTGACGACGGCGTGGCTGGTGCTCGCGGGCGTCGGTATCGCGCTCGTCATCGGCTCGGTGGCGGTCGCGGACCGTCTCGGCGTACGCATGGTCCAGCCCGCCAAGCGGCTGGCGGGCGCCGCGCACGACCTCGGGGAGGGCAAGCTCGGGGTGCGGGTGCCCGAGGAGGGCCCGACGGAGCTGCGGCTCGCGGCGGTCGCCTTCAACTCCATGGCCGACCAGGTCGTGCAACTCCTCGCCAACGAACGGGAGCTGGCGGCCGACCTGTCCCACCGGCTGCGTACGCCGCTGACCGTGCTGCGGCTGAACACGGCCTCGCTCGGCGACGGGCCCGCGGCCGAGCAGACCCGCGTCGCCGTCGAACGCCTGGAACGCGAGGTCGACACGATCATCCGCACCGCGCGGGACGCCAAGCCGCGGACGGTGGCGACGGCGGCGGGCGGGCCCGGCGCGGGCTGCGACGCCGCGGAGGTGATCCGCGAGCGGATGGCGTTCTGGTCGGCGCTCGCCGAGGACGAGGGCCGCGAGGTGCGTGTGGCGGGGGTGGAGCGGCCGGTGCGGGTGCCGGTGGTCCGAGCGGAACTGGTCGCCGCGTTGGACGCTTTGCTGGGTAACGTCTTCCGGCACACCGGTGAGGGGACGGCCTTCTCGGTGGACGTGCACAGCGGCGAGGACGCGGTGATCGTCCTCGTCTCCGACGCGGGGCCCGGGATCGCCGACCCCGAGGCCGCGTTGGCGCGGGGCGCGGGGTCCGGGGCGGACGGGTCCACGGGGCTCGGCCTGGACATCGTGCGCCGCCTCGCCGAGTCGACGGGCGGCGACGTCCGTGTCGGCCGCTCGGTCCTCGGCGGCACGGAGGTCCGCCTCTGGATCCAGCGGGGGGCTCGCCGGGGGGCCTTGGGGCGCCGGGGGCACCGGGCCCGGAGACGTGCCGTCGGCCAGGCGTAGTTCCCTGCGGGTGCGTGGGGGCTGGCCGCGCAGCTCCCCGCGCCCCTTACGGGCCCGGCTGAGCGCCCCTCAGTCGACCAACGCGCCCGCCCTGGCGACCGCCGCATACCACTCCGCGCTGGACTTCGGAGTCCGGACCTGCGTCTCGTAGTCCACATACACCGCCCCGAAACGCTTGCTGTAGCCGTACGCCCATTCGAAGTTGTCCAGAAGTGACCACAGGTAGTACCCGCGGACATCCGCGCCATCGGTGAGGGCACGGCGGACCGCGGCCAGATGGCCGCGAAGGTAGGCGATCCGCTCAGGATCGTGGACGCGGCCCTCCGCGTCGGGCTTGTCGTCGCAGGCCGCGCCGTTCTCCGTCACGTACAGCGGAAGCCCCGGCGCCTCCCGGGTGTACCGCATGATCAGCTCGTGCAGCCCCGTCGGGTCGATGGTCCAGCCCATCTCCGTGCGCTCGCCCGGCGTCTGGTGGAAGGCGACGTCCTCGGCCCCGGGCCAGGGCGAGTGCGCGCTCGCGCCGTGTCCGTCGGCGCGCGAACTTCCGCCCTCGGGGGCCGCCGACACCAGCGCGGGCGTGTAGTAGTTGAGGCCCAGCGCGTCCAGCGGCTGGTGGACGGCGGCCAGATCGCCTTCGCGGACGCAGGACCAGTCGGTGATCCGCGCGGTGTCGGCCAGCAGGTCGGCCGGGTAGGCGCCGTGCAGCATCGGGCCGTGGAAGACGCCGTTGGCGAGGTTGTCGATGCGCCGGCGCGCGTCCAGGTCGCCAGGGCCCTGGGAAACCGCCCTGACCACCGCGGAGTTGAGGCTCACCGCGACCCGGGCGCGGGCCGGCAGGGCGGCGCGCAGCGCCTGGGTGCCGAGGCCGTGCGCGAGGTTGAGGTGGTGCGCGGCGTGGAGGGCGGCCGCGGGGTCGGTGCGGCCGGGGGCGTGCACCCCGGAGCCGTAGCCCAGGAAGGCGCTGCACCACGGTTCGTTGAGCGTGATCCAGGACTCGACGCGGTCGCCCAGCGCCTCGGCCACCAGACCCGCGTACTCGGCGAAGCGGTACGCGGTCTCCCGCGCGGGCCAGCCGCCCGCGTCCTCCAGCTCCTGGGGCAGGTCCCAGTGGTAGAGGGTCAGGGCGGGCTCGATGCCCTGGGAGAGCAGCTCGTCGACCAGGCGGCGGTAGAAGTCCAGGCCGCGCTGGACGGCCGGGCCGCGTCCGGTGGGCTGCACCCGGGACCAGGAGACGGAGAACCGGTAGGCGCTCAGGCCGAGGCGTGCCATGAGCGCCACGTCGTCGCGGTAGCGGTGGTAGTGCTCGACGGCGACGTCACCGGTGTCGCCGCCGTCGGTGCGGCCCGGCGTATGGCTGAAGGTGTCCCAGATGGAGGGGGTGCGGCCGTCCTCGCGTACGGCGCCCTCGATCTGGTAGGCGGAGGTGGCGGCGCCCCAGAGGAAACCGGCCGGAAAGGTGAGGGGTTCAGGCATGGAAGCGCTCCCATCGGAAGGGGGAAGGGGGAAGGGGGAGAAGAAGTACCGGAGGAAGAAGGGGGAGCGCCGGGGCACCCGGAGCCGCGCCGCTCCCGGAGACTCAGCCCTTGACCGCCCCCTGCATGATCCCGCTCACGATCTGCTTGCCGAACAGGATGAACGCCAGGAGCAGCGGCAGCGTGCCGAGCAGCGCGCCCGCCATGATCACCGCCCGGTCGGGGATGTACCCCGTGCCGAGGGAGTTGAGCGCCACCTGCACGGTGGGGTTCGACTGGTTCAGGGCGATGATCGGCCACAGGAAGTCGTTCCAGGCCATCACGAACGTCAGCAGACCGAGGACGGCCATCGCGGGCCGCGCCGCGGGGAACACCACGTGCCAGATGATGCGCAGACTGCTCGCCCCGTCCATCCGCGCCGCCTCGATCAGCTCGCTGGGCAGGGCCTGCACCAGGTACTGCCGCATGAAGAACACCCCGAAGGCGCTCACGAACGTCGGCAGGATCACGGCCTGGAGCTGGTTGGTCCACTGGAGGTCGGCGATCCACAGATACAGCGGTACGACGCTCAGCTGCGGCGGCACCATCATCGTGCCGATGGTCAGCACGAGCAGCGCCCCGCTGAACCTGAACTTCAGCTTGGCGAAGGCGAATCCGGCGATCGTGGAGAACAGGACGGTGCCGATGGTGATGCTGCCCGCCACGATCGTGGTGTTCAGCATCGCGTCGCCGAGGCTCGCCTCCTTCCACGCCCTTTCGAGGTTCTTGAAGAGGTTCCCGCCGAACCACAGGGGCGGCGGTGTCTGGGCGAGCCGCCCCTGGGTCCGCGAGGCCGCGATCGCCGTCCAGATCAGCGGCGCCAGCGAGATGGCCGTGAACAGCGCGAGGACGGCGTACGTGAGCGGCCCCGCGTGCATCGTGCGGCCGGCCTTGAGGCCCATGGTGCGGGCGCGGGTCTTCATCGGTCCTTCCTCAGGCGTCGGGCGATCAACAGATTGACCGCGGCGATGAGCAGCAGGATCAGCAGCATCAGCCAGGCGACGGCCGACGCCCTGCCCAGATGGCCGTTGATCCAGCCCTGGTCGTACAGATAGAGCCCGAGGGTCTGGAACTGGTGGTCGGCGCCGCCCTTGGACCCGGCGGTCCCGCCGAACAGCAGGGGCTCGCCGAAGAGCTGGGTCGCGCCGATCGTGGAGACGACCACGGTGAACAGGATCGTCGGGCGCAGCATCGGGATCGTGACGTGCCGGAACTGCTGCCAACGCGAGGCGCCGTCCAGCGAGGCCGACTCGTACAGGTCGTGCGGTACGGCCTGCATCGCCGCCAGATAGATGAGCGCGTTGTAGCCGGTCCACCGCCAGATGACGATCGACGACACGGCGAACTGCGAACCCCAGGACGACTCACGCCAGTTGACGGGGTCGAAGCCGACCGACCCGATCAGCCAGTTGACCATCCCGCCGTCCCACGCGAACAGCAGCGTGAAGACCAGCGAGGCGCTCGCCACCGAGGTGGCGTACGGCGCGAGCATCGCCACCCGCCACAGCGTGGAGCCGCGCAGCTTGTAGTTGAGCAGGTGCGCGATGCCCAGCGCCATGGCCAGCTGGGGGACGGTGGAGATGACGCCGATGGCGAAGGTGTTGCCGAGCGCGTTCCAGAAGTAGTCGCTCCGCAAGAGGTTGGTGTAGTTCTCCAGGCCGAGCCAGGTGCTGTCGTCGAGGTTGGTCAGCTCCAGGCGGTGCAGCGAGGCCCAGCCGGTGTAGAGCAGCGGGAAGAGGCCGAAGGCGCCGAAGAAGAGGAAGAAGGGCGCCACGAAGACATAGGGCGACGCCTTGATGTCCCAGCGGTACAGGCGGCTGCGCCACGAGGACGTCGTGGGGGAGGACGCGCGGCCCTCCGACGCGGCCGGGGCCGCGTCCCCCTGCACGGGGGGCGCGGTCTCGGCGTACTCAGTCGTCTCGGACATGGGCGTCACTGTCCCAGAACATCCTTGATCTCCTTCTGGGCCGCCTCCCAGCCCTCCTCGGGAGACTTGCCCTGCTGCTCCACCTGGAGCACACCGATGTCCGTGATGGACTGGCCGATCTGGGCGTCCTTGACGCCGTAGACGGCCGAGGGGATGTTCTTGGCGACGCCGGCGTAGATCCGGGTGATGGGCGCGTCGCTGAAGTACGCCCTGGTGGCCGGCGACGGCTTCAGCTCGTCGTAGACCGACGGGGTGGAGGGGAAGCTGGCCTGCTTGGCGAAGATCTTCGCGAGCTGCTCGGGCCGGGTCAGCCAGACGGCCAGCTCGGTCGCCTCCTTCTTGTGCTTGCCCGCGCTCGGCACCCCGAGGAAGGCCCCGCCCCAGTTGCCGTCCGTGGGCGCCTTGGCCATGTCCCACTTGCCCTTGCCGCCCGGGCCCGTCTTCTCCTGGATGTAACCGGCCATCCAGGCGGGGCAGGCCACCGTGGCGAACCTGCCGTTGGCGAAGCCCTGGTCCCACGTCGGGTCGAACTGCTTGAGCTTGGCGGACATGTCGCCCCGGGCGACCTTCATCGCCGCGTCCCAGGCGTCCTTGCGGCCCTGGCTCTCCTCGTAGATCTCCTCGCCTTCCTCGTCGTAGTAGCGCTCGGTGGCGCCCGCGAAGACGGCGTTGTAGACGCTGGAGGCGGAGTCGACGAACTTGGTGCCCTTCGGCGCCTTCTTCATGTACTTCTCGCCCATCGCGACGTACTTGTCCCAGTCGCCCGCCCACTCCTTCGCGAGCTGCTCGCGGTCGGTGGGCAGGCCCGCCTTCTCGAAGAGGTCCTTGCGGTAGCAGAGCGCGGTGGGGCCGATGTCGACCCCGAGGCCGACCGTCTTGCCGTCCTCGGTCGTCGCCTGCTTCCACTTCCAGTCGAGGTACGCGGACTTCTCCACGCCCTCCGCCTTGCCCAGATCCTCGAACTTGGCGCCCTGGGTCCGCACGATCTCCGTGATGTTGCTGACCTCGATGGCCGCCACGTCGTTGACCCCCGCGCCGGACTGGAGCTGGGTGAGCAGCTTCGGGTAATAGGCGTCGTTCCGCTCGATGACGTTCTCTTTGATCCTGATGTCCGGGTGGGCCTTCTCGTACTCCTCGTACAGGCCCGCCTGCTTGAGGCCCAGCACGCCGAACGTGCCTACGTTGAGCGTGATTCTGCCGTCGTCCGACGATCCGTCGTCGTCGCTGGAACAAGCGGCCAGCAGACTCGCGGCCAGGGCGGTCACGGCCGCGTAGGTCACCAGTCGGCGGGACCGGCCGGAACTCGTGTGCATGACGTCCTCCTGTTGCCTGACGTGCCGACCACCCGGCCAACTGCTGTGCTGGGTCCGTTGGTTCATTCTGCGGCGCGGGCGGGGAACGTGCGGGATGTGTACGGCTCAGGTACTGTGGGAGCGCTCCCACGAGTGATTGCTTGAAGACTCGTGGCTGGCGCCGGGGGTGTCAAGGGACCGGACAGGGAGTCGCGTCTTCGGTTATCGGGCCGTTACGGGACCCTCGCGCTTTCGCCCCTCGGCCCGGCGAAGATCCGGCTGTTACATTCCTCGCCGGGGGAAGGCGACGGGAGGCGGACAATGGCAGCTCACGCAGCGCGCGGCCGCAGCGGCGGACGGCCCACTCTGGAGGAGGTCGCCGCCCGGGCGGGAGTAGGCCGGGGGACGGTGTCCCGCGTGATCAACGGCTCGCCGCGGGTGAGCGCCGCGACCCGCACGGCCGTCGAGGCGGCGGTGGCCGAGCTGGGGTACGTGCCCAATACGGCGGCCCGCGCCCTGGCCGCCAACCGCACGGACGCGATCGCCCTGGTCGTGCCCGAGCCCGAGACCCGCTTCTTCGCCGAGCCGTACTTCTCCGATGTGCTGCGCGGCGTGGGCGCCCAGCTCAGCGAGACCGAGATGCAGCTGCTGCTGATCTTCGCGGGCAACGACCAGCGGCGTCAGCGCCTGGCCCAGTACCTCGCGGCCCACCGCGTCGACGGCGTCCTGCTGGTCTCGGTGCACGCCGACGACCCGCTGCCCGACCTGCTGTCCCAGCTGGAGATCCCCGCCGTGATCAGCGGCCGGCGCTCGGCCGAGGAGGCGCTGCCCTCGGTCGACTCCGACAACTTCGCCGGGGCGTGCTCGGCCATGCGCCACCTCATGGCCCGCGGCCGCACGGCCATAGCCACCATCACCGGCCGCCTCGACGTGTACGGGGCCCAGCGCCGCCTGGACGGCTACCGCGCCGCCCTGGAGGACGCGGGCCGCGCGGTGGACGAGCGGCTGATCGCGCGGGGCGACTTCACGGAGGAGGGCGGGCGCCGCGCCATGCGGGAGCTGCTCGCGGCCCGCCCCGACCTCGACGCGGTCTTCGCGGGCTCGGACGTGATGGCGGCGGGCGCCCGGCAGGCGCTGCGGGAGGCCGGCCGTCGGATACCGGACGACGTGGCGCTGGTCGGCTTCGACGACTCGGCGATCGCGCGCCACATGGATCCGCCGCTCACCAGCGTCCGCCAGCCCATCGAGGAGATGGGGCGGGCGATGATCGACCTGCTGCTCGCGGAGATCGCGGACAGCCGCCCGGCCGCCGCCCGGCGCCTGGAGCGGCGCCAGCTGGTGCTCCCGACGGAACTGGTCGAGCGGGATTCCTCCTGAGGCCCGTATCGCACGGTCCGGGAACGCGGAAAGGGCCCCGGTTCTCTCGAACCGGGGCCCTTTCTCCAGGGTGAGTGACGGGACTTGAACCCGCGGCCACCTGGACCACAACCAGGTGCTCTACCAACTGAGCTACACCCACCATGCCCGGTCGTTTTGCTTTCTTCCGACCGGCCGAGAAAAAGTGTACAGGGTCCGAAGGGGTGCTCGCGCACGCGTTTTCCGGACCCCGTACACAGGGCGCTCGTGGAGCCGCCGCGGAGGCTACTCCGCGGACAGCACGTGCTTGGCGGCGATCGACTTCGCGGTGTCCGAGTCCGGGCCCGGCTGCGGGACGAAGATCGCCTCGCGGTAGTAGCGCAGCTCGGCGATGGACTCGCGGATGTCGGCGAGGGCGCGGTGGTTGCCGTTCTTGTCCGGGCTGTTGAAGTACGCCCGGGGGTACCAGCGCCGCGCCAGCTCCTTGATGGAGGAGACGTCCACGATCCGGTAGTGGAGGTACTCCTCCAGGGTCCCCATGTCCCGCGCCAGGAAGCCGCGGTCGGTGCCGACCGAGTTTCCGCACAGCGGAGCCTTCCGCGGCTCCTTGACGTGCTCACGTACGTACGCCAGGACCTGCTCCTCGGCGTCGGCCAGCGTGGTGCCGCCGGCCAGTTCGTCGAGGAGCCCCGAGGCGGTGTGCATGGCGCGCACCACCTCGGGCATGGTCTCCAGGGCCGCGTCCGGCGGGCGGATCACGATGTCCACCCCTTCGCCGAGCACGTTCAGTTCCGAGTCGGTGACCAGTGCGGCCACCTCGATAAGTGCGTCGTCCGTCAACGAGAGCCCGGTCATCTCGCAGTCGATCCACACCATGCGGTCGTTCATGCGTCTAACCCTACGGCGCGCTCCTCTGGCCGGGCAGGGGCGCACGTCCCGGTGCGTACGCGTCCGAGTGCGGCTTGCCCGGGTCGGTGGACATGGAGGCCGAGGGGCCGAGCGCGCTGGCCGCCGCCGTCCGCCGGGTCTGCGTCGGCACCGGACCCGCCTCCACCAGCGCGGGCATGGCCTGCGAGGCCGCCGGAGCGGACTCCAGCGTGCGCTCGCCCTGCGGCCTGCGGGCGCGGTAGGCCGCCCGGTACGCGGCGGGGGACGAGCCCAGCTGGCGCCGGAAGTGGCCCCGCAGCGCGACCGGCGAGCGGAAGCCGCAGCGGCCCGCCACCTCGTCCACGGAGTAGTCGGACGTCTCCAGAAGACGCTGCGCCTGGAGCACCCGCTGAGTGATCAGCCACTGGAGGGGAGCGCTCCCGGTGAGCGAGCGGAACCTGCGGTCGAAGGTGCGCCTGCTCATGTACGCGCGCGCGGCCAGCGTCTCCACGTCGAACTGCTCGTGGAGGTGTTCGAGTGCCCAGGCGACGACCTCGGCGAGCGGGTCGGCGCCGATCTCCTCCGGTAAAGACCTGTCGAGATAGCGCTCCTGACCGCCGGCGCGGCGCGGCGGCACCACGAGCCTGCGGGCGAGCGCGCCCGCCGCCTCGTTGCCGTGGTCCGTGCGCACGATGTGCAGACAGAGATCGATTCCGGCCGCGGTGCCGGCGCTCGTCAGGACGTCCCCGTCGTCGACGAACAACTCGCGCGGGTCCACGTGGACGGACGGGTAGCGCTTGGCGAGCGTCGGCGCGTACATCCAGTGGGTGGTCGCGGGCCGGCCGTCGAGCAGTCCCGCCGCGGCCAGTACGAACGCGCCGGTGCAGAGCCCGACGATGCGGGCACCCTCCTCGTGCGCGCGGCGCAGCGCGTCGAGCGCCTCCGGTGGCGGCGGAGACGTGATCGACCGCCAGGCCGGTACGACGACCGTGCCCGCCCTGCCGATGGCCTCCAGGCCGTGCGGCGCGGTGAGTTCGAGCCCGCCGGTGGTCCGCAGCGGGCCGTCCTCGCCGGCGCACACGAGCAGCCGGTAGCGGGGCACCCCGGCGTCCTGCCGGTCGATGCCGAAGACGGAGAGCGGTATGGAACTCTCGAAGATGGGGCCACCGCTGAAGAGCAGCACCGCTACGATCTCCCGGCGGCGGCGTCCGGAGAGCTTCCGGGCCGTGGTCTCCGGCGCGGCAGTGGAGTCGTGGCTCATGGTGCTAAACCCCCCTCGGTCGTAGCGGCTCCCCGTTCCTGGCGTGCTTGGTGAGCTTGGTGTTCTTGACGTGCTTGCTGGGCCTGTCGCTCCTGCACGTTTCCCCTCGGTCCTCCACCAGTCCCCCGCCGTACTACAGTCAAGATCGAATCTACTGTGTCCCGTGCTGCCGGAGTGACCAGTTCAGCACCCGGCAGATTGTCGACATGGCAACTTGGCGTGAAGCATTCGATCACGAAGCGTTGCACTCGTGGGCCGGTGCAGGGAAGTGCGCCTGCGCTCCATGGCCGGTCCCCGTAGGGTGCGCACGCCATGGGAGCACCTTTCAGCCCTGGTCGGACGGGGGTTGGGGGCCCGTTCGGCCAAGGAATGCCCGGTTCTCGGAAGTTGGCTGAAAAGCTACGTGAGCGGGTGTGCGAATCAGTCAGTCGACCGGCGCGCTGTCGGTGCTGTGCCGCATGCCCCGGTGCGCCCCCGTGCCCGTTCTGCCGTGCCGCCCCCGGTGCCCGCTGTTCTGTTCCGCGAGCAGCCGCGCGGCGCCCCGCTCGGACTGGCGAAGGAGCACCCGGCAGACCCCGGTGACGGCCGCGAGGCCGAGGGCCGCGCCGCCGGCCCCCGCCAGGGAGATCCCGTACCCCACAAGGACGACGGGAACCAGCACGCAGCTGAATACGGCCCAGCGGACCACGTCGCCCGCCGAGTCCTGCGGGGCCGCCCGCCGTGGCTCCCGCGGGCCGGGGCCGGGGGCCGCGCGGCGCTCGCGGGCGGGTGGGGACGCGGTCGAGGATCCAGGCACGGCGTGCTCCCTGTGGCGGTGGCGTTCGGGGGTTCAACGCGCGGTGGGGCGGCCGGTCACTGGCGCGGCGCCGGGTGGCCGCCGGACGGGTGCGCAAACCGCCTGTAGGAGGCAGCAACCATTGCCATACGGGCGAGGCTCATGCATGCTCCGGTGAACGCCGGGATGCCCTGTGTGCGGCCCGGTGCGGACCCGCACGGGCTCTTCGCGGGCTCTGGGCAGGAGAGGAGTGTCGCCGTACCCTTGGGGGTATGGGCTTGGGAAGATGATTCCCGGACGACCTTCCAGGTCCTGAACTTTCGCCTCACCTGAAAACGCAGACCCTCCCACAGAGGACTCCTTCGCCGAGACACCCATGGCCGGTCACGAATTCTCCGAACCCGCGGACCGCAAGCGGCAGGTCGCCGATCCGACGACGACCCCCCGAGCGGCGGAAGAACCACGTCATCCCTGCGATCCGGCCTTCCGGCACGGCGTCGTCGTCGGCTTCGACGGCTCGACCTCCAGTGAGCGGGCTCTCGCCTATGCCATCGGCATGGCCCATCGCTCGGGATCGGGCCTGATCATCGTGCATGTCGCCAACCGGCTGCCCACCACCGTGTGGGCGGGCTGCGAGCCGCCGGTCTTCGTCGACGTGCCGGACCACCGCACCGAGGTGCTCGGACTCGAACTGGCGTGCGCGGACTATCTGGCCGAGGTGCCGTGGATCCTCGTCGAGCGCGGCGGCGACATCTGCCACGAGCTGGAGGAGGTCGGCCGCGAGTACAGCGCGGACGCGATCGTCGTCGGCTCCACGCAAGGCATCGTCGGCCGCATCTTCGGCTCCGTCGCCGGGCGGTTGGCGCGGCGGGCGCAGCGGCCCGTCATCGTCATTCCGTAGCGCGGGTCGGGGTAATGGGCGACCCCGGCCCCTGAGGAACGGCCCCCTGTGCGCTGGTGGCACGCGCAGGGGGCCGTTCATCTGTCGTCCGCCGCTGGGCAGGGGCTACTCCACGGTGACGGACTTCGCCAGGTTGCGCGGCTTGTCGATGTCCCGGCCCAGCGCCAACGCCGTGTGGTAGGCGAGGAGTTGGAGCGGGATGCCCATCAGGATCGGGTCCAGCTCGTTCTCGTTCTTCGGGACGATGATCGTCTGGTCGGCCTTCTCCTGCTCCTGGTGCGCGACCGCGAGGATCTTGCCGCTGCGGGCCTTGATCTCCTCCAGGGCCGCGCGGTTCTTCTCCAGGAGGTCGTCGTTCGGGACGATCGCGACCGTGGGGAGCGCGGGCTCGATGAGCGCGAGCGGGCCGTGCTTCAGCTCGGAGGCGGGGTAGGCCTCGGCGTGGATGTACGAGACCTCCTTGAGCTTGAGGGAGGCCTCGCGGGCGACGGGGTAGCCCCGTACGCGGCCGATGAAGAGCATCGAACGGGCGTCCGCGTAGCTCTTGGCGATCTTCTTGATCTCGTCCTCCTGCTTGAGGATCTCCGAGATCTGGCCGGGCAGCTTGCGCAGGCCCTCGATGATCCGCTTGCCGTCGGAGACCGACAGGTCACGGATGCGGCCCAGGTGCAGGGCGAGCAGGCCGAAGGCGACGGTGGTGTTGGTGAAGCACTTGGTGGAGACCACGCAGACCTCCGGGCCCGCGTGGACGTACACGCCCGCGTCCGCCTCACGCGCGATCGCCGAACCGACCACGTTGACCACACCCAGGACGCGGGCGCCCTTGCGCTTCAGCTCCTGGACGGCGGCCAGCACGTCGTACGTCTCACCGGACTGGGAGACCGCGATGTAGAGGGTGTCGGGGTCCACGACCGCGTTGCGGTAGCGGAACTCGGACGCCGGCTCGGCGTCGGCGGGGATACGGGCCAGCTCCTCGATCATCTGGGCGCCGATCATGCCCGCGTGGTACGAGGTGCCGCAGCCGAGGATCTTGACGCGGCGCACCTTGCGGGCGTCGTGCGCGTCGAGGTTCAGGCCGCCGAGGTGCACGGTGGAGAAGCGGTCGTCGATGCGGCCGCGCAGGACGCGGTCGACCGCGTCGGGCTGCTCGAAGATCTCCTTGTGCATGTACGTGTCGTGGCCGCCCATGTCGTACGACTCGGCCTCCCACTCCACGGTGGTCGGCGAGGCCGTCGTGCGCGAGCCCTCGGTGGTGTACGTGCGGTAGTCGTCGGCCTTGATGGTGGCCATCTCGCCGTCGTCGAGGGTGACGACCTGGCGGGTGTGCGAGACGAGCGCGGCGACGTCCGAGGCGACGAACATCTCCTTCTCGCCGATGCCGAGGACGACCGGGGAGCCGTTGCGGGCGACGACGATGCGGTCGTTGAAGTCGGCGTGCAGGACGGCGATGCCGTACGTGCCCTCGATGTGCCGCAGCGCCTCGCGGACCTTCTCCTCCAGGGTGTCCGCCTGGGAGCGGGCGATGAGGTGGGTGAGGACCTCGGTGTCGGTCTCGGAGAGGAACTCGACGCCGTCGGCGGTGAGCTTGGCGCGCAGCTCCGAGGCGTTGTCGATGATGCCGTTGTGGACGACCGCGACCTTCTCGTCCTGCGACAGGTGCGGGTGGGCGTTCTCGTCGGAGGGGGCGCCGTGGGTGGCCCAGCGGGTGTGGGCGATGCCTGTGGTGCCCTTGAAGCGGGCGGGGACCTTGGCCTCCAGGTCGCGGACGCGGCCCTTGGCCTTGACCGTCCTCAGGCCGGTGGCCTTGGGGCTGGTGACGGCGATGCCCGCCGAGTCGTAGCCGCGGTACTCCAGGCGCTGAAGGCCTTCCAGGAGCAGCGGGGCGACGTCACGCTTGCCGATATAACCGACGATTCCACACATAGAGGGTGTCCTAGCCGTAGATGATGCGGCGCAACTGCCGGAGGCTCAGCTCCGGCGGCGCGACCGCGCGGTATGCGAGATCCGCCGAGATCTGTTCGAAGATCGCCGCGTTCAGCAGGCCCTGACCCTGCAACTCGCGGTGGCGGCGACGGACGAATTCCTCGGTCGTCTCGTCGAAGTAGGCGAGCACGTCCTGGATGACCCGCAGCGCTTCGCCCCGCTGGAGCGGGGTGCTGCGGGTGAGGTGGTCCACCAGGTCGTCGTGCATTCGATGATCCTGGGGTATCGCATACGCTTTCGCAAGAATCCTGCCCGATATCGGGCAGGGCCGTGTCGGAACGGGCCAATGCGTGGCGCGAAGAGTGTTCGCAGGCGGCCGCGATCGGCATTCACATGCGGCGCAGGACCGCCTGCTTGGCCGCCGCGAACTCCTCGTCCGTGAGGATGCCGGACCGGTGGAGTTCGCCCAGCTCGCGCAGGCGGCGCAGCAGGGCGTCGTGGTCGTCGGCCGGGGCCGGCGCCGGGGTGAGGCCCTTGGGCCCGGCGGGCGCGTCCACCGGGGCGGCCGGGGGCGTGGGGGCCGAGGGGTGGGGGAGGCGGGCCTGGACCGCGGCGGCGACCAGGGCCATCAGCGGGTCCTTCTTGAATCCCCACAGCTCGACCGAGTTCGGGTCGTACTTCGGCGGCGCCTTGGTCGGCGCGTTCTTCACGGTGAACCGCAGATAGCCGTTCTCCAGGCCGACCGCGGGCTGCCACTCCACCGCGGCGACATCGGCGAGCGCCAGCGACCTCGTGCCGGACGCGGACTTCGCGTCCTCCGTCTTCCAGTTCCACTCCAGCCGGACGCGCTCCCCGTCGAAGCTCACCGTGCCGTCCCCCGCGGAGACGGACAGCGGCACGGCCGGGCCCGCGAGGAGGTAGGCGGTGCAGGGCGCGGCCGGTACCTGTTCGATCAGATGGGCGTTGCGCACCTCGTCGACCAGGTACTCCGCCACGCCGTACCGGTCCGGCTCCACCACCAGCTGGTAGGGGTCGGCGGTGTCCGTCAGCTGTCCGCCGGCCGCCTGGAGCAACGGATCGGCACCGTCCCGCAGGCGCAGCCGCAACCGGCCCGACTTCTTGCCCTGTTCGAAGGCTATGCCCGCCAACGCGCCGAGCGGGACGGTCAGTTCGCCCAGCGTCTTGCGCAGCAGGGACACGCTCTTGTCGTGGCCCGGTACGAGCCGCAGTGTCTCTCCGTCGAAGGTCCAGGTGCCGTCACGCTGGATGATTTCCGCCATGCGGGGATTCTCGCACCGCCCCGCGACGGTTGGTCTACACCCCTTGACCCCTTGTACGGGCCGGGTTACCAAGGGGACCGTTCGCATGCGATGCACCTCAGTTGCGCCCCCGTCGAAGGGATCCGCTTGTGAGAACGCACCACAGAACGACACGGCCGGTACGCACGGCACGCCTCCTCGGCTCGCTGCTGCTCGTGGCGGCCGCCGGGATCTCCTCCTTCGCCGCCGCCCCCGCCCCCTCGGGCGCGGCCGAAGCCCCGCCCACCCCGCTCGGCCGGATCGTGCCCGTGCCGATGACGGCCGAGGCGGGCGGCGCCGGTTACGAGATCACCGAGAGGACCCGGATCCGCGTCGCCACCCCGGAGGAGCGGCGCGTGGGCGAGTACCTCGCGAAGGTGCTGCGCCCCTCCACCGGCTACAGACTCCCGGTCACCACCGGCGAGGGTGGCGACGGCATCCGGCTGCGGATCAGCGCCGAGCCGCAGAACAAGGTCCTCGGCGGCGAGGGCTACCGGGTCATCTCGACGCGCGGCTCCCT
The DNA here is from genome assembly GCF_000717945.1 of Streptomyces sp. NRRL S-920. Lineage (NCBI taxonomy): Bacteria > Bacillati > Actinomycetota > Actinomycetes > Kitasatosporales > Streptomycetaceae > Streptomyces > Streptomyces sp. NRRL S-920. The sequence continues at coordinate 22,738 of NZ_JODF01000047.1, forward strand.
CACCATCACCTCCTGGTCGGACGCCGGGCTCTTCCACGGCGTCCAGACGGTGCGCCAGCAACTGCCCGCGGCCGTGGAGAGGAAGACGAAGCAGCGCGGCCCGTGGCGCGTCGCGGGCGGCACCATCAAGGACATGCCGCGCTACGGCTACCGCTCCACGATGCTCGACGTCTCGCGGCACTTCTTCACCGTCGACCAGGTCAAGCGCTATATCGACCAGGCGGCGCTCTACAAGATGAACAAGCTGCACCTGCACCTGAGCGACGACCAGGGCTGGCGCATCGCCATCGACTCCTGGCCGCGCCTGGCCACGTACGGCGGCTCCACGCAGGTCGGCGGCGGCGAGGGCGGCTACTACACCAAGGCGCAGTACAAGGAGATCGTCGCCTACGCCGCCTCGCGGCATCTGGAGGTCGTCCCCGAGATCGACATGCCGGGGCACACCAACGCCGCGCTCGCCTCGTACGCCGAACTGAACTGCGACGGCGTCGCCCCGCCGCTCTACACCGGTACCGCGGTCGGCTTCAGCTCGCTGTGCGTGAAGAAGGACGTGACGTACGACTTCGTGGACGACGTGATCCGCGAGCTGGCCGCCATGACGCCCGGTGAGTACCTCCACATCGGCGGCGACGAGGCGCACTCGACCAGCCACGAGGACTTCACCGCCTTCATGGACAGGGTGCAGCCGGTGGTCGCCAAGTACGGCAAGAAGGTCATGGGCTGGCACCAGCTCGCCGGCGCCAAGCCCGCCGAGGGCGCCGTCGCCCAGTACTGGGGGTATGACAGGACGGGCGCCGCCGAGCGCGAGCAGGTCGTGAACGCCGCGAGGAACGGCACCAAGCTGGTCCTCTCGCCGGCCGACCGCTCCTACCTCGACATGAAGTACACCGCGGACACGCCGCTCGGCCTGTCCTGGGCGGGCCTCGTCGAGGTGCGGCGCTCCTACGACTGGGACCCGGCGACGTATCTCCAGGGGGCGCCCGCCGACGCGGTCATGGGTGTCGAGGCACCGCTGTGGACGGAGACCCTGTCGACCTCCGTGCACCTCGACTACATGGCGTTCCCGCGCCTGCCCGGCATCGCCGAACTCGGCTGGTCGCCCGCCGCCACGCACGACTGGGAGCAGTACAAGTGGCGGCTCGCCGAGCAGGCCCCGCGCTGGGACGCGCTCGGCATCGGCTACTACAGGTCGCCGCAGGTGCCCTGGCCCGCCCGGCTCAGGTGATCGGGTTCTTCAGCGTCCCGATCAGTTGCAGCGCCCCCGAGGGGTCCGCGAGGTCCACCATCTGCTCGTTGTTGCGCAGCTGGAGCCGGTTCAGGCAGGACAGCGCGAACTCCGGGGCGAACATGTCGTACTGCTTGAACTTGTCGGCCAGGTGCGGGGTCGCCTCCTGGTAGGCCGTCACGCACTCGGCGACGGATCCCCAGAAGGCGTCCTCGTCGATGAGGCCCTCGGTGACGAGGTTCGCCGACAGGAAGCGGAAGAAGCAGTCGAAGACGTCCGTGAAGATGGACAGGAGCTTCTTGTCCTCCGGGACCTCCACGCGGATGCGCTCGACGACCGGCGGCAGGACCGCGTCCGGGTCCATCACCGCGATCTCCTCGGCGATGTCCTTGAAGATCGCGCGCTGGACGACGCCGTCCTTCAGGACGAGGATCACGTTCTCGCCGTGCGGCATGAAGACCAGGTCGTACGCGTAGAAGCTGTGCAGCAGCGGCGTCAGGTACGCGTGCAGATAGCGGCGCAGCCACTCGGTGGGAGCGAGGCCCGAGCGCTCGATGAGCGCCCCGGCGAAGCTCCCGCCGTCGCGGTCGACGTGCAGCAGCGAGGCCATGGTGGCCAGCTGCTCGCCCTCTTCGAGGGAGGGCACGGGGCTCTCCCGCCACAGGGCGGCGAGCATCTTGCGGTAGGGGGAGTAGCGGTCGGTGGCGGCCTCGTACTCCAGGTGGCGATAGCCGACGGCCGCGCGCTCGCGGATGATCGTCAGACCGGTCCCGCGCAGCGTCTCGTCGGTCTCGATGAGGTTCGCCAGCCAGTCGTTGATCGCCGGGGTCGCCTCCATGTAAGCGGCCGACAGACCGCGCATGAAGCCCATGTTGATGACGGACAGGGCCGTCTTCACATAGTGCTTCTCCGGGGAGGTCCGGTTGAAGAAGGTGCGGATGGACTGCTGCGCGAGGTACTCGTCGTCGCCCTCGCCGAGGCAGACGAGGCGGCCCTGGGCGACCTCGGCGGCGAAGGTCACCGACAGCTTGTTCCACCACTGCCAGGGGTGGGCGGGGATGAGCAGGTACTCCGCCGGGTCCAGGCCCTTGTCGCGCAGGACGCGGTCGAAGCGGGCCAGGGCCTTTTCGCCCAGTTCGGCGCGGAGGAACGACTCGTAGTCGAGGCCGGCGCCCGCGGTGAAGGCGGCCCGGTCCTTGCGCGCCGCCAGCCAGATCAGGCGTACGGGGCTCGCCGTCTCGGGGGCGTACGAGAGGTACTCGTGCACGCCGAAGCCGAGCCGCCCGTTGTTCGCGACGAAGCAGGGGTGGCCCTCGGTCATGCCCGTCTCGATCTCCTGGAAGCCGGAGCGGGACAGCTCGGCGACGGGGACCGCGGGCTTGGTGAGCTTGTAGCAGATGCCGGAGAGGGTGGAGGAGATCTCCTCCAGGTAGACCGGCAGGATCGCGTCGCTCAGGCCGAGGGCGCCGCGCAGTTCGGTGAAGAACTCCAGGGCGTTCAGGGGAAGTTCGGTGCCGTCCCGGTGGCGGGTGATCGACTCGGCGTCGATCTGCCAGTGGTCCAGGCGCAGCACGGCGGCGGTGAAGCGGTAACGGGTGAGGCCGTCGTCGCTGCGGACCACGTACGCGCCCTCGCCCAGCGGCTCGGGCGTGAGCAGCCGCTCGTGGGCGAACTCGGCGAGCGCCTTGCGGATGAGCAGGCGGTCGGCTGTGGCCCAGCGCTCCGGGGACAGGTGCGCCACGGCGTCGGACAGGGTCATATCGCCAGTTCCCTTTCACGTACTGCTGCTTCGAACTGTTCGCGGGTGCAGAAGCTCAGCAGGGCTTCCTTCTCCGGCTTGTGGATGACGCGCTCGGGGCGGAATCCGACGGCTTCGTTGAGGGCGTGCACCGCCGTGTTGCCTACGTCCGGCTCGACGACGACGCGCTCGGTCGCCGGGTCGGCGAACAGCTCCCGCATCACCGCGGTGATCACGCCGCGGGTGAAGCCGGGGATGCGGACGTCGGACGGCGCGGTGAGGAAGTGCATGCCGACGTCGCCGGGGAGCGGCTCGTACAGGCCGACGAGTTCGACGTACGCCGGGTCGTACCGCTCCATCAGGAAGGCGGGGACGCCCTTGTGCAGGCCGATGAACGCGTCGTGGTGCTCGGCGGCCGCGATCGCCATGTACTCACGCTCGACGTCGGGCAGCGAGGCGTCCTGCATCATCCAGAAGGAGGCCTTGGGATGGGTGACCCAGCCGTGCAGCATCTCGGCGTCGGTCAGGGGGTCGAGGGGGCGGAACGTGAAGTCGCCGCCCGCCGCGCGATCGATGGTCATATGAGGACTCCCTCGGGGGCCGCGAACTCCTGGAACGCGATGGACTTCTCGACCGGGTAGACCTCGCGCCCGGTCAGCTCGCGGACGATGGTCGCGTTGCGGTACGCGCCCATGCCGAGGTCGGGGCTGGTGATCGAGTGGGTGTGGACCGAGGCGTTCTGGAGGTAGATGCCGCTCCCGGTGGTGTCGATGCTGTAGTTGCGCGCCACGTCGTAGCGGCCCCGGCCGTCCCAGCGGATGCGGTCGCGGACCGGCGCGAGGAACTCGGGGACCTGGTACCGGTAGCCGGTGGCGAGGATCAGGCCCTGGGTGCGGAGCCGGAAGTCCTTCTCCTGCTCCTCCTGGCGCAGTCCCAGCGTGTACGTGCGGCTCTCGCTGTCGTACGTCGCGTCGGTGAGCGCGGTGTTGGTCAGCAGCCGGGTCTGGACGGGCCCGGTGAGGTTCTTCTGGTACAGCAGGTCGAAGATGGCGTTGATCAGCTCGCCGTCGATGCCCTTGAACAGACCCTTCTGCGCCGTCTCCAGGCGGTAGCGGGTCGCCTCGGGCAGGGCGTGGAAGTAGTCGATGTACTCCGGAGAGGTCATCTCCAGCGTCAGCTTGGTGTATTCGAGGGGGAAGAAGCGCGGCGAGCGGGTCACCCAGTTCAGCCGGTAGCCGTGGACGTCGATCTCGCTCAGCAGGTCGTAGTAGATCTCGGCGGCGGACTGGCCGCTGCCGACGAGCGTGATCGACTCCTTCTTCTGGAGCTGCGCCTTGCTCTGGAGGTAGCGGGAGTTGTGGATCGCGTCCCCGCCCAGGCCGTCGCAGGCCTCGGGCAGGTGCGGCGGCGTGCCGGTGCCGAGGACGAGACGGCGGGCGCGCAGGAGGTCGCCTTCGGTGGTCCGTACGACGTACAGGTCGTCCTCGTAGGTGACCTCCTCGACCGTCGTGCTGAAGCGGATCGAGGAGAGCCGGGCGGCGGCCCAGCGGCAGTAGTCGTTGTACTCGGTCCGCAGGGGGTAGAAGTTCTCGCGGATGTAGAAGGAGTACAGCCGTCCCGATTCCTTCAGGTAGTTGAGGAAGGAGTACGGCGATGTCGGGTCGGCCAGCGTGACCAGGTCCGACATGAACGGCGTCTGGAGGTGGGCGCCCTCCAGGAACATCCCCGAGTGCCACTCGAAGTCGGGCTTGGACTCCAGGAAGAGGCCGTTCAGCTCGTCCAGCGGCTCGGTCAGACAGGCCAGGCCGAGGTTGAACGGGCCGAGGCCGATGCCGATGAAGTCGTACGGCGCGGGCGGCTGGTGGGGGTCAGCAGGCGCGGTCAAGGTTCTCTCCCAGGTACTGCTCGGCGTGGCCGGCGATCAGATCGAGGACAGCCGTGATGTCGGCGGTGGTGGTCTCGGGGTTGAGCAGGGTGAACTTCAGGAACTGGCGGTCGCCCACCTTGGTGCCCGCCACGACCGCGTCACCGGAGGCGAACAGGGCCTTGCGGGCGTAGAGGTTGGCGCGGTCGATCGCGGCGGGGTCGCAGATCGCGGCGGGGATGTAGCGGAAGACGAGCGTGGAGAGCTGCGGCTCCACCACGACGTCGAAGCGGGGGTCGGCGGCGAGCAGCTTCCAGCCCTCCGAGGCCAGGTCGCACACCTCGTCGAAGAGGCCGCCGATGCCGTCGGCGCCCATCACGCGCAGCGTCATCCACAGCTTGAGGGCGTCGAAGCGCCGGGTCGTCTGGAGGGACTTGTCGACCTGGTTGGGGATGCGCTCCTGCACCATCCGGCGCGGGTTGAGGTACTCGGCGTGGTACGTGGCGTGGGACAGGGTCGCCCCGTCGCGCACCAGGACGGCCGAGGAACTCACCGGCTGGAAGAAGGACTTGTGGTAGTCCACGGTGACGGAGTCGGCGCGCTCGATGCCGTCCAGGAGGTGGCGGTTCTTGCGGGAGGCGAGCAGTCCGCAGCCGTAGGCGGCGTCCACGTGCATCCAGGTGCCGTACTGCGCGCACAGTTCGGCGATCTCGGGGAGCGGGTCGATGGAGCCGAAGTCGGTGGTGCCCGCGGTGGCGACGACAGCCATGGGGGAGAGGTCGTCGCGGCGGCAGCGCTCCAGCTCGCGGGCGAGGGCCACGGTCTGCATGCGCTTGTCGTGATCGGTGGGGATCACCACGACGGCGTCCTCGCCGAGGCCGAGCAGCCGGGCCGCCTTCTGGACGCTGAAGTGGCCGACCTCGGAGGCGAAGACGCGCATCCGGGTGGGGTCCTGCTCCTTGGTCTCCTCGCGGGCGAGCAGCAGCGCCTGGAGGTTGGACTGGGTGCCGCCGCTGGTGAACACGCCGTCGGCGGCCGGGCCGAGCCCGATGCGCTCGCAGGTCCAGTCGATCAGGCGGCGCTCGATGAGCGTGCCGCCCGCGGACTGGTCCCAGGTGTCGAGCGAGGAGTTGATCGCGGAGATCACCGCTTCGCCCAGTACCGCCGGTATGACGACCGGGCAGTTGAGGTGGGCGAGGTAGCGGGGGTGGTGGAAGTACACCGCGTCGCGCAGATACAGCTCTTCGAGTTCGTCGAGCGCGGCGATGGTGTCGTGCAGGGGCTTGTCCAGGTCGACGGCCTCGATGCGGGGCGCGAGCGCGTCGACGGAGATGCCGGTGAACGGACGGGAGGTGGTGGCGAGTTGGGCCGCCACCCGCTCGACTCCTTCGGTCACGGAGCTGCGGTACCGCTCCGCGGTGGTGTCATTGAGCAGGTGCGAGCGCATGAACTGTCCTCCAGGTGAGGGGACTTGGCCGCGCCTACGGGGACAGGAGTGTGGGGAGCGAGACGCGGGGTCGAACTAAGGCAAGCCTAACCTAACCTCTTGCTTCGTTGAACCCCGGGGGTATCACAGAGTGACAAAAATGGAGCCGCCCCCTCCGTAAGCGGAAGGGGCGGCCGTCGAACTAGGAGGTCAGGCGGCCTTCTTGAGCTTCTTCGCCTTCTCGATCGCGTCCGCCAGGTCCTCCAGGATCGGCGCGCACTTGGCGTACGAGTAGATGGGCTCGGTGACGCGCGGGATGACCTGTCCGGCCTTGACCGCGGGCAGCTTCTTCCAGGTGGGCTTGGACTTGTCGAGGTCGGCCGGCTGGATGGCGGAGGTGCGGTTGTCCATCATGATGACGTCCGCGTGGTACTGGTCCACGTTCTCCCAGCTGAGGTTCTCGAACCAGCCGCCGGACTCCTTCTTGGCCTTCTCCGGCGGCTCGACGAAGTTCACGCCGAGCGCCTTGAAGTACTCCAGGTCGGCCGAGAGGTTCGTGCCGGAGACGTAGAGCAGCTCCTGGCTCGCGGAGCCGACGAGGACCTTGATGTCCTTGTTCGCCTTGGCGACCTTGCGCAGCCGCTCGGAGGCCGCCTCGAAGCGCTTCTTCGCCTTGACGACCTTGTCCGCCTTCACGTCCGCGCCGAGCGACTCGGCGAGGGCGAGGATGCGCTGGAGCGGCTGGTTCATCTGGCGGTCGTAGACGCTGATGCCGACGCTCGGGGCCCCGAGCTTGAGGACCTTCTTCTTGCTCTCCTCCGGCACGTACCAGAGGGTGCCCTGGTCGTCGAACATCGTGGAGATCAGGAGGTCGGGCGCGAGGCTCGCGTACTTCTCGATCTTGAACTGACCCCATTCGTTGCCGATGATGGTCAGCTTGCTGATGTCCATGTCGCCGGCCTGGACGTCGGCCTTGCCGTCCTTGGTCTTCGTCGGGCCGAAAACACCCTTGCATTCGATGCCGTAGTCGAACAGGGCGGCGGCGACGCCGGTGAACGCGACGATGTTCTTCGGCGTCGTGTCACGCTTGGCGGTCTCGCCGCGGTCGTCCTTGAAGCTCCAGGGGCCGGACTTGGCCGCGCCGCCCTCGCCCTTGCTGTCCCCGTCCTTTTTGTCGTTGCCGCAGGCTGCCAGGGCGGCGGTGAGACCGAGGGCGCCACCGGCGGCGAGTATGCCGCGGCGGGAGGGCTGGGAAAGGCGGGCGTGGGACATGGGGGTCTCTGCTTTCGTGACGGTGCGGTGGCGGGGCCACTGGCCGGAAGTAGAGCTTAGGCTAGCCTAAGCTCACCTGAAGTCCAGGGCCCCCCGCCCTCAGCCCGCGAAACCCAGCTCCCTCGCGATGAGCATCCGCTGCACCTCGCTGGTGCCCTCGCCGATCTCCAGGATCTTGGAGTCCCGCCACATCCGGGCCACGGGGTACTCGTTCATGAAGCCGTAGCCGCCGTGGATCTGCGTGGCCTCACGGGCGTTGTCCACGGCCACCGTCGAGGAGTAGAGCTTGGCGATCGCCGCCTCCTTCTTGAACGGCTCCCCGGCGACCAGCCGCGACGCCGCGTCCCGCCAGCCGATGCGCGCCATGTGCGCCCGCGTCTCCATGTCGGCCAGTTTGAACTGGATGGCCTGGTTCGCCCCGATCGGCTTGCCGAAGGCGTGCCGCTCCTTGGCGTACTTCACCGACTCGTCCACACAGCCCTGCGCGAGGCCGGTGGCGAGCGCGGAGATGGCGACCCGGCCCTCGTCCAGGATCCGCAGGAACTGGGCGTACCCGCGGCCCTCCTCGCCCAGCAGGTTCGCCGCGGGGACGCGGACGTCGGAGAACGACAACTCGCGGGTGTCCGAGGCGTTCCAGCCCACCTTCGAGTACGGCGCCGCGACCGTGAAGCCCGGTGTACCCGACGGCACGATGATCGAGGAGATCAGCGGGCGGCCGTCCGGCTTCCGGCCGGTGACGGCGGTGACCGTGACCAGTCCGGTGATGTCCGTACCGGAGTTGGTGATGAAGCACTTGGAGCCGTTGATGACCCATTGGTCGCCGTCCCGCACCGCCGTGGTGCGGGTGCCGCCCGCGTCGGAGCCGCCGTCCGGCTCGGTCAGGCCGAAGGCGCCGAGTACCTCACCGGAGCACAGCTTCGGCAGCCACTCGCGCTTCTGCTCCTCGGTGCCGAACAGGTGCAGCGGCATCGCGCCGAGCGAGACGCCCGCCTCCAGGGTGATCGCCACGGACGAGTCGACCCGGGCCAGCTCTTCCAGGGCGATGCCGAGCGCGAAGTAGTCGCCGCCCATCCCGCCGTACTCCTCGGGGAAGGGCAGGCCGAACAGGCCCATGCGGCCCATCTCGCGGACGATCTCGTAGGGGAACTCGTGGCGCTCGTAGAAGTCGCCGATCTTCGGGGCGACGACGTCGTGCGCGAACGCCTCCACCGTGCGGCGGAGTTCCTCGTGCTCGGGGCTCAGGCGGTGGTCCATCTTCTCTTCACTGCTCCTGGTGGGTCAGGGCGCGGACGGTGCGGGACGGGCTGGGTCGGCCCAGGTGGCCGGCCATCCAGGCGCTGGTGGCGCTGAGGCGGCCGAGATCGACCCCGGTGTCGATGCCGAGGCCGTGCAGCATCCACAGGAGGTCTTCGGTGGCGAGGTTCCCGGTGGCGCTCTTGGCGTAGGGGCAGCCGCCGAGGCCGCCCGCGGAGGCGTCGACCGTGGTCACGCCGTGCCGGAGGGCGGCCAGGGTGTTGGCGAGCGCCTGGCCGTACGTGTCGTGGAAGTGGACGCCGACGCGGTCGATGGGGACCCGCGCCTCGCCCAACGCGGTGAGCAGGGCGCCGACATGGCCCGGGGTGGCCACGCCGATGGTGTCGCCGAGGCTCAGCTCGTCGCACCCCATGTCGAGCAGGGCGCGGCAGACGCGGACGACCTGGCCGAGGGGGACCGGGCCCTCCCAGGGGTCGCCGAAGCACATCGAGAGATAGCCGCGGACGTGCATGTCCTGCTCCCGCGCGCGGGAGACCACCGGCTCGAACATGGCGAGGGCCTCGTCGACCGTGCGGTTGAGGTTGGCCTTGGCGAAGGACTCGGTGGCGCTGGCGAAGACGGCCACGCGGTGGGCGCCGAGCGCCAGCGCCCGCTCCAGGCCGCGTTCGTTCGGTACGAGGACCGGCAGGCGCACGCCCTGGAGGTCGCCGAGGAGCGGGAAGAGCCGCTCGGCGTCGGCCAGTTGGGGCACCCACTTGGGGTGCACGAAACTGGTCGCCTCCACGGTGGTCAGGCCCGCGTCGGCGAGGCGGTGGATGAACTCCGCCTTGATCTCCGTGGGGACGACCGACTGCTCGTTCTGCAAGCCGTCGCGCGCGCCGACCTCGTGGACGCGGACGCGGGCCGGCAGCTGCGGATCCGGGACGGTCATGGGGAGTCCGGTGGGGGTCATCGCCCTGCCTCCTCGTGGGCCGCGGCGCCCGCCTCGCCGCCCGCCTTGTCGTCCGTCTTGCCGCCCGCCTCGCCGTCCGGGAGGACCACCGCGAGGACCTGGTCCATGGCGACCGTCGACCCCGCGGTGACGTCCAGCTCGGTGACGGTGCCGGCGTGCGGGGCGGAGATGACGTGCTCCATCTTCATCGCCTCGACCACCAGCAGGCTCTGACCTGCGCTCACCCGGTCGCCCGGGGAGACCTTCACGACCGTGACGGTGCCCGGCATGGGGGCGGTGAGCGCGTCGGCCCCGGCGTGCGCGGCGCCCGTGAGGCTCGCCTCGACGGGGTCGTGGTCCCGCACCTGCCAGGCGTCGCCGTCGCGGCCCAGCCAGTCGCCCGCACGGTGGAAGTTGTGCCGGGTGCCGTCGACGGTGACCGAGACGCGGTCGGGGGTGACGGCGGGGGCGGTGTCGCGCAGGCGGTGGGCGACCGGTTCGTGCCCCGGCACGCGCAGCCAGTGCGTCAGGGGCGCCGGGGTCCCGCCGAGCCGCCAGCCGCTCGGCACCGAGAAGGGGTCCGTCCAGCCGCCCGCCGCGGGCGCGAGCGCGGCCTCGCGCACCGCTGCCGCCGCCTCGTACACCTCGTCCGGCACGGTGTCGGCGACCAGGCCGTCCGCCTCGCGCTCCACCAGGCCGGTGTCCAACTCGCCCGCCACCACGGCCGGGTGGGCGAGCAGCTCGCGCAGGAAGCCGGCGTTCGTCGGCACGCCGAGCGTGACCGTGCCGGCGAGGGCCGCGCGCAGCTTGCGCAGGGCCGTGGCGCGGTCGGGGCCGTACGCGATGACCTTGGAGAGCATCGGGTCGTAGAGGCTGCCGACCTCCGTGCCCTCGCTCAGGCCGGAGTCGGTGCGCACGCCGTCGCCCTGCGGCTCGCGCAGGGAGAGGACCGTGCCGCCTGAGGGCAGGAACCCGCGCGAGGGGTCTTCGGCGCAGATCCGCGCCTCCACCGCGTGCCCGGTGAGGGTGATGTCCTCCTGCGTGAACGGCAGGCGCTCCCCGGCGGCCACCCGCAGCTGCCACTCCACCAGGTCGAGCCCCGTGATCAGCTCGGTGACCGGATGCTCCACCTGGAGGCGGGTGTTCATCTCCATGAAGTAGTACGAGGAGGGGTCCTTGCCGGGGACGATGAACTCCACCGTGCCCGCGCCCGTGTACCCGCAGGAGCGGGCCGCCTGGACCGCCGCCTCGCCCATCGACGCGCGCGTGGCCTCGTCCAGGAGGACGCTGGGCGCCTCCTCGATGATCTTCTGGTGACGGCGCTGGAGGGAGCACTCGCGCTCGCCGAGGTGGATCACCTGGCCGTGGCCGTCCGCGAGGACCTGGATCTCGATGTGCCGGGGGCGGTCGATCCACCGCTCCACGAGCAGGGTGTCGTCACCGAAGGAGGCGCGGGCCTCGCGCCGGGCCGCCGCGATCTCCTCGGCGAGCACGGCCTCGTCCCGCACCAGGCGCATGCCCTTGCCGCCGCCGCCCGCGCTCGGCTTGAGCAGCACCGGAGTGCCGATCTCCCGGGCCGCGGCGGCCAGTTCGGCATCGGTCAGACCGCTGCCCGAGGAGCCGGGGACGACCGGGACGCCGGCCGCCCGCACCGTCTCCTTGGCGCGGATCTTGTCGCCCATGAGGGAGATGGCCCCGGCGGGCGGGCCGATGAAGGTGAGGCCGGCGTCGGCGCAGGCCTGCGCGAAGCCGGCGTTCTCCGCGAGGAAGCCGTAGCCCGGGTGGACCGCCTGGGCGCCGGACTTCGCGGCCGCCTCCAGGATGCGGTCCACGCGCAGATAGCTTTCGGTGGCGGGCGCGGGACCGATCCGAACCGCCGTGTCCGCCTCGCGCACGTGGCGGGCGTCCGCGTCCGCGTCGCTGAACACGGCCACCGAGCGGATGCCGAGCGCCCGCAGGGTGCGGATGACGCGGACCGCGATCTCGCCGCGGTTGGCGACCAGAACAGTGCTGAACATCAGTGGGTTCCTCACGTCACATCCGGAAGACGCCGAAGCCGGGCGCTGCGGGGTCCCGCTGGGGGAGGGGAGCGCCCGCGCAGGCGGTCAGGGCCAGACCCAGCACCTGCCGGGTCTCCAGGGGGTCGATCACACCGTCGTCCCAGAGGCGGGCCGTGGCGTAGTAGGCGTTGCCCTGCTCCTCGTACTGTGCGCGGATCGGGGCCTTGAAGGCCTCCTCGTCCTCGGCGGCCCACTGCTCGCCGCGCGCCTCCAACTGGTCGCGCTTGACCGTGGCGAGGACGGAGGCGGCCTGCTCGCCGCCCATCACGGAGATCTTGGCGTTCGGCCACATCCACAGGAAGCGGGGGCTGTAGGCCCGGCCGCACATCGAGTAGTTGCCCGCGCCGTACGAACCGCCGACGACGACCGTCAGCTTCGGCACGCGGGTGCAGGCGACGGCCGTGACCATCTTCGCGCCGTGCTTGGCGATGCCGCCCGCCTCATAGTCCCGCCCGACCATGAAGCCCGAGATGTTCTGGAGGAAGACCAGGGGGATGCCGCGCTGGTCGCACAGCTCGATGAAGTGGGCGCCCTTCTGGGCGGACTCGGAGAACAGGATGCCGTTGTTCGCGACGATCCCGACCGGGTGGCCGTGGATATGGGCGAAGCCGGTCACCAGCGTCGTGCCGTACTCCGCCTTGAACTCGGCGAAGCGGGAGGCGTCGACCACGCGCGCGATGACTTCGCGTACGTCATAGGGGGTGCGGGAGTCCGTCGGCACCGCGCCGTACAACCCCAGGGGGTCGACCTTCGGCTCCTCCACGGGCTGGACGGGCCAGGGCAGCTCGCCGCGCGCGGGGAGCGTGGAGACGATGGTCCGCACGATCCGCAGGGCGTGCGCGTCGTCCTGCGCCAAGTGGTCGGTGACCCCGGACGTACGCGAGTGCACCGCGCCGCCGCCCAGTTCCTCGGCCGTCACGACCTCGCCGGTCGCCGCCTTCACCAGGGGCGGGCCACCGAGGAAGATCGTGCCCTGCTCGCGCACGATCACCGCCTCGTCGCTCATCGCGGGGACGTACGCCCCGCCCGCCGTGCAGGAGCCGAGGACCGCCGCGATCTGCGGGATGCCGGCGCCCGACATCCGCGCCTGGTTGTAGAAGATCCGCCCGAAGTGCTCGCGGTCGGGGAAGACGTCGTCCTGCATCGGCAGGAAGGCGCCGCCCGAGTCGACGAGGTAGAGGCACGGGAGGTGGTTCTCCAGGGCCACCTCCTGGGCGCGCAGGTGCTTCTTCACCGTCATGGGGTAGTACGTGCCGCCCTTGACGGTGGCGTCGTTGGCCACGATCACGCACTCGCGGCCCGAGACCCGGCCGATCCCGGCGATGACACCCGCCGCGGGGGCGTCCCCGCCGTACAGCCCGTCGGCCGCGAGGGGGGCCAGCTCCAGGAAGGGCGAGCCGGGGTCGAGGAGCGTGTCCACGCGGTCCCGGGGCAGCAGCTTGCCGCGCGCCACATGGCGGGCCCGCGCCCGCTCCCCGCCGCCGAGCGCGGCCGCCGCGAGCTTGGCCCGCAGCTCTTCGACGAGGGCGGTGTGGCCCGCCTCGTTCGCCCGCCATGCCTCGGACGCGGGATCAGCCGCGCTCGTCAGCACTGGTGCCTGCCGCATCAGTCGAGCCCCCTTGCCCAGTTAGTGAGCGTTAACGCGTTTCCATCAGGTTAACGAGCGCTAACCGACCTGTCTAGAATTAATTCCATGGCCACCAGAACCGACGCCCCCACCCGCCGCGAGCAGATCCTCAGGGAGGCTGCCCGGCTCTTCGCCGAGCGCGGCTTCCACGGGGTCGGTGTGGACGAGATAGGCGCCGCCGTCGGCATCAGCGGACCCGGCCTCTACCGGCACTTCGCGGGCAAGGACGCGATGCTCGCCGAGCTGCTCGTCGGCATCAGCGGCCAGCTCCTGACGGGCGGCAAGCGCTGTGTGGCCGACGCGGACGGGTCGCCGTCGCGGGTCCTCGACGCGCTCATCGAGGGGCACATCGACTTCGCCCTCGACGACCGCTCCCTGATCACCCTGCACGACCGCGAGCTGGACCGCCTGCGGGACAGCGACCGCAAGCTCGTCCGCCAGCTCCAGCGGCAGTACGTGGAGATCTGGGTCGAGGTGGTGCGCGAGGTCTATCCGGACCTCGCCGAGAACGCCGCCCGGGTGTCCGTGCACGCGGTCTTCGGGCTGCTGAACTCCACGCCGCACCTGAGCCGCCGCGACGCGCTGCCCAGCCGCGCGGCCATGGCGGAGCTGCTGCACCGCCTCGCGCGCGGGGCGTTCGCGGCGGCCGCCGCCGAGTGACGCGCATCTCTGGACGCCTTTGGTGACTCCCGGGTAACCTAAGCCTGAGCAAGCGCTTAGTCGTGTCGGCAGATGCAGGCAGAGGGAGTTCTCCGTGCGCCGTACCGTTTTCAACGAGGACCACGAGGCGTTCCGGGAGACCCTGCGCGCCTTCATCGAGGCCGAGGTCGTCCCCGTCCACGACGAGTGGTTCGCCGCCGGTCAGGTGCCGCGCGAGTTCTACTACAAGCTCGCCGAGCTGGGCCTCTTCGGGATCAACGTCCCCGAGGAGTTCGGCGGCGCCGGTCTGGACACGCACAAGTTCGAGGCCGTCCAGTACGAGGAGACGGCCCGCGCGGGCGTCACCTTCGGCGGCTCCGGTGTGCACGTCCTGCTCGCCCTGCCCTACATCAAGATGCTCGCCAACGACGAGCAGAAGAAGCGCTACCTGGAGAAGTTCGTCTCCGCCGAGGAGATGTGGGCCCTCGCCATGACCGAGCCGGGCACCGGCTCCGACGTCGCGGGCATGAAGACCACCGCCAAGCTCTCCGAGGACGGCACCCACTACGTCCTCAACGGCTCCAAGACCTTCATCACCGGCGGCGTGCACGCCGACCGCGTGATCGTCTGCGCCCGCACCGCCGCGCCCACCACCGAGGACCGCCGCTTCGGCATCTCCCTGTTCGCCGTGGACACCAAGTCCGAGGGCTACTCCATCGGCCGCAAGCTCGACAAGCTCGGCCTGAAGACCTCCGACACCGCCGAGCTGGCGTTCGTCGACGTCAAGGTGCCCGTCGAGGACCTGCTCGGCGAGGAGAACAAGGGCTTCTCCTACCTCGGCAGCAACCTCCCCTCCGAGCGCTGGGGCATCGCCTTCGGCGCGTACGCGCAGGCCAAGGCCGCCGTCCGGTTCGCCAAGGAGTACGTCCAGGACCGCACGGTCTTCGGGAAGCCCGTCGCCTCCTTCCAGAACACCAAGTTCGAACTGGCCGCCTGCCAGGCCGAGGTGGACGCCGCCCAGGCCGTCGCCGACCGCGCCCTGGAGGCCCTGGACGCGGGCGAGCTGACGGCGGCGGAGGCCGCCTCCACGAAGCTGTTCTGCACCGAGGTCGCGCACCGCGTCATCGACAAGTGCCTCCAGCTGCACGGCGGCTACGGCTTCATGAACGAGTACCCCATCGCCCGCCTGTACGCGGACAACCGCGTCAACCGCATCTACGGCGGCACCAGCGAGGTCATGAAGATGATCATCGCGAAGGACATGGGCCTGTAGTCCGGCGCGCAAAGACAGCTCCGCGGAACCACCTCCATGAACCAGGCACTTGAATCCCTCCTCGATCTGCTCGACCTGGAGCAGATCGAGGAGGACATCTTCCGGGGCGTGAGCCGCTCGGTCCTGGTGCCCCGCGTCTTCGGAGGCCAGGTCGCCGCGCAGGCCCTGGTCGCCGCGGGCCGCACCGTCCCGTCCGACAGGCCGGCCCACTCCCTGCACGCGTACTTCCTGCGCGCCGGTGACCCGGGCGCGCCGATCGTGTACACCGTCGACCGGATCCGCGACGGGCGCTCCTTCACCACGCGCCGCGTCGTCGCCGTCCAGCACGGGCACCCGATCTTCCACCTCTCCGCGTCGTTCCAGACGTACGAGGAGGGCCTGGAGCACCAGGCCGCGGTGCCGGACGCGCCCGACCCCGAGACGCTGCCCACCGCCGCCGAGATGCTGCCCCGCCATCTGCCGGGGCCGGTCGCCGAGCGGCTGATCGAGGCGCGGGCCGCCGTCGACCTGCGCTACGCCGACGTACCGCCCTGGGGCACGGTCGGGCAGCCGCGCGAGCCGCGCTCCCAGGTGTGGTTCCGCACCCACGGCAAGCTCGCGGACGACCCGCTGCTGCACGTCTGCCTCGCCACGTACGTCTCGGACATGACGCTCCTCGACTCGGTGCTGCTCGCGCACGGGCGGGGCGGCTGGGCGGTCGGGGACGTCGTCGGCGCCTCGCTCGACCACGCCATGTGGTTCCACCGGCCCTTCCGCGCGGACGAATGGCTGCTCTACGACCAGGAGTCGCCGACGGCCTCCGGAGGGCGCGGCCTCGGCCAGGCGCGGATCTGGACGCAGGACGGGCGGCTGGCGGTGACGGTCATCCAGGAGGGCGTGGTTCGCGTACCGCGTTGATCGGACATACCGTCCGATACATGTCGGAGCAAGCGGAGCAAGCAGGGCAAGCGGAACGGCAGGAGCGCGGCGGCGAGAGCACCTTCACGGTGATCGTCGCCGCCGTCGCCAACCTGGGGATCGCCGTGGCCAAGGCCGTCGCCGGTGTCATCAGCGGATCCAGCGCGATGCTCTCCGAAGCGGCGCACTCCGTGGCGGACACCGTCACGGAGCTGATGCTGCTCGTCTCCCTCAAGGCGGGCGAGCGGCCCGCCGACGAGGAACACCCGCTCGGCTACGGAGGGGCCCGCTACATCTGGGCGCTGCTCGCCTCCGTCGCCACCTTCGTCGGCGGTGGCGTCTTCGCCGTCTACGACGGCATCCACACCCTCACGCACGGCCAGGAGCCGGGGGACCCGCTCATCTCGTACCTCGTCCTCGGCGTCGCCTTCCTCCTGGAGGGCTACTCGCTGCGGACCGGCCTCAAGCAGGCGCGCGGCGAGGCCGACCGCTTCGGAGTGCGCCTCAAGCGCTATCTGCGCCACACCCCCGACACGGCGGTCAAGGCCGTCGTGATGGAGGACTCGGCGGCGCTCGCGGGCCTGGTGCTCGCCGCGGCGGGGCTGCTCGGCGGGCAGCTCGCCGGCTCCGGGGTGTGGGACGGCGTCGCCTCACTCTGCATCGGCGTGCTGCTCGTGTACGTCGCGTGGGTCCTCGGGCACGCCAACTCCGAGCTGCTGATCGGCCGCCCGCTGCCCGCGCGGATGCGGGCCGCGGTGCGGGCCGAACTGCTCGCCGACCCGCACGTCGTGGACGTCCTGGAGCTGACCACGCTGCTCCAGGGCCCCGAGGAGGCCCTGGTCGCCGCGAAGGTCGACTTCCGGGACGTGTCGAGCGCGGCGGACATCGAGCGGGCCTGCGACCGCATGGCGCGGCGCCTCCAGGAGCGCTTCCCCGCGATCAGGCGGGTGTACCTGGACCCGACACCCGGGCCGGGGCAGGACCCGATGCCGGGCCCCGGCCAGGATCCTCAGGACAGTCCCGCCGCGCCCAGCAGGTAGGCCGTCAGCGGGTCGTAGTGGCGCGGGCTCGTGACGTGGTCGTCCAGGGGGACCGTCACCTGCACCGTGCCCTCGGCCTCGCCGATGAACAGCGCGGGGTCGTTGCAGTCCGCGTACCCGATCGAGTCCAGGCCGCGCTGGCCCGCGCGGCCCGCCCAGCCGTGGTCGGCGACCACCAGGTCGGGCTGCGGGCGGCCCTCGCGCTCCAGGCCGTCCAGGATCGCGTTCATCGGCTCGGGGGAGTGCGTGTGCCACAGCGTCGCGCCGCGCTCCAGGACCGCCACGTCGGCGAACTGGAAGACCATGCCCTCGTCGGCCATCAGACCCTCGGGGATCACCACGATCTCGCAGCCCGCCGCACGCAGGGCGGCGGCCGTCGCGCGGTGCACGTCGAGCAGCCCCCCGGGGTGGCCGGTGGCGAAAAGGACGCTCTCCTTGCCGGCGGCCGCCTTGCGCAGACGGGCCGCCATGCGCTCCAGGGCGTCGACCGTCAGCTCCGGGTCGATGGTGTCCTGGCCCTGCCGGTGCCCGGGGTCGTCGATGACGCCGCAGCGCTCGGCCATCACCGCGAGGACGTCCTGCTCATCGGTCCACCGGTCGCCCAGCTCCAGGCCGAGCCAGTAGTGACGGTCGCCGTTCGCGAGCTTCCTGTAGTGGCTGAGGTTGTTCTCGCGGGGAGTGGCGACATCGCCCGCGATGCGGGTGCGGACGAGGTGGTCGACTAGCGCGGGACGGCTGGGTATCGGCATGGCTCCCATTCTGCGGGACGAATGCTCCGCGCAGGGCGGAGTAAGCCTTTCGCACCCCCTGACATGGCCTGCTCAGCCCGTACTTGACCTGCTCAGTCCTGACATGACCTGCTCGGCCTCTCAGGACCTGCTCAGCGCGAACCACAGCTCCATGCGTACGTCCGGATCGTCGAGGTCCGCCCCGAGCAGTGCCGCGCACCGCGTGATCCGCTGGCGGACCGTGTTGCGGTGGACGGAGAGCGCGACCGCCGTGCGGTCCCAGCTGCCGTGCAGGGAGAGCCAGGTCCGCAAGGTCTCCAGGAGCGCCTCGTTCCCGGCGAGCGGGGCGAGCAGCACGCGCGCGTGGGCGTCGGCCTCCCCGGGCACGACCAGCGCGGCGATGCCGTTGGCGTGATGGCGTACGAGGGGCCGTCGGGTGGCCTCCGCGCGGCGCAGGGCGCGGGCCGCCTGGGCGTCGGCCGCCGCGAGGCCGTCCGGCGCGGCCGGGGCGGAGACTCCCAGGGTCCAGCCGTCCGCCGGGGCGACCTCGCGGCCCCCGGGGACGAGCAGGCGTACGACGTCCTCGCCCGGGTCGACGAGACCGCTGCCGAGGGCCGCGGCGAGGGCGGACGCGGCCAGCGGGGCCCGCTCCCCGCGCGCGTGCACCACGGTCCACGGGCCGCTCCCCAGGAGAGGCCCGACGTCCTCAGGGGTGGCCCCGAGGAGCAGCCGTACGAGGGCCGCCGAGCGGGCCGCCTCGGAGTCGCCCTGGTGTTCCCCGGTGAGCAGGGAGAGCAGCACGACCGCGGCCCCGGCGATGGTGTGGTCGCCCGGCTCGCGGTGCTCCGTGGCGGTCCCGAGCGCGAAGCCGCGCCCACCGCCGAGCGCGTAGGCGGCGAGGTGGGTGGTCCCGGCCCTGTCGGCGGCGGACGCGGGGGCGGTGGGCGCGGCGCGGCGCACGACACCGGTGAGGTCCCGCAGCGCCTCCCGCACGGCGTCCGGCGCCTGCCCGGCCGCCTGCAACGGGGTCCCGTCGGGCCCGTACAGCACCGCGAGCCCGCCGAGCCGCGCCGCCAGCCGGCGCAGGACCGCCGGGACGGGGTCGGGCCGTGCCGCGGCCGTCGCGAGGCTCTGCTGCGCCTGCGCCACCCGCCGCAGCTCGGCGTGCCTGGCCTCGGCCATCAGCCGCCACACCGCGCGGGCGACCCCGCTGAACGTGGTGCGCGGCGGGACCTCCAGGAGCGGCAGGCCGTGCCGGTCGCAGGCCTCCACCAGGGCGCGCGGCACCGTGTCGTGCACGGGGGCGACGCCGAAGCCGAGGGCGGCGCCGCCGGCGGCGACGATGCGGGTCACGTAGGCGTCGAGGCCGCCGTCCGTGTCCGCCGGGTCGGTGATGTGCACGCCCGCCGTGAGGAGCAGCTCGCCCCCGAGGAGGTACGGATAGGGGTCCCGCATCTCGGAGGTGTGCACCCACTGCACGGCGGTGTGCGCCGCGTCCGGGCCCGCGATCTGCCGCAGGCCGAGGTCCTCGCGGTCCAGCAGCGCGGCGAGCGGGACCGGCGGGGTGGGGGGCGCCGTGGGGCCCAGGGGGCCGGTGGGGTCGGCCATGGTGGATGTTCCATCCGTATCGGTCGTGCGGAGTAGAAGAAACGTACACTTCAGCGCTGCTTTCCGGCCACCTAAGGTCGTGCCGACCGCAGGTCGCGGGTACGGGCGGATGTCCCCGCGGCCGGTCCTCACTCCCATCTGCACGACACGCCACCGAGGTGCGCGAAGGAGGCCCCCCTATGGCCGTCGACTACACAGTGATCGTCGTCTACCTCGCCGGGATGCTGGCCATGGGCTGGTGGGGCATGCGCCGCGCCAGGTCCAAGGCCGAGTTCCTGGTCGCGGGCCGCCGCCTCGGACCGTGGATGTACTCCGGCACCATGGCCGCGATCGTCCTCGGCGGCGCCTCCACCATCGGCGGCGTGGGCCTCGGCTACCAGTACGGCCTCTCCGGCGCCTGGATGGTCCTCACCATCGGCCTCGGGCTGCTCGCCCTGAGCGTGTTCTTCTCGGCCCGCATCGCCCGCCTGAAGGTCTACACCGTCTCCGAGATGCTCGACCTGCGCTACGGAGGGCGCGCGGGCGTCATCTCCGGAGTGGTCATGTGGGCGTACACGCTGATGCTCGCGGTCACCTCGACCATCGCGTACGCCACCATCTTCGACGTCCTGTTCGACATGAACCGCACGCTCGCGATCGTCCTGGGCGGCTCGATCGTCGTCGCCTACTCCACGCTCGGCGGCATGTGGTCCATCACCCTCACCGACATGGTGCAGTTCGTGGTGAAGACCGTCGGCGTACTCCTGCTGCTCCTGCCCATCGCCGTCGTCAAGGCCGGCGGGTTCGGCGAGATGAGGGCGAAGCTGCCGACCGAGTACTTCGACCCGCTGGGCATCGGCGGCGAGACGATCTTCACGTACGTGCTGATCTACACGTTCGGCATGCTCATCGGGCAGGACATCTGGCAGCGCGTCTTCACCGCGCGCAGCGACAAGGTCGCCCGCTACGGCGGAACCGTCGCCGGTACCTACTGCCTCGTCTACGCGATCGCGGGCGCCGTGATCGGCACCGCCGCCAAGGTGATGTACCCGAAGCTGCCGAGCGCCGACGCGGCCTTCGCGACCATCGTCAAGGACGAACTGCCCATGGGCGTACGAGGCCTCGTCCTCGCCGCCGCCCTCGCCGCCGTCATGTCGACGTCCTCCGGAGCGCTCATCGCCTGCGCGACCGTCGCCAACAACGACATCTGGTCGCGCCTGCGCGGCGCCGTGCGCAGCGACGGCGGCGACGAGCCGCACGACGAGGTCAAGGGCAACCGCGCCTTCATCCTCATCATGGGCGTCGGCGTGATCCTCATCGCCATCGCGCTCAACGACGTCGTCGAGGCGCTGACCGTCGCCTACAACCTGCTCGTCGGCGGCCTGCTCGTGCCGATCCTCGGCGGCCTGCTGTGGCGCCGCGGCACCGCGCCCGGCGCGCTCGCCGCCGTCGCGGCCGGCGGCCTGTCCGTCATCGGGCTCATGTGGGGGTACGGCATCCTCGCCAACCAGCCCGTCTACTACGGCCTGCTGATTTCGCTGGCCGTGTACGTCACCGTCTCCCTCGCCACGAGGCCCACCGACCCGGCCGTGCTCGCCGCCTGGCGCGAGCGCCTGGCCGGGCGGGGCGCCGAGGAGTCCCCGGCCCCGGCGACCGGCTAGATCTCCGCGCGGCCCCTGCCGGTGGTCCGCGCGACACTTGAAACGCAGTCCCCGCACCAACAGAAGGAAACAGACCATGAGCAGCGCCGAGACCCCGACGACCCCCCGCGGCCCCGTCGACTCCTCCCGCATCCCCCGGTACGCGGGTCCGGCGACGTACGCGCGACTGCCCCGCCTCGACGAGGTCGGCGGCAAGACCGACGTCGCGGTGGTCGGCGTGCCCTTCGACAGCGGTGTCTCCTACCGCCCGGGCGCCCGCTTCGGCGGCAACGCGATCCGTGAGGCCTCCCGCCTCCTGCGCCCCTACAACCCGGCGCAGGACGCCTCGCCCTTCGCGCTCGCGCAGGTCGCCGACGCCGGTGACATCTCCGCGAACCCGTTCAACATCAACGAGGCGGTGGAGACCATCGAGGCCGCCGCCGACGACCTCCTCGGCTCGGGCGCCCGCATGATGACCCTCGGCGGCGACCACACCATCGCGCTGCCGCTGCTCCGCTCGGTCGCCAAGAAGCACGGCCCGGTCGCGCTGCTGCACTTCGACGCCCACCTGGACACCTGGGACACGTACTTCGGCGCCGAGTACACCCACGGCACGCCGTTCCGCCGGGCCGTCGAGGAGGGCATCCTCGACACCGAGGCGCTCTCCCACGTCGGCACGCGCGGCCCGCTGTACGGCAAGAAGGACCTCACCGACGACGAGAAGATGGGCTTCGGCATCGTCACCTCGGCGGACATCTACCGCCGCGGCGCCGACGAGGTCGCCGACCAGCTGCGCCAGCGCATCGGCGACCGCCCGCTGTACATCTCCATCGACATCGACTGCCTCGACCCGGCCCACGCGCCCGGCACCGGCACCCCCGAGGCGGGCGGCATGACCTCCCGCGAACTCCTTGAGATCCTGCGCGGCCTGTCCTCCTGCAACCTCGTCTCGGCCGACGTCGTCGAGGTCGCCCCGGCCTACGACCACGCGGAGATCACCGCGGTCGCCGCTTCCCACACGGCGTACGAACTGACGACGATCATGAGCAGGCAGATCGCCGCCGGCCGCGCCGCCGGTGCGGAGCAGAACGCGAAGTGACCGCGCCGTAAGGCTGTCGGGCACCACAGCACGCCGGGCCGTACGCGGCCCGGCGGCCGGAGCGCACGCCGGGCCGGATCCCGGGCGAGAAGGAGAAGACGCCGCATGACCCACGACCACGACCTGGTGCTGCGCCCCACGCCGCGCCAGACCGAGGCCGCCCTGAACCCGCCCGCCGGGCGCAACGGCGGCGACCTCGTCGTCGAGACCCTCGCCGGCCTCGGCGCGACCACCGTCTTCGGCCTGCCGGGCCAGCACGCGCTCGGCATGTTCGACGCGCTGCGCCGCTCCTCCCTGTCGTACGTGGGTCTGCGCGTCGAGAACAACACCGGGTTCGCGGCGGACGCGTACGGCCGGATCACCGGCGAGGTGGCCCCGCTGCTGCTCTCCACCGGGCCGGGCGCGCTGACCTCGCTCGCCGCCCTCCAGGAGGCGGCCGCGGGTTCCTCGCCGGTCCTCGCGATCGCCAGCCAGGTGCCGGTGGCCGGACTCGGCGGCGGACGCCACGGCTATCTGCACGAGCTGCGCGACCAGCAGGCGTCCTTCCGCGACATCGTGAAGTCCGTCCACACGGTCCGCACGGCCTCCCAGATCCCCTCCGCGATCGCCGCGGCCTGGGAGTCCGCGCTGACCGCGCCGCACGGCCCGGTCTGGGTGGAGATCCCGCAGGACGTGCTCCTCGCCGAGACGACGCTGCCGGTCGTCACGGCGATGGACGCGACCCCGGACGAGGTCGTGCCGCGCCCCGAGCTGACCGCGGTCGCCGCCGACCTGCTCGTCCGCGCCGAGCGCCCGGCGATCATCGCGGGCGGCGGTGTGGTCCGCTCGGACGCCTCCGGGAAGCTCCTGGCCCTCGCCGAGCTGGTGAGCGCCCCGGTCGTCACGACCTTCGGCGGCAAGGGCGCCTTCCCCTGGGAGCACCCGCTCTCGCTCCAGTCGTGGCTGGAGGACCGGCACACCACCGACTTCCTGGAGGACGCCGACGTCCTGCTGGTGGTCGGCTCGGGGCTCGGCGAGCTGTCGTCGAACTACCACACGTTCAAGCCGCGCGGCCGGGTCATCCAGATCGAGGCGGACGCCGGGAAGCTGGAGTCCAACCACCCCGGGCTCGGCATCCACGCGGACGCGCGCCTCGCGCTCTCGGCGCTCCTGGAGACGATCGACGCGCCCCGCGAGGACCCGTCGGCGCCCGAGCGGGTGGCGGCGGTCCTGGAGAAGGTCCGCGAGCGGATCGCGGCCCAGGACCTCACCCTGGAGCAGCAAATCCTCGCCGCCGTGCGCGAGGCGCTGCCGGACGCGTCCCCGTCCTTCTGGGACATGACGATCCTCGCCTACTGGGCGTGGTCGGCCTTCGACGCGCGGCGCCCCAACACCATGCACTCGGCGCAGGGCGCGGGCGGCCTCGGCTACGGCTTCCCGGCGGCACTGGGCGCGGCGACCGCCGACCCCACCCAGCCGGTCCTCGCCGTCTCCGGTGACGGCGGCGCGATGTACTCGATCGCCGAGCTGGCGACGGCCAAGCAGTACGACCTGCCGGTGACCTGGCTCATCGTCGACGACGGGGGCTACGGCATCCTGCGCGAGTACATGTCCGACGCCTTCGGCGAGGCGACCGGCACGGAGCTGACGCGGCCCGACTTCGTCAAGCTCGCGGAGTCCTTCGGGGTGCCGGGCGTGCGGACGAGCCCGCGGACGCTCCGGGACGACCTCGCGAAGGCGCTGGCGGAGCCGGGACCGTCCGTGGTGGTGCTTCCGGCCCTGCTGCGGATGTTCGCTCCGACACATCTCGGCTGATCAGCGGATTTTCGTACAACCCCCACCGGTACCGGTGAGTCATACGGGTCAAGCGCGCAGGGGGCGCGCTGGTACGGGCCTCGAGGGTCTTGTACTGCCCAAGGGGATGGGAAGAATCCATGACTCACCCGGTATCCGGGATATCCAGGCGTGCCCGCGTGCTCTCGGCGGGACTCGCCGCGGGGGTGCTCGTGCCGCTCGGCACCGCCGCCACCGCGACGCCCGCCGTCGCCGCGCCGGCACCCACGGTCACCTGCACCTCCGCGCAGGCCGGCCTGGCCGCGAAGCTCACCAAGGACATCACCGCGGCGCTGAAGAACCGCAAGGGCACCATCGCGGTCGGTCTGCACGACCGCACCACGAAGACCACCTGCACCCTGCGCTCCGGGACCGCGTTCGACTCGGCCAGCGTCGTCAAGGCGACCGTCCTCGCGGCGCTGCTGTGGGACGCGAAGAAGACCGAGCGCAAGCTGACCGAGCGTGAGTCGGACCTCGCGTACGCCATGATCACCACGTCGGACAACGCGGCGACCAGCACGCTCTGGCGCCAGCTCGGCCCGACCAAGATCAAGGCGTTCCTCAAGGCCGCCGACATGACGAAGACCGTGCCGGGATCGGGCGGCTACTGGGGCCTGACCCGGATCAACACCGCCGACGAGCAGAAGCTCCTCGCGCTGATCACCGCCAAGAACGCCGTCCTGAGCGACAACGCGCGCGCCTACATGCTCAAGCTCATGGGCAAGGTCGTCTCCTCGCAGCGCTGGGGCACCCCGGCGGGCGCTCCGTCCGGCGTCGCCATCCACGTCAAGAACGGCTGGCTCCAGCGGTCGACCCACGGCTGGCGGGTGCACAGCATCGGCGCCTTCAAGGGCGGCGGCCACGACTACACGATCTCCGTGCTCACCCACGGCAACAGCACCATGAACTACGGCGTCGCCACGATCCAGGGCGTCGCCAAGGCCATCCACAAGGACCTGACGCCCCAGGCCCCCGCCGCCGGGCGCTACGCCCCCACGCAGACGCCGCGCGAGGCGTTCGTGGCGGTGCCCGGCGCCTGAGCCCTCACGGGCCGTTTGTTGCGGCGGGATGAAATACGCACGTCACGGTGTTGGTGCCTTCCGGCAGAGCAGATGACCGGGAGGCACCCAGTGGCAGAGCGACGGGGATGGGCGAAGCGGCTCACCGGGTATGCGTGGCGGTATCCGAAGGACGTCGTGCTCGCGCTCGGATCCTCGCTCGCCGGTATGGCCGTCATGGCCCTCGTACCCCTGATCACCAAGGTGATCATCGACGACGTCATCGGCGAGGACGGCCAGGGCGGTGGACGCTCCATGGGCCCCTGGGCGGGCGCGCTGATCGGCGCCGCCGTCCTCGTCTACGTCTTCACCTACATCCGCCGCTACTACGGCGGCCGTCTCGCCCTCGACGTCCAGCACGACCTGCGCACCGAGATGTACGGCACGATCACCCGGCTCGACGGGCGGCGCCAGGACGAGCTGTCCACCGGGCAGGTCGTCGGCCGCGCGACGAGCGACCTCCAGCTCATCCAGGGCCTGCTCTTCATGCTGCCGATGACCATCGGCAACATCCTGCTCTTCGTGATCTCCCTCGTGATCATGGCCTGGCTCTCGCTGCCGCTCACCCTCGTCGCCCTCGCCGTCGCCCCCGCCCTGTGGTTCATCGCCCGCCGCTCCCGCACCCGCCTGCACCCCGCCACCTGGTACGCGCAGGCCCAGGCCGCCGCCGTCGCGGGAGTGGTCGACGGCGCCGTCAGCGGCGTACGCGTGGTGAAGGGGTTCGGGCAGGAGGACCAGGAGACCGGGAAGCTCCGCGAGGTCGGGCGCAAGCTCTTCGCGGGGCGGCTGCGGACCATCAGGCTCAACTCCCGCTACACGCCCGCCCTCCAGGCCGTCCCCATGCTCGGCCAGGTCGCCATGCTGGCCCTCGGCGGCTGGCTCGCCGTGCGCGGTGAGATCACCCTCGGTACGTTCGTCGCCTTCTCCACCTATCTCGCACAGCTCGTCGGACCCGTGCGGATGCTCGCGATGGTCCTCACCGTCGGCCAGCAGGCCCGCGCGGGCGTGGAGCGCGTGCTCGAACTCATCGACACCGAGCCGAGCATGAGCGACGGCACCAAGGAGCTGCCCGCGGACGCCCCCGCGACCGTCGAGTTCGACGAGGTGGGGTTCGCGTACGAGGACGACCGGCCGGTGCTCGACGGGCTCTCCTTCCAGATAGCTCCCGGCGAGACCCTCGCCGTCGTGGGCTCGTCCGGCAGCGGCAAGTCGACCGTCTCGCTGCTGCTGCCCCGCTTCTACGACGTGACGCACGGCGCCGTCCTCATCGGCGGACACGACGTGCGCGAGCTGACCCTCGACTCGCTGCGGTCCGCCATCGGGCTCGTCCCCGAGGACTCCTTCCTCTTCTCCGACAGCGTGGGCGCCAACATCGCGTACGGGCATCCCGACGCCACCAGGGAGCAGATCGAGGCCGCCGCGCGCGCCGCCCAGGCCGACCGGTTCATCGCCGAACTGCCCGACGGATACGACACCAAGGTCGGCGAGCACGGCCTCACCCTCTCCGGCGGCCAGCGCCAGCGCATCGCGCTGGCCCGCGCCATCCTCACCGACCCCCGCCTGCTCGTCCTGGACGACGCGACATCGGCGGTGGACGCGCGCGTGGAGCACGAGATCCACGAGGCGCTGCGGGACGTCATGGCGGGGCGCACGACGCTGCTCATCGCCCACCGCCGCTCCACCCTCGGCCTCGCCGACCGCATCGCCGTCCTCGACGACGGGCGCCTCGCCGACCTCGGCACCCACGAGGAGCTACAGGAGCGCTCCGCCCTCTACCGGCGCCTGCTCACCGACCCCGACGAGCTGGGCGGCGTCTCGCCCGGCCACGCGCTCCCCGCCGACCTGCCCGAGGACACCTCGATCCGCGCCGAGCTGGACGCGGAGTTCGACGCCGAGCGCGGCATCACGCCCGCCCTGTGGACCGGGGACCGGGAGCCGCAGGACACCGCGTTGTCCGGGATGCCGTCCACACCGGAACTGCTCGCCCAGGTCGAGGCGCTGCCCCCGGCCGACGACAAGCCCGGCATCGACGAGGCGCGGGCCGTGCGCCCCGAGGCCTCGTACAACCTGCGCAGGCTGCTCGGCGGGTTCGGGCTTCCGCTGCTGCTCAGCCTGCTGCTCGTCGCCGTCGACGCGGGCATGGGGCTGCTGCTGCCCGTCCTGATCCGGCACGGCATCGACGAGGGCGTCAACCAGCTCGCGCTGGGCGCCGTCTGGGCCGCCTCCGGGCTCGCGCTCGCCGCCGTCGCCGTGCAGTGGGCGGCGCAGACCGGCGAGCTGCGGATGACGGGACGCACCGGCGAGCGGGTCCTGTACTCGCTGCGGCTGAAGATCTTCGCGCAGTTGCAGCGGCTCGGGCTCGACTACTACGAGCGGGAGCTGACCGGGCGCATCATGACCCGGATGACCACGGACGTCGACGCGCTGTCCACGTTCCTCCAGACGGGCCTGGTCACCGCCTTCGTCTCCGTCGTCACCTTCTTCGGCATCATGGCCGCCCTGCTCGTCATCGACGTGGAGCTGGCCCTGGTCGTCTTCGCCACCCTGCCGCTGCTGGTCGTCGGCACGTACTTCTTCCGCAAGGCGAGCGTGCAGGCGTACGAACTGGCGCGCGAGCGGGTGTCCGCCGTCAACGCCGACCTCCAGGAGTCCGTCGCGGGCCTGCGCATCGTGCAGGCCTTCCGGCGCGAGCGCTCGGGCGCCGAGCGGTTCGCCCGCAACAGTGCGAGCTACCGCGAGGCCCGCGTGCGCGGCCAGTGGCTGATCTCCGTGTACTTCCCGTTCGTGCAGTTCCTGTCGTCCGTCGCCGTCGTCGCCGTCCTGATCGTGGGCGCGGGCCGGGTCCAGGCGGGCACGCTGACCACCGGTGCGCTCGTCGCCTATCTGCTCTACATCGACCTGTTCTTCGCGCCCGTGCAGCAGCTCTCCCAGGTCTTCGACGGCTACCAGCAGGCCACCGTCTCGCTCGGCCGCATCCAGGAGCTGCTCCAGGAGCCGACGTCGACCGCGACCGCGGACGCCCCCCTCGACGTCCCCTCGCTGCGCGGCGAGATCGCCTTCGAGGACGTGCGGTTCGCCTACACCGGCGAGGAGGCGGCCCTCACCGACGTCAGCCTGCGGATCCCCGCCGGGCAGACCGTCGCCTTCGTCGGCGAGACCGGCGCGGGCAAGTCGACGCTCGTGAAGCTCGTCGCCCGTTTCTACGACCCCATGAGCGGGCGCGTGACCGTCGACGGCACCGATCTGCGCGCCCTGGACATCACCGCGTACCGCCACCGCCTCGGTGTCGTGCCGCAGGAGGCCTACCTCTTCGCGGGCACGGTCAGGGACGCCATCGCCTACGGGCGGCCCGACGCCACCGACGCCCAGGTCGAGGCGGCCGCCCGCGCGGTCGGCGCGCACGACATGATCGCCACCCTCGACGGCGGCTACCTCCACGAGGTCACCGAGCGCGGCCGCAACCTCTCGGCGGGCCAGCGCCAGCTGATCGCACTCGCCCGCGCCGAGCTGGTCGACCCCGACATCCTGCTCCTCGACGAGGCGACCGCCGCGCTCGACCTCGCCACCGAGGCGCAGGTCAACCACGCCACCGACCGCATCGCGGGCAAGCGCACCACGCTGGTCGTCGCCCACCGCCTCACCACGGCCGCCCGCGCGGACCGCGTCGTCGTGATGGACCACGGGCGCGTCGCCGAGGACGGCACGCACGAGGAGCTGCTCGCGCGGGAGGGGCGGTACGCGCGGCTGTGGCGGACCTTCGTGGGGGAGCCGGTGGAGACGGTCTGAACCTGCCGCGCCTTCTGCGCAGAAGGTTCTGACGCGGAAAAGCCGGGGCGTCGCGCAACCGTGCGGGCGGTGAGCTGCGTCCGTACACCAGTACGCTTATGCCGCAAGGGGCGGGAGGGGAAACCGTGAGCAGTGGTCGCGGCCGGGGCCGCATACGACGGCGGCTGATGTTCGGCACCGCCGGACTCGCCGCCGCCCTTCTGCTCGCCCTCGCGGGCCCCGGCACCGGCTCGGCACACGCCGCCGCCCTCGCCGGGCCGTGCACCGGTCACAAGGTGCGCACGCTGCCGTTCAGCACCGGCAGGATCGAGGTCTTCAAGACCCGCGGCTTCGTCTGCGCCGTCACCATCGCCAAGCGCCCCGGCGCCCGCAAGGCCATGTCCGTCAGCGTCCAGGCGCGCGGCAGCAGGCCCGCGCGTGACCAGGGGCGCTACACCCACCGGGCGGGCCCGGTCGTGGTCCACGCGGGCAACCGGTGCGTGCGGGTGACGGGGAAAGTCAGTGGGCGCGGGGCCAGTTCGGGCTGGATTCTCTGCTGACGTCCGCGGATCGCCGTCAACTTCCTCTGGTGTGGACCCAGTTGCTCCGTTAGGTTCCGGGGCACTGCTGTGTCGACTGGGGAGAGTGCATGCGCAAGGTGCTCAGATGGCTGTTGTCGCTCGTGGTGCTGATAGGCACGGCGAGCGCGGCCGGGGCGACGGCCACCGCCGCGGAACCGAACGTCTCGGATACCCCGGACATCAAGGAAAAGCTGCTCGCCATACCCGGCATGAGCCTCATCGAGGAGAAGCCTTACCCCGGCTACCGCTTCTTCGTCCTCGCCTACAAACAGCCGGTCGACCACAGGCATCCGTCGAAGGGCACGTTCAAACAGCGCCTGACGGTCCTGCACAAGGACACCGACCGCCCCACGGTCTACTACACCAGCGGCTACGCCGTCTCCACGAACCCCAGCCGCCGTGAGCCGACGCAGATCGTCGACGGCAACCAGGTCTCCATGGAGTACCGCTTCTTCAGCCCCTCGCGCCCCGAGCCCGCCGACTGGACCAAGCTCGACATCTGGCAGGCCGCCACCGACCAGCACCGCATCCACCAGGCGCTCAAGCCGATCTACGGCAAGAAGTGGCTGGCCACCGGCATCTCGAAGGGCGGCATGACCGCCACCTACTACGAGCGCTTCTATCCGCGCGACATGGCCGGCATCGTCTCCTACGTCGCGCCCAACGACGTGGTCGACAAGGAGGACTCCGCGTACGACAGGTTCCTCGCACGCGTCGGCACCAAGGAGTGCCGCGCCCGGATCCAGGCCGTGCAGCGCGAGGCCCTGGTGCGCAGGGAGCGGCTGTCGGAGATGCTCGCCGCCCGCGCCGCGGCCGAGGGCCACACCTTCAAGACCGTCGGCACGCTGGACAAGGCCTTCGAGGCCGTCGTGATGGACCTCGTGTGGGGCTTCTGGCAGTACCAGCCCGCCGCCACCGCCTGCGGCACCATCCCCGACGCCGCCACCGCGAGCGACCGGACGCTCTTCGACTACGTCGACTCGGTGGGCGGCTGGTCCTCCTACAGCGACCAGGGCCTCGCCGGGTACACGCCGTACTACTACCAGGCGGGCACCGAACTCGGCGCGCCCACCATCAAGCAGCCCTGGCTCGGCGACCTGAGCCGCTACGGCTACCAGCCGCCCCGGAACTTCGTGCCGCGCGAGATCCCGATGACGTTCGATCCGCGCGCGATGCGGGACGTGGACCGGTGGGTGCGGCACAACGCGCACCGGATGATGTACGTCTACGGCGCGTACGACCCGTACGGCGCCGAGAAGTTCCGGCCCAGGCGGGGCGCCAAGCACGACAACCACGTCCTGACCGCCCCCGGCGCCCACCACGGGGCGACCGTCTCGCAGCTCGTCCCGGCCGAGAGGGGGAGGGCCACGCAGCGGATCCAGGCGTGGGCCGGCGTACCGTCCACCTCGGGCAAGCCGCTGGCCGCGTACGACGCGAAGCTCGACCGGCGGGACGTGAAGAGGGAGCAGATGCTGAGGCCGTAGGGCGGGTCCGCAAAGTCCCGTCGTTCGCCCGCAGGGCGGGCGACACGGCGATAGTGCGTGCCGGGCGTCGCGACGCAGGCGGTTATTTGCGGACGCGCCCTAGGGCCTGTCCGGCGGATCATGCCGCGGGCCGCGGGGTCTGGCACTTCCCCAAGCTCTCGGCTTCGCTCGAGCAGGGGGCGCCCCCATCGCGTTGCGCGTTATGTACAGGGCGGTCGAAGCCCCGCAGGCGGCGCGGCTCCGCTCCGCCGAGGCCACCCGGTATTGCGGCTTCCGCTGCCCGGAGCCGTCGCAGGCCGTCTCCCGCACCTCGCCGCGCCCCGCGCCGTACACGCAGTCCCCGACGATGGTCCGGGGCCCGCCACCGCCGCCGGGGTCGCCGGGGTGCGGGGGCTCCAGGTTGCGCATGCAGGCGCGGCCCCGCGCAACCGCTCCGTCGCCGTCCTCGTCGACCGCGGGCCTGCTCTCGCTCAGGTGCAGCACGAAGTCCGTGCGCGCCGGGCACAGCGGGCCCCGCCCGGCCCCGCCGTCGTGGCGGGCGGCGACGCGGGCGGCCGCGCGCTCGCTGGTGCACGGCACCTCCGTGACCGGCCCGCGCCCGCGCGAACCGCACTCGCCCTCGGCGAGGAACACAGCGCCCGCACCGGTAGGGCGCGAGGCCACCGGGGTCCGGTCGTCGTCGAGCCGGCCCGAGTGCGCGCCGCCGGAGCCGCCGGATACGCCGGTCTTCTGGCACCCCGTCAGGAGCGCGACGAAGGCGAGCAGCAGGGCGGCGGCCATCCCGCTGACCGCGTACGGCCGCGCTGTAGTGCAGACAAGCATGGACGTCCCCCCGACCTGTGCCCCCAGCGTGGCCGGACGGAACGGCCCCACGCCAGCCGCGCGGGGAGCATCGGGCCAAGTCGGCGGTGGTGCGCCGGGGGCGCGTCGTACGCCTCAGTACGTCAGCCCGTGGCCGATCGGGTACAGCACCTGCGCCGGGTCGTCCGCCCGCCGCACCGGCACCGGCAGCCGCCCCTGGGGCGCGGTGCGGCCCGCGATCACCCGTGCGGCGGCGCGCAGTTCGACGTCCGTCCAGGAGTACGAGGCGAGCGCGGCGTCGACGCGGGGCAGGTGGGCCACGTCGTACGGGTTGCGGATCGCGAGCGTGACGACGGGGACGCCGGTGGCCTTGAGGGCGGCCACCAAGGCGCTCTGCCCGTCCTCGCCGGCCTCCGCGGTGTCGGCCTCCGCGGTGTCGGTTTCCGCGGCGCGGGCGGGGGCCCTCTCCAGGGTGGCGTTGGCCGCCTGTGTGTTGTCCCTAGCCGTGACGGTGTGCGTCGAGACGTTGTACGTCGTCACGAGTACCGCGTCCATGCCCTCGGCCGCCGCCACCGCCTTGTCGACGGCCGCGCCGTCAGGGTCCGTTCCGGTCGGCAGTGCCGTGGCGGTGAAGCCGAGGGCGGACAGGGCGGCCGCGAGGACCGAGGTCGGCGGGCCCGTCGTGCCGGACGGCGAGCGGGGGTCCGCGCCGACCACGAGGACGTCGCGGTGCGTGCGGGGGGAGAGGGGGAGCAGGGCGTGGTCGTCGTGCAGCAGGGTGGTGGTGGCCTCGGCGATGCGGTCGGCGGCGTCGAGGTGGGCGGGGATACCGACGGCGGCGGCCACCGCGTCGGCTGCCCCGTCCGAGAGGCCGTTCAAGAGGCCGTCCGAGGAGTCGCCCAGGAGGCCGTCCAGGAGGCCGTCCAGGAGGCCCACCTTCGCCTTCATGCGCAGCACGCGCAGGACCGACTCATCGATGCGGTCCTCCGTCAACTCGCCGTCCCTGACGGCCTGGAGGACCGCCTCCCACGCGACCCCCGGCTGCGGCGGGTTGAGCAGCTGGTCCACGCCCGCCCGGAGCGCGAGGACGGCCACGCGGCCGTCGCCGTACTTCGTACGGGCGCCGCGCATCGCCAGCGAGTCCGTGGCGATCACGCCGTCGAAGCCGAGTTCCTCGCGCAGGACGCCCGTCACGATCGGGCGGGAGAGCGTCGCGGGGTCGCCCGACGGGTCCAGCGCGGGCACCACGATGTGCGCGGTCATCACGCAGTCCACCCCGGCGGCGATCGCCGCGCGGAAGGGCGGCGCGTCGAAGCGGTCCCACTCCTCGCGGGTGTGGTGGATGTGCGGCAGCTCGGTGTGGCTGTCGTCCTTGGTGTCGCCGTGCCCGGGGAAGTGCTTGGCGGCGGAGGCGATGCCCGCGGCCCGGTAGCCCTCGACCTGCGCGGCCACGAAACCCGCGACCGCCTCGGGGTCGGCGCCGAAGGAACGTACGCCGATGACGGGGTTGGCGGGGTCGATGTTCACGTCGGCGTCCGGGGCGTAGTCCTGCCGGATGCCGAGGGCGCGCAGCTCGGTGCCCGAGATGCGGGCCGCCTCGCGGGCGTGCGCGTGCGAACCGGAGGCGCCGAGGGCCATCGCGCCGGGGAGGAGCGTCGCGGGGGCACCGACGCGGGCGACGATGCCGTGCTCCTGGTCGACGGAGATGAGGACGGGGAGGTGCCGCGTCGCGGCCGCCGCCTGCTGGATGCCGTGGGAGAGGGCGGCGATCTGGTGCGGGTCGCGGGTGTTGTGGGCCCAGCCGAAGTAGACGACACCGCCGAGGTGGTAGCGGGCGATCAGCTCGGCGGCGTCGCGCACGCCGAGTTCCCTGAGGTTGGTGTCTACGTCGGAGGGGTCGGGGTCGGTGGCCGAGTGCCCGTACACGTGCATCACGAAGAGCTGGCCGACCTTCTCCTCCAGGGACATGGCGGAGATGAGGCCGCGGAGCCTGCGGTCGTCGTCGGGCTGGGGCACGGGCGCTCTCCTGGCCGGTGGCGGAAACTTTCAGGCCCTCACGGATATCCCGAAGCTTTCTGCCGGTCAAGGAGGGCGGAGGCGGGGGCCGTCACCGGCGCTGTGTGGAGGGGGGCGCGCGCCGGTGACGGCGAGCTGCCGGACCGCAGGCGGCGGAGAGGGTGGTCAGCGCTCGCAGCCAGCGGCGATGCCGACACCGCCCTACGGAGACTCAGCGGCAGCGTGCCGGTTGGACGGGGTTGTTCTTGGGCGGGTTCCCGATCCGCCAGACCGGTTTGCCGGTCGTGGCCGGGGGCACCCCGGCCCACCGAAGGCACCCGCACTGGTCAGTCGGCCCCCCGCCCCGTCAGTCGGCCCCCCGCCCCCTCAAACAGGCCACCGCGCCTGCAACGCCCGTACCGTCTCCGTGATCGCGGGCCGGCGAGAGGCGCCCGCCCGCCACAGGGCGTACAGCCTGCGGACCGGCACCGGGTCGAGCCGGACCGTGACAGCCCCGTCGGGAATGGCTCCACGCCCGAGGCGAGGAACGAGCGCCACCCCCAGCCCCGCCGCGACCAGCGCGACGAGCGTGGGGTTCTCCTCGGCCTGATGGGCGATGTCCGGCTCGCAGCCGGCCGCCCGCAGGGTCCGTACCAGCCACTCGTGGCAGACGAGCCCCGGCGGCTGGGTGATCCAGCGCTCGTCCTTCAGCTCCTCGCGCCGTACGGACGTACGCCCCGCGAGACGGTGGCCGGCAGGGACGACGAGGTCGCAGAAGTCGTCGCCGATGACGGCCTGCTCGACGCCCGGCGGCGTCGGGAGCGGCGCGATGTCCCAGTCGTGCACGACGGCCACGTCGACCGCGCCCTTGGCGACCAGATCGATGGAGAGGTGCGGATCGATCTCCGACATACGGGCGTCCAGCGCGGGATGGCGAACGGCGAGGTCCGCCAGCACCCCCGGCAGCAGCCCCCGCGCCGCCGAGGCGAACGCGGCGATGGTGAGCCGCCCCGCCGGCATCCCTCGCCGCTCCTCAAGCTCGGTCTCGGCGCGTTCCACGATGGCCATCAACTGCTGTGCGGTATCGGCGAGATGGAGCGCGGCCTCGGTGAGCGCGACACCCCGGCCGCGCCGTTCCAGGAGGGTGGTGCGCGTCTCCCGTTCCAGCTTGGCGATCTGCTGGGAGACCGCCGACGGGGTGTAGCCGAGCGCCGTGGCGGCGGCGCCCACGGTGCCGTGCACGGAGACGGCGTGCAGCGCGCGGAGCCGGGCGAGATCGAGCACGGGGCCTCCCCATCGATTCAGCGTCGCTCAATTAGCGTCGCTCATTTAGCGTCGTTCATTTAGCGTCGTTCAATTTAGCGTCGCTTCATCCAATCATGCAGAGATCCGCGCTGGTCCTACACGGTGAGGCCGGGTGATCCTCGACGCATGCGACCCGCTCATATCTGTCTCGCCGTCCTCGTCACCGCCGTCTGGGGCGTCAACTTCGTGGTGATCGAGGTGGGGTTGGACCACTTCCCGCCGCTGCTCTTCTCCGCCCTGCGCTTCCTGGTGGCCGCGCTGCCCGCCGTGTTCTTCGTGGGGCGGCCGAAGGTGGCGTGGAAGTGGGTTTTGGGGGTGGGACTCGTTCTCGGGGTCGCCAAGTTCGGGCTGCTGTTCATCGGGATGGACGCGGGGATGCCCGCGGGCCTGTCGTCCCTGGTGCTCCAGATCCAGGCCGTCTTCACCGCGCTCTTCGCCTTCGTGGCGCTGGGCGAACGGCCGGGCCGCATCCGGGCGTTGGGCATGCTGATCGCCCTCGCCGGTATCGCGGTCGCCGCCGTCGACGAGGGGGAGACGGGCCCGCTGACCGCATTCGCCCTGCTGATCGGCGCCGCGGCCTGCTGGGGCGTCTCCAACGTCCTCACCCGCAAGGCGTCCCCGCCCGACGCCCTGAACTTCATGGTGTGGGTGAGTACCGTCCCGGTGCTGCCGCTGCTCGCCCTCTCGCTCCTGTGGGAGGGGCCCTCCAGGGACCTGGCGGCCCTGCGCTCCCTCGACTGGTCGGGCGCGGGCATCATCGTCTACGTCGCCTGGATCACGACGGTCTTCGGCTTCGGCGCCTGGGGCTGTCTGCTGCGCCGCTACCCCGCGTCGACGGTCGCCCCCTTCTCCCTGCTGGTGCCCGTCTTCGGGATGTCCGGCGCGGCCCTGGTGCTCGGCGAGTCGGTGAGCGGTACGAGGTGGTGCGCCGCCGCCCTGCTGGTGGGCGGCGTCGCACTGACCTCGTTCGCGAAGGGGGGCGGCGTCAGCCGGAACGGGACACCAGTCGCGACAGGAAGTCCCGTCCCGAGCCCAGCAGCTGAGGGAGCGGCGCCGCGTCCTCGTACCACCGCTTCTCGTACTCCCAGCACAGCCAGCCGTCCCAGCTCTCCGCGCTGAGCACCTCCAGGCACTCGGCGAGCGGCAGGGTGCCGGTGCCGAGGGCCAGCGGTGTCCTGTCGTCCGCGGAGGCGACGTCCTTCACCTGGACGTAGCCGAGGTAGGGGGAGAGCGCGGCGAAGGTGTCGGTGGGGGACTCGCCGCCGAGCCAGGTGTGCATCACGTCCCACAGCGCACCGACCTGGCGATGCCCGACCGTGCCGAGCACGCGCGTGAGGTCGGCGCCCGTGCGGTGCGAGTCGTGGGTCTCCAGGAGGATGCGTACACCGGCGTCGGCGGCGTACCGCGCCGCGGTGCCGAGCCGTCGCGCGGCCGTCGCGTCGGCCTCGTCGGGGCTCTGCTCCGAACCGCCGCCGGGGAAGACGCGGACGAAGGGGGCGCCGAGATCGCGGGCGAGGGCGACGAGGGAGTTCAGCTCTTCGAGGACGGGCCCGTCCTCCCCGGGCTCCGCCACGCGCGCGTACCCCGCGATACCGAGGATCTCGACACCGGCCGCCTTGAACTCGGCGACCACGTCGGCCCGCTCGACAAGACCGAGCCCGGGATGCACCGGTTCCTCGGGATGCGCCCGAAGCTCGACACCGTGATAACCGTGCCCGGCGGCGAGCCGCACCACATCGGCGACGGCCAGACCGGGCACTCCAAGGGTGGAGAAGGCGAATTTCATGGCCCCGACCCTAGGCGCCATACAGCCATGGTCAACCCCGCCCCCCTGGGCCCCCGCCCCCCGGGCCCCCGCTCCTCGGCCGAGCCTCCCTACAGGAACGCCAGCCGCGCCCCCAGCGCCGCGAACGCCACCGCGAAGGTGCGGCGCATCCAGTTGACCACGTGGGGGCGGGAGATGACGTGGCTGCGCATCGCCGCCGCGAAGCGGCCGTACGCCGCGAAGACCAGGAACGTGATCAGCATGAAGTACGCGCTCAGCTCCGTCATGCGCAAGAAGGCGTACGGCTCGTCGGTGCTGACGAACTGCGGCAGGAACGCGAGGAAGAACAGCGTCAGCTTCGGGTTGAGGATGTTGATCAGTACGCCCGTCAGGATCGTGCGGCCCGCCGAGCGCGGCTCGCTCTCCTCCTCCGCGGTGAGGTCGCTCTTGTCGCGCAGCGTGCTCCACGCCATGTACAGCAGGTAGGCCACGCCCAGGTACTTGATGGTCTGGAAGGCGACCGCGCTGGCGTTCAGGAGCGCCGCGAGGCCGGTGATCGCGGCCACCATGTGCGGCACGACGCCCAGCGTGCAGCCGACGGCCGCGATCAACGCGGCCCGGGTGCCGCGGGAGAGGCCCGCCGCGATCGTGAACAGGACTCCGGTGCCCGGCGTCACACAGACGACGAGTGAGGTGAGCAGAAATTCCATGCCTCGACCCTGTCGCCACAATGGCACCATGAACAGGTCCAATGGATCACCTTCCGGCAGGTCCATAACTCCGGACGACGGCGTACGGACGGCTGGCGCGCCCGCCACCTCCGACTTCCTCCAGCTGGACCCCCGCGACGCCCCCCGGGGCGGACTCGGGGAGTGGCTGGCGCGGGAGATCAGGGGCGCCATCGCGGACGGCCGCCTCACCACCGGCAGCAGGCTCCCTGCCACCCGCGCCCTCGCCGACGAACTCGGCGTCTCCCGCGGCGTCGTCACCGAGGCCTACCGCCGGCTCACCGAAGACGGGCACGTCGCCGGGCGGGGCCGTGGCGGCACCGTCGTCGTCGCCGCGCCGTCACCCCGGCCGCCCGACAGGCGGGACGGCCCGCCCGGGGCCCCGGCCCCCCGCGCCGACCTCTTCACCGCCCCTCCCGACCTCGGCGTCTTCGACGCCATCCGCACCACGCCCGCCCGCATCGACCTCTCGCCGGGCCTGCCGGACCTCTCCGCGTTCCCGCGCGCGGCCTGGCTGCGCGCCGAGCGTTCCGTCCTCGCCGCGCTGACCCCCGCGGACTTCGGATACGGGGATCCGCGCGGCACCCCGGCCCTGCGCATCGCCGTCGCCCGCTGGCTCTCCCTCAACCGCGGCATCATGGCCGACCCGGACGACGTACTGATCGTCAACGGCACCGCCCAGGCCCTGCGGCTGCTCGTCGATGTCCTGCACGCCGAGGGGATCTCCGAGATCGCCGTCGAGGAACCGGGGTCACTCGGCGTACGCCAGCACCTGCGCCCGCTCGGCACCCCGCCCGTCCCGGTCGACGCCCACGGCATACGCGTCGACGCGCTGCGCGCCACCGGAGCCCCCGCCGTACTGCTCACGCCCGCACACCAGTTCCCCACCGGGGTGGTCCTCGGGGGCGAGCGGCGCCGCGAGCTGATGGACTGGGCCCGCGGCGGCGGCCTCGTCATCGAGGACGACTACGACGCCGAGCACCGTTACGACCGGCCCGCCGTCCCCGCCCTGCGCGCGCTCCTCCCCGAACACGTCTGCTACGCGGGCAGCGTATCCAAGCTCCTCGCGCCCGCCCTGCGCCTCGGCTGGCTGCTCGCGCCTGCCGCGTACCGGGCGGCGCTGGTGGACGCCAAGCGGCTGACCGACCTCGGCAACGCGGCGCTGCCCCAGCTCGTCCTCGCCCACCTCATGGAATCCGGCGACCTGGAACGCCACCTGCGGCTCATCCGCAAGCACCACCGCAGGCGCAGGGACGCGATGATCGAGGCGATCCGCACGCACCTGCCGGGAGCGGTCGTCCACGGCGCGGCGGCCGGCCTGCACCTGACGATCACCCTCGACGGCGACACCTACGACGGCCCGGACACCGCCCTCGCCACCGCCGCCCTCGCCCACGGCGTCAAGACGCACCCCCTGTCGTGGCACACCCAACTCCCGCACGCACCGGGCCTCGTCCTCGGCTACGCGGCCAACCACCCGACGCGGATCGCCGAGGGGGTGGCGGTACTGGGCCGAGTGGCCCGGGAAGCGTGAGCCGTACGACTCACCGGGGACCGCCCGTGGACCCCCGCACCATCAACTCCCCGTGCACCGTCGCCACACCCCCCGGCGGCGGCTCCTCCTTGCCCATCGCGATGCGGCCCGCCCGCGCCCCCGCCTCGTGCAGCGGCAGCCGCACCGTCGTGAGCGCGGGGGCCGCGTCGATGCTGAACGGCAGATCGTCGAAGCCCGCCACCGACACGTCCGCCGGGATCCGCAGGCCCTTGTCCCGCAGCGCCGCGCAGGCGCCGAGCGCGACCGTGTCGTTGGAGGCCGCGACGGCCGTCAGGTCCGGGGAGCGGCGCAGGAGTTCGCTCGTGGCGTCGTACCCGGAGCGCCGGTCGTAGGGGCTGTGCACGGTGAGCGCCGGGTCGTCCTCGACGCCGTGGGCGGCCAGCGCCGCACGGTGGCCCTCCAGGCGGTGCCGCGTGGTCGTCCGCTCCCGCGGGCCCGCGATGTAGCCGATGCGCCGGTGGCCGAGGTCCAGCAGATGCTCGGTGAGCCGCCGCCCGCCGCCGCGGTTGTCGAAGGCGAGCGCCACCGCGCCGGTGTCCGGCGACGACGGTGGCCGCCCGCAGAGCACCACGCGCGTGCCCGCCTCCGTGAGCCGCCGCAGCTTCCGGGCCATCGCCTCGGCGTGCTCGGGGTCCTCGCTCGCACCGCCGGTGAGGACCACCGC
Organism: Streptomyces sp. NRRL S-920; assembly: GCF_000717945.1. Taxonomy (NCBI): domain Bacteria; kingdom Bacillati; phylum Actinomycetota; class Actinomycetes; order Kitasatosporales; family Streptomycetaceae; genus Streptomyces; species Streptomyces sp. NRRL S-920. The sequence continues at coordinate 62,551 of NZ_JODF01000047.1, forward strand.
GGCGGCGCGTTGGCGCTGAAGGAGCGTGAGGTAGGTCAGCTCGCGCTCCGGGGAGCCGCCGGTATTGCAGACCACGGCCATCCGCTCCCCGCCCGCACGCCCCCCGGGCCCGCCGATCTCGGACTGCACGGCGCTCGCGATGATCCCGAAGAAGGGGTCGGCGATGTCGTTGACGAGGATGCCGACCAGGTCGGAGGTGGCCGCGGCGAGCGCGCTCGCGGGACCGTTCAGGACGTAGTCGAGGTCGTCCACGGCCCGCAGGACCCGCTCGCGGGTGGCGGCCGCCACCGGGTAGTTGCCGTTCAGTACGCGGGAGACGGTCGCGGGGGAGACCTGCGCGCGTTTCGCCACGTCCGCCAGGGTCACGGTCATCTCGTCGTCCTCCCGGTCACGCCCTGGTCCGGAGCCCTTGTCCGAACCTTGTGCGGCAGGCTAGCTTCTCTGCGGATGGAAAGCGCTTGCTACGTATCTACGGAGGGACCTTCGTGACACGCAAGACGGTGCGCATCGCCATGAACGGCGTCACCGGACGCATGGGCCACCGCCAGCACCTCGTCCGCTCGATCCTCGCCCTGCGCGCACAGGGCGGCCTCGCCCTCGGCGACGGCACCGTGCTGTGGCCCGAGCCGGTCCTGGTGGGCCGCAGGGAGCACGCACTGCGCGCGCTCGCGGAGCAGCACGGTCTCGAACACTTCTCGACCGACCTCGACGCGGTCCTCGCCGACCCGGCCGTCGACATCTACTTCGACGCGCAGGTCACCTCCGCCCGCGAGGCCGCCCTCAAGAAGGCCATCGCGGCGGGCAAGCACATCTACACCGAGAAGCCGACCGCCACCGGCCTGGACGCCGCCCTCGGCCTCGCCCGCCTGGCCAGGGACGCGGGCGTCCGGCACGGCGTCGTCCAGGACAAGCTCTTCCTGCCGGGCCTGCTCAAGCTGAAGCGGCTCATCGACGGCGACTTCTTCGGGCGCGTCCTCTCGGTCCGCGGCGAGTTCGGCTACTGGGTCTTCGAGGGCGACTGGCAGGCGGCCCAGCGCCCCTCCTGGAACTACCGCGCCGAGGACGGCGGCGGCATCGTCGTCGACATGTTCCCGCACTGGGAGTACGTCCTGCACGAACTGTTCGGCCGCGTACGCACCGTCCAGGCCCTCGCCACCACGCACCTCCCGCGGCGCACGGACGAGGACGGCAAGCCCTACGACGCCACCGCCGACGACGCCGCCTACGGAGTCTTCGAACTGGACGGCGGCGTGATCGCGCAGATCAACTGCTCCTGGGCGGTGCGCGTCCACCGCGACGAACTCGTCGAGTTCCAGGTCGACGGCACGGAGGGCTCGGCGGTCGCGGGCCTGCGCGAGTGCCGCGTGCAGCACCGCGGCACGACGCCCAAGCCGGTGTGGAACCCCGACCTGCCCGCCACCCACTCCTTCCGCGACCAGTGGCAGCAGGTGCCCGACAACACCGAGTTCGACAACGGCTTCAAGGCGCAGTGGGAGCTCTTCCTCAAACACGTGTACGCCGACGCGCCCTACCGCTGGGACCTCCTCGCGGGCGCCCGCGGCGTGCAACTCGCCGAACTGGGCCTGAGGTCCTCCGCCGAGGGCCGCCGCATCGACGTACCGGAGATCGCGCTGTGAGCACCCCCCGGGCCGCGGGCGCCCTCCTGCTCCCCGCCGAAGGAGGCGGCACGCGCGCGTACACCCCGCGAAGCGAGCCCCCGAGCACGAGAACGGGCGGCCCCCCGCCCACCACCCGCGCCGTCCTCGCCGCCGCCCACGTCGTCGCCGACCCCCGCGCGGACGTCTCCCCGGACGGCCCCGCGGCCGTCGACTGGGACGCCACGCTCGCCTTCCGCCGCCACCTGTGGTCGCACGGCCTGGGTGTCGCCGAGGCCATGGACACCGCCCAGCGCGGCATGGGCCTGGACTGGCCGGGCGCCGCCGAACTCATCCGCCGCTCGGCCGCCGAGGCGAAAGCGGTCGGCGGCCGGATCGCGTGCGGCGCGGGCACCGACCAACTGACCCTGCCCGCAAGCCTTCCGCAGGTCAGGGCGGCCTACGAGGAACAGCTCGCCGTCGTCGAAGCGGCCGGCGCCCGGACGATCCTCATGGCGTCGCGGGCCCTCGCCGCCACCGCCATCTCGCCGGACGACTACCTGGAGACGTACGGTCACCTCCTGCGCCAGGCGAGCGAGCCGGTGATCCTGCACTGGCTCGGCCCCATGTTCGACCCCGCCCTGGAGGGCTACTGGGGCTCGGCCGACCTGGACGCGGCGACCGATACCTTCCTGGAGGTCGTCGCCGCCCATCCCGGCAAGGTCGACGGCATCAAGGTCTCGCTCCTGGACGCCGACCGCGAGATCGCCCTGCGCCGCCGCCTTCCGGCCGGTGTGCGCTGCTATACGGGTGACGACTTCCACTACCCGGAGCTGATCGCGGGCGACGACCACGGCTTCAGCCACGCGCTGCTCGGCGTCTTCGACCCCCTGGGCCCGCTGGCCGCCGAGGCCGTGCGCGCCCTGGACACCGGCGACGTGCGGGCCTTCCGCGCCCTCCTCGACCCGACCGTCGAGCTGTCCCGCCACCTCTTCGAGCACCCCACGCGCTACTACAAGACCGGCGTGGTCCTCCTCGCCTGGCTGGCCGGACACCAGACACACTTCACGATGGTGGGCGGCCTCCAGTCGGCCCGCTCCCTCCCGCACCTGGCCCGCGCCTACGAACTGGCCGACGGGCTGGGCCTGTTCCCCGACCCGCCCCTGGCGGCGGCCCGGATGCGCGCGCTGCTGACCGTCCATGGAGTCCCGCAATGAACACCCCGCCGCCGTCTCCATCGACACTGTCGCTGTCGCGTCTGAGCATCAACCAGGAGACCGTCAAACAGCTCTCGCTCCCCGAACTCGCCGAAGGGTGCGTGAAGGAAGGCATCACCGCGGTCGGCCTGTGGCGCGCGCCCGTCCAGGAGTACGGGGTCGAGCGCACCGCCCGCCTCCTGCGCGAGACCGGCCTCGCGGTCACCAGCCTGTGCCGGGGCGGCTTCCTCACCGGAATCGGAGAGGCGCCACGTGCGCGTGCCCTGGACGACAACCGCGCGGCCATCGACGAGGCGGCGGCGCTCGGCACCGACACGCTGGTGCTGGTCTCGGGCGGCCTGCCGCCCGGCAGCCGCGACCTCGCCGGGGCCCGGGAACGCGTCGCGGAGGCCCTCGCCCTCCTCGGGCCCTACGCCGAGGAGCGGGGCGTACGCCTGGCGGTCGAGCCGCTGCACCCGATGTTCGCCGCGGACCGCTGCGTGGTCTCCACCCTGGGCCAGGCGCTCGACCTCGCGGAACGCTTCCCCGCGCACCAGGTGGGCGTCGTCGTGGACACGTACCACGTCTGGTGGGACGACCAGGCGCCCGCGCAGATCGCGCGGGCGGGCCGGGGCGGCCGGCTGCACGCCTTCCAACTGGCGGACTGGATCACCCCGCTGCCCGCGGGCGTACTGCTCGGACGCGGACAGCTGGGCGATGGAAGCGTCGACTTCAAGGCGTTGCGCGCGGAGGTCGAGGCGGCCGGGTACGACGGCCCGATCGAGGTCGAGATCTTCAACGAGGCGCTGTGGGCGAGGGACGGCGCGCACGTGCTGAGGGAGACGGCGCAGCGCTTCCGCACGCACGCGTGACGTTTCCGCACGCACGCGAGGCGGACACCCGCGCCGCGGCTGAGCCGCGCGTACGCGGCCTGACCGGTGCTGACCGGTGCTACTTCGCCTTCCGCCCCGCCGCCCGTTTGGAGACCATCGCCACCACGACGGGGAGACCGACCTCGAGGACGCGGCTGACGGTCGTCACGGGGATGCCGGTCTTCTTGGAGATCGCCTTGGCCATCGGCCCGGTCAATTTCGCGACGCCGAACATCACTGCCCTTCCCACTCGGCACTCATGGGGCAAACAGTACGTCTGCCCGCGAGCGTCGGCACCCGGAAGAAGTCCGCGAAATTAGTGGGCAACTCCGTGCAACCCTTTGTGCACCAGGCGTGTCGTACTTGGCGTCAGGACTTCCCGTGAGGGGGGTACTGGTTCCCGAGGGGATCTGGGGGGATTCCGGGGGGAATCGTGGGGGTTCTGGCATAGGGGAGGGATCGAAGGGACCTGGTCGACGGCCAGGTCCCTTCGCCGTCAGCCCGCAAGCCGTTGGCCCGGAAGTTGTCCACAGGCCGTCCGCGCTGTCAGTGCCGGGCGGTAGCGTCGGATCATGTCGAGTCCAGCTGTGGCGGCAGCGGTGGTCGAGGGGGTCCTCGAGCGCATCACGTACGCCAATGAGGAGACCGGTTACACGGTCGCGCGCGTCGACACCGGCCGCGGCGCCGGCGATCTGCTCACGGTCGTCGGCTCCCTGCTCGGCGCCCAGGTCGGCGAGAGCCTGCGCATGCAGGGCCGCTGGGGCTCCCACCCGCAGTACGGCAAGCAGTTCACCGTGGAGAACTACACGACGGTGCTGCCCGCCACCATCCAGGGCATCCGCCGCTATCTCGGCTCCGGCCTCATCAAGGGCATCGGGCCCGTGATGGCCGACCGCATCACCACCCACTTCGGCGTCGACACCCTCGACGTCATCGAGACCGAGCCGAAGCGCCTGGTGGAGGTCCCCGGCCTCGGCCCCAAGCGGACCAAGATGATCGCCGCCGCCTGGGAGGAGCAGAAGGCCATCAAGGAAGTCATGGTCTTCCTCCAGGGAGTCGGCGTCTCCACCTCCATCGCCGTGCGCATCTACAAGAAGTACGCCGACGCCTCCATCTCCGTCGTGAAGAACGAGCCGTACCGCCTGGCCGCCGACGTCTGGGGCATCGGCTTCCTCACCGCCGACCGCATCGCCCAGTCCGTCGGCATCCCCCACGACAGCCCCGAGCGCGTCAAGGCCGGTCTCCAGTACGCCCTTTCGCAATCCACCGACCAGGGCAACTGCTACCTCCCCGAGGAGCGCCTCATCTCCGACGCGGTGAAGCTGCTCCAGGTCGACACGGGCCTCGTCATCGACTGCCTCGCCGAGCTGGCGGGAGAGGAGGAGGGCGTCGTCCGTGAAGCCGTGCCGAGCCCGGAGGGCGGCGAGGACATCACCGCCGTCTACCTGGTCCCCTTCCACCGCGCCGAACTCTCCCTGGCCGCGCAGCTTTCGCGCCTGTTGAAGACCTCCGACGACCGCATGCCCGCCTTCCGGGACGTCGCCTGGGACAAGGCGCTCGCCTGGCTCGCGGACCGCACGGGCGCCAAGCTCGCGCCCGAGCAGGAAGCGGCCGTGCGGCTCGCGCTCACCCGCAAGGTCGCCGTCCTGACCGGCGGCCCCGGCTGCGGCAAGTCCTTCACGGTCCGCTCCATCGTCGAGCTGGCCCGCGCCAAGAAGGCCAAGGTCGTCCTCGCCGCCCCCACCGGCCGCGCCGCCAAGCGGCTCGCCGAACTGACCGGCGCGGAGGCCTCCACCGTCCACCGCCTGCTCGAACTGCGACCCGGGGGCGACGCGGCGTACGACAAGGAGAGGCCGCTCGACGCCGATCTGGTCGTGGTCGACGAGGCCTCGATGCTCGACCTCCTCCTCGCCAACAAGCTGGTCAAGGCCGTCCCGCCCGGCGCCCACCTGCTCTTCGTGGGCGATGTCGACCAGCTGCCCAGCGTCGGCGCGGGCGAGGTGCTGCGGGACATGCTCAGCGAGGACAGCCCCATCCCGGCCGTCCGCCTCACCCGCATCTTCCGGCAGGCCCAGGAGTCGGGCGTCGTCACCAACGCCCACCGCATCAACTCCGGCGTCCCGCCCCTCACCCAGGGCATGAAGGACTTCTTCCTCTTCGTCGAGGAGGAGACCGAGGACGCCGGCCGCGTCACGGTGGACGTCGCCGCCCACCGCATCCCCCGCAAGTTCGGCCTCGACCCGCGCCGCGACGTCCAGGTCCTCGCCCCCATGCACCGCGGCCCCGCTGGCGCCGGGAACCTCAATGGCCTCCTCCAGCAGGCCATCACCCCCGCCCGGCCCGACCTGCCCGAGAAGCGGTTCGGCGGGCGCGTGTTCCGCGTGGGCGACAAGGTCACCCAGATCCGCAACAACTACGAGAAGGGGCAGAACGGCGTCTTCAACGGCACGGTCGGCGTCGTCACCGCCCTCGACGCCGACGAACAGCGGCTCACCGTCCTGACCGACGAGGACGAGGAAGTCCCGTACGACTTCGACGAACTGGACGAGCTGGCGCACGCGTACGCGGTGACGATCCACCGCTCCCAGGGCAGCGAATACCCGGCCGTGGTGATCCCGGTCACCACCGGCGCGTGGATGATGCTGCAACGCAATCTGCTCTACACCGCCGTGACACGCGCCAAGAAGCTGGTCGTCCTGGTCGGTTCGCGCAAGGCTCTGGGTCAGGCTGTACGCACGGTCTCCGCGGGTAGGCGCTGTACGGCCCTGGATTTCAGGCTCTCGGGGCGCCGCGGAGAAGCCCCGGCCACGTTTTGATCGATCAAACGAGTCGGAAACGTCACACAGCACTTCCGGAACCAGGGCGAAGGGGGCAGGATGAGCAGGTTGGCGGCACTGAGTGCCGCCAATAGGCCCAATGGTCGACCCCGAGTGCACTCTCCAGGGCCAAATGGGGGATGGTAGAGACAGTCAGGGCACCTCGAAGAAGAGGCACAACGTCGGTGAGGGATGACGTGAGCGACAACTCTGTAGTACTGCGGTACGGCGATGGCGAGTACACCTACCCGGTGATCGATTCGACCGTCGGCGACAAGGGCTTCGACATCGGGAAGCTCCGCGCCCAGACCGGTCTGGTGACCCTGGACAGCGGCTATGGCAACACCGCCGCCTATAAATCCGCCATCACCTATCTCGACGGCGAGCAGGGCATCCTCCGGTACCGCGGCTACCCGATCGAGCAGCTGGCCGAGCGCTCCACCTTCACCGAGGTGGCGTACCTGCTGATCAACGGCGAGCTGCCGAAGGTCGACGAGCTGGCGAGCTTCAAGAACGAGATCACGCAGCACACCCTGCTGCACGAGGACGTCAAGCGGTTCTACGACGGCTTCCCGCGCGACGCCCACCCGATGGCCATGCTGTCGTCCGTGGTGAGCGCGCTGTCGACGTTCTACCAGGACAGCCACAACCCCTTCGACGAGAAGCAGCGTCACCTCTCGACGATCCGCCTTCTCGCCAAGCTTCCGACGATCGCGGCGTACGCGTACAAGAAGTCGCAGGGCCACCCGGTCGTCTACCCGCGCAACGACCTCGGCTACGTCGAGAACTTCCTGCGCATGACCTTCTCGGTGCCCGCCGCCGAGTACGAGCTGGACCCGGTCGTCGTCGCCGCGCTCGACAAGCTCCTGATCCTGCACGCGGACCACGAGCAGAACTGCTCGACCTCCACCGTGCGTCTGGTCGGCTCCTCGCAGGCGAACATGTTCGCCTCGATCTCGGCCGGCATCTCGGCCCTGTGGGGCCCGCTGCACGGCGGCGCCAACCAGTCGGTCCTGGAGATGCTGGAAGGCATCCAGGCCTCCGGCGGCGACGTCGACACCTTCATCCGCAAGGTGAAGAACAAGGAAGACGGCGTGAAGCTCATGGGCTTCGGGCACCGCGTCTACAAGAACTTCGACCCCCGGGCGAAGATCATCAAGGCGGCGGCGCACGACGTCCTCTCGGCCCTCGGCAAGTCCGACGAGCTGCTCGACATCGCGCTGAAGCTGGAAGAGCACGCGCTGGCCGACGACTACTTCGTCGAGCGCAAGCTCTACCCGAACGTGGACTTCTACACGGGTCTGATCTACCGGGCCATGGGCTTCCCGACCGAGATGTTCACCGTGCTCTTTGCGCTGGGGCGTCTGCCTGGGTGGATTGCTCAGTGGCACGAGATGATCAAGGAGCCTGGGTCTCGGATCGGGCGGCCTCGGCAGATCTACACCGGTGAGGTTCTTCGGGACTTTGTCCCGGTTGAGGGTCGCTGATCCTTTTTTTGGGGACTGCGGGCCGTCTTTGGCTGGTCGCGCAGTTCCCCGCGCCCCTTCGGGGCGCTCCCTCATCTGCGGCTCAAAAGCGAGAAGCGCCCCGCCGTCGATCCCCCCACGGGTCGACGGTCGGGGCGCTTCCCTTTTTCCCGGTGCGGATTCCCCCCACGGGATCCGGCCGGGCGTCTGTGGTTGCCCTGCGGTCTGCCGGGACGCGTACGGGAGGGCCGCTCAAAGCTCCCCGGTGTACGTGCCCCGGCAACGCAATTCCAGGGAGCATCCCCCAAGATGTCCCCTGATGGCGGACGACGTCCCCCAAGACGTCTACCGGCATCGTCCCATTAGACTCGCGACCCCCCTAGATGGTTACGTTCGGATCACTGTGATCTGCGTCTCTTGCATATGTCCAGTACATGCGCAAGAGCCCCGATATGGGGATCCTGAGGGGTGGGTGAGGATGCTGAAACGGACCTGTGAAGGGGTTATGTGAACGTCCGCAGCCGCAGACTGTTCGTGACCACGAAGACCGAGGAGAACGCCATGGCGGCCCCCGCGATCATCGGGTTCAGCAGGCCGGCCGCCGCGAGCGGCAGTGCGGCGACGTTGTAACCGAAGGCCCAGCAGAGGTTGCCCTTGATGGTGGCGAGGGTCTTCCGGGAGAGCCTGATGGCGTCGGCCGCCACTCGCAAGTCCCCGCGCACCAGCGTCAGATCGCTCGCCTCGATCGCCGCGTCCGTGCCCGTACCCATCGCGAGGCCCAGATCGGCGGTGGCCAGCGCCGCCGCGTCGTTCACGCCGTCCCCGACCATCGCCACGACCCGGCCCTCGTCCCGCAGCCGCCGTACGACGTCGACCTTGTCCTGCGGGAGGACCTCCGCGTACACGTCGTCCGGGGCGATCCCCACCGCCCGCGCCACCGCGTCGGCGACGGCCTTGTTGTCGCCGGTGAGCAGGATCGGCCTCAGGCCGAGCGCGCGCAGTTCGCGCACCGCCCGCGGGCTGGTGTCCTTGACGGCGTCGGCGACCGTGAGCACGCCGCGCGCGGCACCGTCCCAGGCGACCAGCACGGCCGTACGCCCCGACGCCTCCGCCGCTCCCTTCGCCCCGGCCAGCGCCTCCAGGCCCGTGACGCCCGCGTCCGCGAGGAGCCGCTCGCGCCCCACGAGCACCTCGTGCCCCTCCACCGCGCCGCGCACCCCGGACCCGGCGACGTTCTCGAACCGCTCCGGGACCGCCAACTCCGCGACGGGGACGCCGAGACGGTCGGCGGCGCCCGCCGCGAGAGCACGGCCGACGGGGTGCTCGGATGCGTGTTCCAGGGCGCCCGCGAGGCGCAGCAGCTGCTTCTCGTCCGTGCCCTGGGCGGCGTACGCGTCCGCCATCTCCATGCGGCCCGTCGTCACCGTCCCCGTCTTGTCCAGGACGACGGTGTCGACGCGGCGTGTGGACTCCAGGACCTCGGGGCCCTTGATGAGGATGCCGAGCTGGGCGCCGCGTCCCGTGCCGACCATCAGGGCGGTGGGGGTGGCCAGGCCGAGCGCGCACGGGCAGGCGATGATCAGGACGGCCACGGCGGCGGTGAACGCGGCGGTCACATCGCCCGTGGCGCCGAGCCAGCCGCCGAGCGTGCCGGCCGCGATGAGCAGGACCACCGGCACGAACACCGCGGCGATCCGGTCGGCGAGGCGCTGCACCTGGGCCTTGCCGGTCTGGGCGTCCTCGACGAGCCGTGCCATGCGCGCCAGCCGGGTGTCGGAGCCGACGCGGGTGGCCCGTACGACGAGCCGCCCCGAGGTGTTCACGGTGGCCCCGGTCACGGCGTCGCCCACGGTGACGTCGACCGGTACGGACTCGCCGGTCAGCATCGAGGCGTCGACCGCGGACGCGCCCTCCACGACGGTGCCGTCGGTCGCGACGGTCTCGCCGGGGCGTACGACGAAGTGGTCGCCGACGGCCAGCCGCCCGACCGGGACGCGCTCCTCCGTGCCCGCGCGCAGGACGGTGACGTCCTTGGCGCCCAGTTCGAGCAGGGCGCGCAGGGCCGAGCCCGCCCGTCGCTTGGAGCGGGCCTCCAGCCAGCGGCCGAGCAGGATGAACGTGACGACACCGGAGGCCACCTCGAGATAGATCGTCGAGGCACCGGCCCCCGGCGAGGCCGTGAGGTCGAAGCCGTGCCGCATCCCGGGCATTCCGGCGTCCCCGAGGAACAGCGCCCACAGCGACCAGCCGAACGCGGCGAGCGTGCCGACCGATACCAGCGTGTCCATGGTCGCGGCGCCGTGCCGCACATTGGTGAGCGCCGCCCGGTGGAAGGGCAGGCCGCCCCAGACGACGACGGGTGCGGCGAGGGTCAGCGAGAGCCACTGCCAGTTGTCGAACTGGAGGGCGGGGGCCATCGCGAGCAGCACGACGGGCAGGGACAGGAGGGCGGAGACGGTCAGCCGCTGCCGCAGGGTGTCGGGCTCGGTGGGGTCCGCGGTGGCCGGGGCGGAGGCGTGGCCCGCCTCGGGCTCCGGGGGCGGCGGGACGATCTCCTGCGCCGTGTAGCCCAGCTTCTCGACGAGGGCGATCAGCTGGGGGACCTCGACTCCGTCGGCGTACGTGACCTTCGCCTTCTCCGTGGCGAGGTTGACCGACGCGGCGGTCACCCCCGCCACGCGGTTCAGCTTCTTCTCGATGCGGGACGAGCAGGAGGCGCAGGTCATTCCGCCGACGGCGAGTTCGACTTCGGAGACTTCGGTCATGACTCCTTCGTACTACTTCCGGGCCCGTGACACGGCGGCGGGCCCTGTGGCGCCGACGTCGGCACCACAGGGCCCGGGGTACCCGGCGGGCCGCCGGTCAGGCCTTGACGCCGGCCAGTTCGTAGCCCGCCTCGTCGACCGCGGCGCGCACCGCGGCCTCGTCCAGCGGGGCCTTGGAGACCACGGTCACCTGGCCGGTCGAGGCGACGGCCTTGACGGAGGTGACGCCCGCGATCTCCGAGATCTCGGCGGAGACGGCGCCCTCGCAGTGGCCGCAGGTCATCCCCGTCACCTCGTACACCGTGGTGACGGCGCCCTGCGAGGTCTGCGCGGTGTCGTCGGAGTGGCAGGAACCGCTGGGGGAGCAGCAGGAGCCGGTCGTCTCGGACGCGGCCTGCGGCAGCTCGGTCTGGGCGCTCATGTCGTTCTCCTCGGGAAGGCGTGTGTACATATGCGACGTAATGTGCCAGTGGGGGCCCGGAGTCCCCTGGACCCCCTGACACTCGGAACACTATACCCCTAGGGGGTATCCCGCAACGCGGGGCGCTCGCGCGGCGTCAGCCTCTGCGTCCACGGTTGCCGGGGCGGGCCGCGACCCAGGCGCGGATCGTGTCCGCGTACCAGAAGGGCTTGCCGCTCTCCACGTGGTCGGGGTCGGGCAGCAGCCCGTGCTTGCGGTAGGAGCGCACGGTGTCGGGCTGTACCCGGATGTGCGCGGCGATCTCCTTGTACGACCAGAGCCTGCGGTCAGTCATCGGTGGCACCTCCCTGCACGCGCCCAGGCCGACCGGAGAGGCCGACGGGGGAACTGGGCGCGACGCGTGGCGATCACTCAGCCTGTGCCCGTTGAACGACGCAGAGTGACCGCCGGGGCCTGGCTGTGGGCCGCCTGTGACGTAAGGGCCGCGTACGTGAGACATGTGTGACAGGAAAAGAGTGTTTGTGACGAAAGCGGCATGTCGCGGCGCCGCGGATCCCCTGAAGCGCTGCCGGGGTTAGGCCCCGCAGGAGCGCAGGAAGGCGCGGGTGCGGCGGGCGATGGGGAGGGGCTGGTCCGGCGGGCACGGGTACATGTCCTGCTCGACGATCGCGAAGAGGTCGACGCCCAGCTTCTGCGCCGCCGCGAGGACGGGCTCCAGCGCCGGCACCCCGGCGGGCGGCTCGCACATCACGCCGCGCGCCACGGCGGGCCCGAACGGCACCTCCTGCGCGCGCACCGCCGCGAGGACCTCCGGGTCGACCTGCTTGAGGTGCAGATAGCCGATGCGCTCGCCGTACGTCTCGATGAGTTCGACGCTGTCCCCGCCGCAGTAGGCGTAGTGGCCGGTGTCCAGGCAGAGCGAGACGAGATCGGGGTCGGTGGCGTCGAGGAAGCGGGTGACGTTCTCCTCGGTGTCGATGTGCGTGTCCGCGTGCGGGTGGACGACGACCTGAAGGCCGTAGCGCTCGCGTACCTCGTGGGCCAGGCGCTCGGTCTGGGTGGTCAGTTCACGCCATTGCGCTGGCGTCAGGACGCGGTCCTCCAGCACCTCGCCGGTCTTGTCGTCGCGCCAGAAGGAGGGGATGACGACGAGGTGCCCGGCGCCCATCGCCTGGGCCAGCGCGGCGTTGTCGGCGACGTGCGCCCAGGTCTTCTCCCAGACGGCGGGCCCGTGGTGCAGCCCCGTGAAGACCGTGCCCGCGGAGACCTTGAGGCCGCGCCGGGCCGTCTCGGCCGCCAGTTCGACGGGGTCGGTGGGCAGATAGCCGTAGGGGCCCAGCTCGATCCATTCGTAGCCGGACTCGGCGACCTCGTCGAGGAAGCGGCGCCAGGGGACCTGCTGGGGGTCCTCGGGAAACCACACGCCCCATGAGTCGGGCGCCGAACCGATCCGGATGCGAGACAGCGTCGTCATGCCGGCAAGACTCCAGGCCGCCTCGGAACGGTGTCAAGGAGTGGTCCGAATGTAAGGACAAAATGTTGACAGGGCTCCCGGAGCGGGATTAGACCTGGGGGGCATACGACCGACCGGCCCGGCGAAGGGACGCAGAGGGTGAGTGATCCGTACGACGTCATCACCATGGGCCGGATCGGGGTGGACCTCTATCCGCTCCAGGCCGGGGTGCCCCTCGACGAGGTCACCACGTTCGGGAAGTTCCTCGGCGGCTCGGCCAGCAACGTCGCGGTCGCCGCGGCACGGCTCGGCCGCCGCGTGGCCCTCGTCACCCGCACCGGCGAGGACCCATTCGGGACCTATCTGCACCGGGCACTGCGGGAGTTCGGCGTCGACGACCGCTGGGTGAGCGCGGTCGCGGGGCTCCCGACGCCGGTGACGTTCTGCGAGGTCTTCCCGCCGGACGACTTCCCGCTGTACTTCTACCGGCTGCCCAAAGCACCCGACCTGGAGATCTACGAGGACGAGCTGGACCTCGGCGCGATCGCGGCGGCGCGGGTCTTCTGGATGACGGGGACGGGGCTGTGCGCGGAGCCGAGTCGCACGGCGACGCTGGCGGCGTTGGCCTCGCGGTCGGCGGGCGTCACGGTGTTCGACCTCGACTGGCGGCCGATGTTCTGGTCCGACCCGGCCGAGGCGCGCCCTCACTACGCCGCCGCGCTCGCGCACGCCACGGTCGCCGTCGGCAACCTCGACGAGGTCGAGATCGCCACGGGTGAGCGTGAACCCCTGGCCGCGGCGCGGGCGTTGCTCGACGCGGGGGTCGAACTGGCCGTCGTGAAACAGGGGCCCGAAGGAGTGCTCGCGATGAACCGGGCGGGGGAGTCGGCGCGGGTGCCGCCCCTGCCCGTGCGGGTGCTCAACGGCCTGGGCGCGGGCGACGCCTTCGGCGGGGCCCTGTGCCATGGGCTTCTCGCCGGATGGGAGTTGGAGCGGATCATGCGGTACGCCAACGCGGCGGGGGCGATCGTCGCCTCGCGGCTGGAGTGCAGTTCCGCCATGCCGTTTGCTGGCGAGGTCGCCTCAGTTGTTGAAGCGGGGGCTGTGTTGTGAGCCCGCACCTCGGGCGCCGTTCACGGGGCTCCGCCCCGGACCCCGCTCCTCAAACGCCGGAGGGGCTGGAATTTTCCGCACGTCCGCCGGAGGGGCTGGAATGTCCGCCGGAGGGGCTGAAATTCGCTGACCTCACCCGCATTCGGGCCCACCATCCCGAAGCCGTCCTCGAAGCCGCCGCCCGGCGCCCCCGGCGCAGGCTCCTCGCCGACGGTGGGCGGCTGTTGATCGTCGCCGCCGATCATCCCGCCCGGGGATCCCTCGGCGTCGGGAGCGATCCGTTCGCCATGGCCAACCGGCGCGACCTCCTCGAACGGCTCTGTCTCGCGCTGTCGCGGCCCGGCGTCGACGGCGTGCTCGCCACCGCCGACGTGCTCGACGACCTGCTGCTCCTCGGCGCCCTCGACGGCAAGGTCGTCATGGGGTCGATGAACCGCGGCGGTCTCGCGGGGGCCGCGTTCGAGCTGGACGACCGGTTCACCGGGCACCGGCCCGAGGACCTCGAACGGCTCGGCTTCGACGCGGGCAAGCTGCTGCTGCGCGTCGACTACGACGACCCGGGGTCGCTGACCACGCTGCACTCGGCGGCGCGGATCGTCGACGCCATGGCCGAGCGCCGGCTGCCGGTCTTCGTCGAGCCGTTCCTCACGCGCCGGGACGGCACGGGGGTGCCCCGCAACGACCTGAGCGCCGAGGCCGTCACCCGGTCCATCGCCATCGCATCCGGCCTCGGCGGCACCTCCGCGTACACCTGGCTGAAGGTCCCCGTCACCGACAACCCCGACGACATGGCCCGCGTCATGGAGACCTCGACGCTGCCCGCCGTGCTGCTCGGCGGCGACATCGGGGACGATCAGGACGCCGCGTACGAGAAGTGGCGCGGCGCCCTGCAACTTCCCACCGTGCAGGGGCTCGTCGTCGGCAGGGCGCTGCTCTACCCGCCCGACGGGGATGTGGCGGGGGCGGTCGACACCGCCGTAGGACTGCTGTAGCGGGGTGGACAGATGGAGGAGGCCCACATGACGTACGTACCGAAAGGGAGTGCGGCCCATGGCCCGTACACCGTTGACATCGATCCGAAACGGGCAGGCTGGGTCCACTGCGCGCTGCGCGTCGTAGAGATCGAGGCCGGCGGCACGCACTCCTTCGATACCGGCGGGAGTGAATGGATCGTGCTCCCGCTGACCGGCGGCTGTACGGTGCACACGGAAGCCGGGATCATCGAACTCCTGGGCAGGAAGAGCGTGTTCAGCGGAGTCTCCGATTTCGCTTACGTCCCCCGCGACGCCCGGATCCAGATCGCCTCCGGCGCGGGAGGCCGCTTCGCCCTGGCAGGAGCGAAGTGCGAGCGTCGACTCCCCGCCCGCTACGGCTCCGCGCCGGAGGTACCCGTCGAGAGCCGCGGCAGTGGCACCTGCGCCCGTGAGGTGCGCAATTTCGCCTCCGCGGACGCCTTCGACTGCGACCGCCTCATCGCCGTCGAGGTGATCACGCCCGGTGGCAACTGGTCCTCGTACCCGCCGCACAAGCACGACGAGCACCGGCCGGGCGTCGAGGCCGAGCTTGAGGAGATCTACTACTTCGAGATCGAGGCGCCCGAGGGCCGGGAAGGCTTCGGGTACCAGCGGGTTTTCCCCTCCCGCGAGGGTGGTACGGACGTCCTTGCCGAGGTCCGTTCCGGTGACGCCGTGCTCGTGCCCGACGGCTGGCACGGCCCGTCCGTCGCCCAGCCGGGCCACGCGATGTACTACCTGAACGTCATGGCGGGACCGGGCGAGGAGCGGGAGTGGCGGATCTGCTTCCACCCCGACCACACGGAGGGATACCGATGACGCAGACGCCGCGTGAGAGCGTCCGGCTCACCACCGCGCAGGCACTCGTGCGCTTCCTGTCCCGGCAGTTCACCGAGCGGGACGGCGAGCGGCAGCGGCTGATCGGCGCGACCTGGGGCATCTTCGGGCACGGCAACGTGGCCGGCATCGGGCAGGCGCTCGTGGAGCACGCCGACGAGATGCCCTTCCACCAGGGGCGGAACGAACAGGCCATGGTGCACGCCGCCGTCGGGTACGCCCGCCAGCGCGGCCGCCTGTCCACCCACGCCGTCACCACGTCCATCGGGCCGGGCGCCACCAACCTCGTCACCGGCGCCGCCCTCGCCACGGTCAACCGCCTGCCCGTCCTGCTCCTGCCCGGCGACACCTTCGCGACCAGGCCCGCCGACCCGGTGCTCCAGCAGCTCGAAGTGCCGTACGCGGGCGATGTGTCGGTCAACGACTGTCTGCGGCCCGTATCGAGGTACTTCGACCGCGTGATGCGCCCCGAGGCGCTGATCCCCGCCGCCCTCGCCGCGATGCGCGTGCTCACCGACCCGGCCGAGACCGGCGCCGTCACCCTCGCCCTCCCGCAGGACGTACAGGCGGAAGCCTTCGACTGGCCCGCGGAGTTCTTCGCCGAGCGGGTGTGGGCCGTGCGCAGGGCGGCTCCCGACCCGCGGGAGCTGGCCGTGGCCGCGGAAGCGGTGCGCGGGGCGCGGCGGCCCCTGGTCGTCGCGGGCGGCGGCGTCCACCACAGCGCCGCCGAGGACGCCCTGCGGGAGTTCGCCGACGCGACCGGCATCCCCGTCGCCTCCACCCAGGCCGGCAAGGGCTCCTTGCGCTTCGACCACCCGGCGGACGTCGGCGGCATCGGCCACACGGGCACGGCGACGGCGAACGAACTGGCCCGCGCCGCCGACCTGGTGATCGGCGTCGGCACCCGCTACAGCGACTTCACCACGGCCTCCGGCACCCTCTTCGAGCGGCCCGGGGTGCGCTTCCTCAACCTCAACGTCACGCCCTTCGACGGCCACAAGCTGGCGGGCGCCACCCTGATCGCCGACGCCCGCGCCGGACTTGAGGCGCTCACGGGAGAACTGCGCCGGCACCGCGTCGCGGACGGCTACACCGCCGAGTACACGGGCGACAAGGCCCGCTGGGAGCAGCGCGTCGACGCCGCGTACCAGGCGGACGAGCCGGACATCCGCCCGACGCAGGCCCAGGTCCTCGGCGTACTGGACGAGGTGGTGACGGACGACGACATCGTCATCAACGCCGCGGGCTCCCTCCCCGGTGACCTGCACAAGCTGTGGCGGGCCCGGTCGGCGCGGCAGTACCACGTCGAGTACGGCTACTCCTGCATGGGATACGAGATCCCGGCGTCGATCGGTGTCGCGCTCGCCGCGCCGGAGCGGCCGGTGTGGGCGCTGGTCGGCGACGGGACGTATCTGATGAACCCCACCGAGCTGGTCACGGCCGTCCAGGAGAACATCCCGGTCAAGATCGTCATCCTTCAGAACCACGGGTACGCGTCGATCGGCGGGCTCTCGGAGTCGGTGGGCGGCGAGCGGTTCGGCACGGACTACCGCTTCCGGGCACCGGACGGGACGTACACCGAGGGCCCGCTGCCGGTCGATCTCGCCGCCAACGCGGCCTCGCTCGGGATGCGGGTGCTGCGCGCCAGAACAGTGCGTGACCTGCGCGGGGCGCTGCGGGAGGCGCGCGCCGCGGACCGTCCCACATGTGTCTATGTGGAGACGGAAACGGCAGACACAGTGTCGGGCCCGCCCCCGGCACAGGCGTGGTGGGATGTGCCCGTGGCCGAGACGGCGACCCGGGTGTCCGCGGTCAAGGCCAGGGAAGAGTACGACCGGCACGTCGCTGCCCGACGCCGCCACCTGTGAGAGTAGGGATGCTTGTCATGACGAAGACCGTCCATCACTGGATCGGCGGGAAGGCCGTCGAGGGCGCGTCCGGCACCTACGGCCCGGTCACCGACCCGGCGACCGGAGCCGTCACGACGCAGGTCGCCTTCGCGAACGTGGCCGAGGTGGACGCCGCCGTCGCCGCCGCCCGCGAGGCCTTCGCGACCTGGGGCACCTCCTCGCTGGCCAAGCGCACCGCGATCCTCTTCAAGTTCCGCGCGCTGCTGGACGCCAACCGCGACGCGATCGCCGAGCTGATCGTCGCCGAGCACGGCAAGGTGCACTCCGACGCGCTCGGCGAGGTCGCCCGCGGCCTGGAGATCGTCGACCTGGCCTGCGGCATCACGGTGCAGCTCAAGGGCGAGCTGTCGACGGAGGTCGCGAGCCGCGTGGACGTGTCGTCCATCCGCCAGCCGCTCGGCGTCGTCGCGGGCATCACGCCGTTCAACTTCCCCGCGATGGTGCCGATGTGGATGTTCCCGCTGGCCATCGCCTGCGGCAACACCTTCGTACTGAAGCCGTCCGAGAAGGACCCGTCCGCGTCGATGAAGATCGCGGAGCTGCTCGCCGAGGCCGGTCTGCCCGACGGAGTCTTCAACGTCGTGCACGGCGACAAGGTGGCCGTGGACCGCCTCCTGGAGCACCCGGACGTGGCGGCCGTCTCGTTCGTGGGCTCCACCCCCATCGCCCGCCACATCCACACCACCGCCTCCGCCCACGGCAAGCGCGTCCAGGCGCTCGGCGGCGCCAAGAACCACATGCTCGTCCTGCCCGACGCCGACCTGGACGCCGCGGCCGACGCCGCCGTCTCCGCGGCCTACGGCTCGGCGGGCGAGCGCTGCATGGCCATCTCGGCCGTCGTCGCGGTCGGCTCCATCGCCGACGAACTGGTGGGCAAGATCAAGGAGCGCGCCGAGAAGATCAAGATCGGTCCGGGCAGCGACCCGGCGTCCGAGATGGGCCCGCTCATCACCGCCGCCCACCGCGACAAGGTCGCCTCCTACGTCACGGGCGCCGCGGCCGAGGGCTGCGAGGTCGTCCTCGACGGCACCGGCTACACCGTGGAGGGCCACGAGAACGGCCACTGGATCGGCCTCTCGCTGCTCGACCGCGTCCCGACGACCGCCAAGGCCTACCAGGATGAGATCTTCGGCCCGGTCCTGTGCGTCCTGCGCGTGGACACGTACGAGGAGGGCGTGGCGCTGATGAACGCCTCGCCGTTCGGCAACGGCACCGCGATCTTCACCCGGGACGGCGGCGCGGCCCGCCGCTTCCAGCTGGAGATCGAGGCGGGCATGGTCGGCGTGAACGTGCCGATCCCGGTGCCGGTGGGCTACCACTCGTTCGGTGGCTGGAAGGACTCGCTCTTCGGCGACCACCACATCTACGGCAACGACGGCACGCACTTCTACACGCGCGGCAAGGTCGTCACCACGCGCTGGCCCGACCCGTCGGACGCGCCGGCCGGGGTGGACCTGGGCTTCCCGCGCAACCACTGAGTCGCCGACGTGTGACTGTACGTAGAGCAGGGCCGTCCGGTATCCGGACGGCCCTGATTCTTTTTTGACGCCGCTCTTGCGGTTCCCGTGCACAGGGTGCAATTCGGGCAGCTAAAGCACCTGTGTTCATGTGCCTGCAATATCAAGGTCATATCCGCTGGCGGCATGCTCATTGTGGCCCTGGTGGGCAAACTCTTGGGAATGCGAGGCGACTTGGGGTGCGGCTCGGCTGCGGATTCCGTAGGTAAATGACCGTTGACGTTCCGGATATCGCCGGGGTTCGATGACGCGCCGGGAGCCACAGAAAGACCCAGCTCGACAGCCTTCGGAGGCGATAGGGCTCCCCCGCATCTCCTGCCGTACCAGTCGATCGGAATCGCGCTTCATGACCGACACGCTCCGCCCGCTTCCCCCGCCCACCGCCGCGCCCCCGGCGGCCCTGGCCGATCCGGGCCGTCCCCAGAAGCTCAAGCGTTCCATCGGCGTCGTCGGCGGCACCCTCCTCACGCTGTCCTGCGTGACGCCCGCCTCCACGCTCTTCGTGGTCGTCCCCGACCTCTTCTCCTCACTCGGCACCGCCACCGCGCTCACCATCGCGATCGGCTCGCTGCTCTGTGTGGGCGTCGCGTTCTGCTACTCGGAGCTGGGCACCCTCATCCCCAGCGCGGGCGGCGAGTACGCGATGGTCTCCACCATGGCGGGGCGCCTCGCGGGCTGGCTGGTCTTCGTCCTGTCCCTGCTCGTCGTGATGATCGTGCCGCCCGTCATCGCCATGGGCACCGCCGACTACCTCGCGCCCCTCGTCCACCTCGACCCGTCCTACGCGGGCGCGGGCGTCATGATCTGCGCCACCCTCGCGGGCCTGCTCGACCTGCGCGCCAACGCGTGGATCACCGGCATCTTCCTCGTCCTCGAGGTCGTCGCGGCGGGCGTCGTGGCCGTCCTCGGCTTCGCCCACGCCGAGCGCGGACCGGGCAGCCTGGTGGATCTGTCGGTGGCGTCCGGATCCGGCTCCGGGTCCGGCGGGGTCGACACCGTCACGGCCATGCTCATCGTCTCGGGCCTCGCGATCGCCCTCTTCGTCACGCAGGGCTTCTCCACGGCCGTCTACCTCTCCGAGGAGCTGGAGAACCCGCGCCGCAACGTCGCGCGCACGGTCCTCGCCACCCTCGGCATCTCCGCCGTGATCATCCTGGTGCCGGTCGTCGCGATCACCATGGGCGCCGAGAGCCTCAGCGCCCTGACCGAGGGCGACATCGGCGCCATGGTC
Organism: Streptomyces sp. NRRL S-920; assembly: GCF_000717945.1. NCBI lineage: Bacteria > Bacillati > Actinomycetota > Actinomycetes > Kitasatosporales > Streptomycetaceae > Streptomyces > Streptomyces sp. NRRL S-920. The sequence goes on from NZ_JODF01000047.1 coordinate 82,756, forward strand.
ACCGCCTGGTCCAACTCGGCGGTCGGTACGTTCGTCAGCCTCTGCGTGGCCCTCGCCATCGTCAACGCGGGCATCGTCATGGTCATCCAGAACTCCCGCGTCCTGTTCGCCTCCGCGCGGGACAAGGCCTGGCCCACGCCGGTGAACAAGGCGCTCTCCAAGCTCGGCGCGTCCGGCGCCCCCTGGGTGGCCACGCTGCTGGTCGGCGTCCCCGGCGCACTCCTGTGCTTCGTCAACCTGGACACGCTGTACGGGGTGACCGGCGTCTCCGTCACCGGCATGTACCTCCTGGTGGCGGTCGCCGCGCTGCTCGCCCGGCGGGGCTCCCACGGGCACGGCGCGGCCTGGCGGATGCCGCTGTGGCCGGCCGTGCCGGTGGTGCTGATCGCCGTACTCGCGTACGTGCTGAGCCAGCAGGAGACGCAGTACCTGGTGTGGACCGGCGGGATCGTGCTCGTGGCCACCCTGTACTGGGCGCTGTACCTGCGGCCGCGCCGGGACACGCGGTGGCTGGTGAGTGTGCCGGAGGACGGGCAGGGCTGAACCGCTCAGCCCTGCTCAGCCCCGCTCAACCCGTCGCTCCACCTCCGCCCAGTCCTCCGGATCCACCTCGGCGGACCCGCCCCCGACCAGCAGGTCACGGTCCTTGAAGCCGCTCGACGTGGACACGCACACCACGGGTCCCTCGGCGGACGCCGGGCCGCCCCGCTGCCGGTACCCCGCGAGCCCTGCTGCGGCTGACAACTCCGCCCAGAGCCCGGCCCCCGCCAGCTCCGCACGCGCCGCGGACATCTCCGCGTCGGAGACGAGCAGCGCCGCGCCGCCGCTCTCCCGGACGGCGAGGGTCCCGCGGTAGCCGCCGACCGAGGAGCCGATCGCGTAGGCCGCGGTCTCGCCGACCGGGACCGTGGCCGCCGGGAGCCCGTCCCGCAGCGCCGCGGCCAGCGGGCCCCCGGCGGCGGGCTCGCAGGAGTACAGGCGCGGCACCCGGTCGGCGACACCGAGAGCGACCAGTTCCGCGAAGCCCTTCCACACGCCGAAGAGCAGCTCGCCGTAGCCGGTGGGCAGGAACACCGCCGCGGGGACGCCGAGTTCGGCGTGGATCTCGTAGGCGAGGGTCTTGTAGCCCTCGGGCCCGAACGCGTGCCCGGTGTGCGTGGGCGTCACATTGCTGACCGGGTGGTAGCCGAACCGCTCCGCGATCCGCCGCAGCAGCGGCCATCGCGCGTCGGAGGGCACCGGCAGCACGACGGCTCCGTACGCCCGCAGGAAGGCGTCGACCGCGGGCGGCGTCCCCGCCGACGAGAGCACCACGCAGCGCAGGCCCGCCCGCGCCGCGTACGCCGCCGCGGAGGCGCCGTGGTTGCCGGACGAGGCGACGACGATGCCCTCCGCACCCGCCCCGACCGCCGCGCTGACCGTGACGCGGTTGATGCGGTCCTTGTGGCTCCAGGTCGGATTGCGGGACTCGTCCTTGATCCACAGGCCTTCGCCGAGCGGCACGAGCGGCGTGCCGCCCTCGCCGAGGCCGGGGGCGTGCAGTGGCGGCAGGAGCGGCGCCCAGCGTTCGTGGCCGCGCGGCTGCCCCGGCGCGGTGGTGAAGAGACCGGCGGGGACCTTGTCGTAGGCGTAGTCGACCTCGACCGGGTACGACACGCTGTCGTTGCTGGTCACCGGGCAGCCCGCGGTGAGCGGCGGCCACAGGGGGAAACGGACGGACGGGTCACCGAGCGAGCGCTGACCGGTGGCGAGGGAATCCCGGGATGTCATAGGTGAAGACTCTATTCACCCCTGACGCGGTGCGTCCTCCCCGCTCTCCGGACTCTCCGGGCCGAAGTCCCAGCCGACCGAGACGAAGCGCCCCTCGTCCGTCCCGCCCGCGGCACGGTAGGTCGCGAGCGCCGCTTCGTTGTCCGTGTCCACGCCGACCCACATGCCCGCGCACCCCCGCTCCCGCGCGAGCGCCGCCAGCGCCCGGACCAGGGCGCGTCCCGTGCCGCGGCGCCGGAAGCCCTCGGCGACGTCCAGCTCGTACAGGAACATCTCCGTGCCCTTGTCGGGGTGGACCGTCTCGACGCCGCTGACGAAGCCGACCGGGGTGCCGCTGCCCTCCTCGTACGCGAGCAGGAGGTGGTGGCCGGGGCTGTCGAGGAAGCGGCGGGTCGCCTCGGGGCGGGCGGGGCCGTCGAAGAGGTGCTCGGCGGCGGTCACCTCGGCGGCGGAGGCCGCGGATCGGATCTCCATGCGTACCACGATCGTGGTACGCGGGACGCGGAGTCTACTCCCCGGGGAGGCAGGACAGTTCACACCGGCGGCTGCCCCGCTTGTCAGTCGCCGCCCGTACGGTGGTCGCATGGATCTACGACTGCCCAGGCCCAGGCTCCCCGGACCGCGCGGGCCACGTCGGCTGCTCGCCGCCGCGGCCGCCGTCGTGGTGCTCGCCGGGGCGGGCACCTGGACGGCGGTCGCCTCGGACGACGGCCCGTCCGTGCACCGCTCCGACGGCACGCTCGACGCCGGCGGCGCGAAGATCGACACCTCCTACTTCACCGCGGGGGACCCCGCCGCCAAGCGCCCCGCCGTCCTCATCGGCCACGGCTTCGGCGGCAGCAAGAACGACGTGCGCGAGCAGGCCGAGGACCTCGCGGCGGACGGCTATGCCGTACTGACCTGGTCCGCGCGCGGCTTCGGGAAGTCCACGGGAAAGATCGGGCTGAACGACCCCAAGGGCGAGGTCGCCGACGTCTCGAAGCTGATCGACTGGCTGGCGAAGCGGCCGGAGGTGCGGCTCGACAAGGACGGCGACCCGCGCGTAGGCGTCACCGGGGCGTCGTACGGGGGCGCGGTGTCGCTGCTCGCCGCCGGGACCGACCGGCGGGTGGACGCGATCGCCCCCCAGATCACCTACTGGAACCTCGCGGACGCGCTGTTCCCCGACGGCGTCTTCAAGAAGCTGTGGGCCGGCTCCTTCATCAACACCGGGGGCGGCTGCGAGCGGTTCGAGAAGCGGCTGTGCGACATGTACAACCGGGTCGCCGTCGCCGGGAAGCCCGACGCGAAGGCGCGCGAGCTGCTCGCCGCGCGCAGCCCGGCCGCCGTCGGCGACCGGATCAAGGTGCCGACGTTCCTCGCCCAGGGCCAGACCGACTCCCTCTTCCCGCTCGGCCAGGGCGACGCCATCGCCAGGGCGGTCCGGGCCAACGGCGCGCCGGTGGCCGTCGACTGGATCGCGGGCGGCCACGACGGCGGCGACTCCGAGCGAGGGCGCGTCGAAAAGCGCGTCGGCGCGTGGTTCGACCGCTATCTGAAGGGCGACAAGAGCGCCGACACCGGGCCCGCGTTCCGCGTCACCCGCACCGGGGGCGTCGACTCCACGGACGGGGCGGCCCGGCTGCGGGGCGCGAGCGCGGACACCTACCCCGGCCTGGAGAGCGGCCGGCGCGCGGTGCCGCTCGCCGGGCGTGAGCGGACGTTCGACAACCCCGCGGGCGCCAGCCCGCCCGCCGTCTCCACCCTCCCCGGCCTCGGCGGCAGGGGCCTCTCCCGCCTCACCTCCCTCGGCGTCGGCGTCTCCCTGGACATCCCCGGACAGAACGCCACATTCATGTCGAAGCCGCTGAGTGAGGACCTGCGGATCACCGGTACGCCGACGGTCCGGGCCCATGTGAAGTCCTCCCGCGAGGACGCGGTGCTCTTCGCCAAGGTGTACGACGTCGGGCCCGGCGGAAAGCAGCAGGTCCTGCCCTCCCAGCTGGTCGCCCCGGTGCGGATCGAGGGCGCCAAGGACGGCAAGGACGTCGAGCTGCGCCTGCCCGCCATCGACCACGAGGTGCGCAAGGGCCACCGCCTGCGCCTCGCCCTCGCCTCCACCGACCTCGGGTACGCGTCCCCCGCCGACCCCGCCACATACACCGTCTCGCTCAAGGGCGACCTGGAGGTGCCGACGGCTCCCGGCCTGAGGACCGGCGCCGCGCCCCTGCCCTCCTGGGTGTGGTGGCTGCCGGTCGCGGGTGCCGTCATCGCCCTCGGCCTGCTGATCACCGGCCGCCGCAGGACGACGGCCCCCGCCCCCGACCCCGCCCTCGCCGAAGTGCCGCTCCGGATCACCGACTTGAGCAAGCGGTACGCCGGGTCCAGCGACCGGTACGCCGTCCGTGACGTCTCCTTCCGCGTCGAGAAGGGCCAGGTCCTCGGCCTTCTGGGACCCAACGGCGCGGGCAAGACGACGACCCTGCGCATGCTCATGGGCCTGATCCGGCCCGACGCGGGCGAGATCCGCGTCTTCGGACAGGCGATCGTGCCCGGGGCGCCCGTCCTCTCCCGGGTCGGCGCGTTCGTCGAGGGCGCCGGCTTCCTGCCGCACCTCAGCGGCCGGGAGAACCTGGAGCTGTACTGGAAGGCGACCGGCCGCCCCGCCGAAGACGCCCACCTGGACGAGGCGTTGGAGATCGCCGGACTCGGCAGCGCCCTGTCCCGCGCGGTACGGACGTACTCCCAGGGCATGCGGCAGCGCCTCGCCATCGCCCAGGCCATGCTCGGCCTGCCGGACCTGCTGATCCTCGACGAGCCGACGAACGGCCTCGACCCGCCGCAGATCCGCGAGATGCGGGAGGTCATGATCCGCTACGCCCGCGGCGGGCGCACGGTCATCGTCTCCAGCCACCTCCTCGCCGAGGTCGAGCAGTCCTGCACGCACCTGGTCGTCATGGACCGCGGCCGCCTCGTCCAGGCGGGCCCGGTCGCGGAGATCGTCGGCTCCGGGGACACGCTCCTCGTAGGGCTCGCGGCGGCCATCTCCGACCCGCTGCTCGACAAGGTCGCCGCGCTGCCCGGCGTCGCCTCCGCGGTGCGCGCCGACGACGGCCTCCTGATACGCCTCGACGGCACACCGAGCGGGAGCGCCGCCCGCCTCCTGCCCGAACTGGTGCGCCTGGAAGTGCCCGTGGAGTCCATGGGCCCGCACCGCCGCCTCGAAGACGCGTTCCTGACCCTGATCGGAGGCACCGCATGAGCGCCCCCACCCTGGAGCGCCCCACCGCGCCCGGCTACCGCGCCGGACGCACCCTGCCGCTGCGGGTCGAGGCGGCCCGCCAGCTGAAGCGCCGGCGCACGCTCGTGATGGGCGGGATCATGGCGCTGCTGCCCGTCGTCCTCGTGATCGCGTTCGCCGTCGCCGGTTCACCGGGGGAGCGCAACAGCGAGGTGACGCTGATGGACACGGCCACGGCGTCCGCGGCCAACTTCGCGGCGACGTGCCTGTTCGTCTCGGCGGGCTTCCTCCTCGTCATCCCCGTCGCCCTGTTCTGCGGGGACACGGTCGCCTCCGAGGCGAGCTGGTCGTCCCTGCGCTATCTGCTGGCGGCGCCCGTGCCGCGGGCCCGCCTGCTGTGGTCCAAGCTCGTCGTGGCGCTCGCCCTCAGCGCCGCCGCCATGGTGCTGCTCCCGCTCATCGCGCTGGCGATCGGCACGGTGGCCTACGGCTGGGGGCCGCTGGAGATCCCCACCGGCGGCGAGCTGCCCGCGGGCACGGCGGCGCAGCGCCTGCTGATAGCCGTCGCGTACGTCTTCGTCTCCCAACTGGTCACCGCGGGCCTCGCGTTCTGGCTGTCGACGAAGACCGATGCCCCGCTCGGCGCGGTCGGCGGCGCGGTCGGCCTCACGATCGTCGGCAACGTCCTGGACGCCGTCACCGCGCTCGGCGACTGGCGGGACTTCCTGCCCGCGCACTGGCAGTTCGCCTGGGCGGACGTCATTCAGCCGCGCCCCGAGTGGGGCGGCATGATCCAGGGGGCGGCGGTCTCGGTGACGTACGCGCTGGTGCTGTTCGCGCTGGCGTTCCGGGGGTTCGCGCGGAAGGACGTGGTGAGTTGAGGGGCGTGGTGAGCCAAGGACGCGGCGAGCGGAGGGGTGGCGCTTCGGGTGGCCGCGTCGGCCTCAGTTCCGACGCGGGCCGAGCACGCAGAATGGGTTGCCCTCCGGGTCCGCCAGTACGACCCACGGCTCGTCGCCGGTCTGACCGATGTCGGCGTGCCGGGCCCCATGGGCCAGGAGGCGGGCGACCTCGGCGTCCCGGTCGTCCGGACGGAAGTCCAGGTGCAGCCGGTTCTTCTCCGTCCGCTCCACCGTCTCCTGCTCCGCCGCCCGGCCGAAGAGCAGGCCCGGCAGCCGGTCGGGCGCCGGCCTGATCTCGCACTCGTCGGCGGAGTCCTCGACCACCACCCAACCGAGGGCCTGGGCCCACCACCGCCCCAGCGCCCCCGGGTCCGCCGCGTCGACTACGACTTGCTCCCATTCCAGGCTCATTGGGCGAGGGTAGCCCCGGTGATCGTGCGGCGCGGTGATCGTGCGGGAGCCGCGCTGTGCCGCGCCGTACAGAGCAGGCGGGTACGCGACCTGACCGCGCCGCGCCGCGCGGCCGGGCCGTGGCCCGCTACCGGCACAGCTCCCGCTCCGCCCGCACCGGGTCATTCGGAAACCGGAACGACGTGAGCCGCACCGCGCCCGTCAGATTCCGCCAGAACCGCCCGGCCGTCATCGGCGCGCGCGTCGCCGCCCGCAGCTCGGCGAACGGCTCGCACCGCAGGGCGCGGCGGGCCGCGTCGACGCGGGCGGGGTCCAGCCCCGGAGGCAGGCCGTCGGCGACACCGCGTTCGGCGACGATCCACTCGTCCGGCAGTCGCTTGTCGTGCCCCACGCGACCGTTGAAGCCCTCCGAGTGCGCCGCCAGGGGGTAGGCGAGCCCGATGGGATCGAGGGCCGCGCCGGACAGCGGGATGACGGACCCGCTGAAGCCGAGCGTGTTGTAGATCCCCGTCACCCCGGGCCGGGCGGCAGGGACGGGGGTGTGGGCGAGCAGCAGCGTGGGCGCGCCGGACCGCACCCGTTTGCGTACGAGCCCGGCATACGCCCTGTTGCCGGGCTGCCCCGCGAAGTCGTGGTGCACGGGGTGCGGGGCGGCGTTCTGCTGTACGTACACCCCGCGCTCGTCCGCGACACCGGCCGGCCCGATCCGCCCCTCGTACGGCACCCGCAGCACCGATGCGCATGCCACGGCCCACACCGCGATCCCGGCGACGACGATCGTCCACGCGCGCGTGACGGGCACGAGGAAGACGGGCAGCAGCATCAGCAGCAGCCCCGGCAGGAACATCCGCCCGTGCATGAAGTCGCCGCCGACTTTGATGACGTAGAGCCAGCACAGGGCGCCGGCGGCCACGGGGGCGGCCACGAGGACGCGTTGGCGCGGGCGGTCGGAGGTGGGGGCGGGGGCGGGCCCCTGGGTCTGGC